>JBBRDW010000003.1:0-100978 GCA_038203525.1 Chitinophagales bacterium | reverse complement strand
TGGAGACACGAACCCCCGCCTTGGTTCGTGTCCTCAGCCTTGGTTCGTGTCCGTAAATAAATTTAAGATGCCCCGGTACGTGTCTTCACGTACCGGAACATGACGTAATAAAGGTTCGTGGAGACACGAACCTTGGCACTTAGAATAAACAAATTATATCAGCTGAATGAAAGTTATTATATTGACTTCTAAATTTTGAAATGCTATATGAATAAGCGGGTTTTTATGGTAATGCCTTTCTCAAATGAATCTGCCAAAAATGCTTACCACTCTTTCTCCGCAGAGTCTCATCTCATAGCCCGTGTGGCATGGACTCTGCGGCTCGTCGGCAAATATTATAATTCAGTCCACAAAACCGCAATGTCCTCGGCTAATACAAAAAACTTTGGAGACCCAGTGCGGAGAGAGCTGGCATGGCCGATTATTCCAGATGTTCTGCAGAGCATCTGGAATAAAAAATAGAAAACCTTCTGCCGAGGGAGTTTAAAACGATACACTAATCGTTACCTTTTTCTTACGCTTCAATCTCCAGGATGTACATTTAAATACACAGTTGGTCTAAGAATGACCCACGCTAGTGCAAGACTTAAGCGTAGCTTTGTGTGAAAGCTTCTTGTGCGGGTTAGATAAAACAAGCCTTAAGCTGCCAATACATGAAACTTTCGCCTCAATCTTAAACCATCATAGGTATCAAAACAATACATTTTACAGCCTGATTGTCTTTGCATCACACTACAAAATATCTTGTAAATAATATGATGGTAAGGTATTTGTTGCAACAATTACATTTACTAAAATAAAATTTTAAACATGAAACATTTAGAAATCAAACAACTGTTTTTCTGTTTGTTAGCTGCATTATCGTTTGCAATAATTTCCTGCGGCAGTGCTACATCAACAGAAAACGCAAATGAATCTGCTTCTTCATCTATGCCGACGGACACATCGTCTACAATGGCAGCAAATGTTACACATGCTGAGGCGATAGTAACCGGCACCGACGTCGATACAACCGTTGATGGTACAGTAAGTTTTGATGCAGATAACGGGAAAGTAAAAATGATGCTTGACCTTACCATACCTAAAATGGCCAATAAAACGGTGGCGGTTCATATACACGAACATCCTGACTGCGGGGATAATGGCAAAGCCACACATGGTCACTGGAACCCAACGGATGCCAAGCATGGAAAATGGGGTTCTGAAAGTTTTCACCTGGGTGATATAGGTAACGTGAAACTGGATGCAAAAGGCAAAGGCACTATGGAACTGACAACAGATTTATGGACACTTGGCTCAGACAGTACCAGCAGCGTTTTAGGCAGGGCAATCATCGTACACAGTGGTGTTGATGATTATAATACCCAGCCCACCGGTAACGCAGGTTCAAGAATTGGGTGCGGCGTTATTAAATAAACAGTTTCTTCTCCGCAGAGTCTCATCTCATAGCCCGTGAGTGGCATGGACTCTGCGGTTCGATGGTACTGGTTTTGAATGAGAACCGCTAATCTACGCTACGATCAAAGCTGAATAGAATTACAGAACGTACAAGACTGCGACGCAAGTACAGCCCCATTATTAAACTACAGTTGGGTACAAAAAATAATGCGATCCTACTTTTTACTTTCTCCGCAGAGTCTCAACTCATAGCCCGCGTGGCATGGACTCTGCGGCTAGCTGGCAAATATTATCATCTAGTCCACGATGCCGCAATTTGCTTGGCTAAACCACAAATATTTGGAGAGACGTGCGGAGAAATCCGGTATTTATTAATAGCTGCATAAAGTTCAGAACGTACAAGTGAGTGACACAACCAAAGATCAACAGACTTATTGCCGCCTGCCAATGGATATAAGCAAAAAATCAATTAAGGAGCACCGTAGGTAGATTCTGTTAAAGTTATTTTGGTTTTTAGAAACCGGGTCTTTTTAATGATAAAAAGATTATTAAAACCATCATCGGGTATATGCTGCAGGCTATGAGAAAGGTTAAAAGCATCCAGTAATTCCAGTACTGTATTACTGTGACCAACAACCAACACATTTGAACGGATACTTGTAAGTTTCTTCATAAACGAAGCGGTGGTATCAGGTGAATATAAAGTAATAGATTTAACGATACTATCGCTTAAAGGGGTTGCAGTTTTAAGGGTACGCATAGTATTGGTTGAATAAATAAAGCCGATATTTTTCCCCTTCAAAACGTTGGCGAGATCCACTGCCCGTTGCTGACCTGCGGCTGTCAATGGCGGGTCAGATGGGGGCGATACTGCTTTTTCGGCATGCCGCACTACGTAAATATAATTGTTGCAGCCAGTAAATAGGGCAGCCAATAATAACAGGTAAAAGACTTGTTTCATACAATTTATTTATACAGTAAGTAGGCCCTTTTGCTTTGGTTCGTGTCCGCAAAATTAAATAAAGATGCCCCAACGTGTCTCCATGCACCTGAATAAATTGTAGTTACGGTTCGTACACAGAACCTGTGTATTGGAAATCCTGTATTTAATCATAGCTGCATAAAGTTCAGAAAGTACAAGTGAGTGACACAACAGAAGCTCAATTAGATTATAAAGAATGGCTAAAAAATTTGTTTGCATTAAGAAAATTTTTTCGCTTTTCTGAATGCCTCTGATAGTGCAAATGAAAAAAAATGGATAAATTCTCCTTTTAGAAGTACACATTTTTGCTATAAACTTTCAAAGCCTTAAATTGTACTATTTTAAAATGCCAATCAATAATACATTTATGAAAAGCATACTACTAATAAGCGCCGTTATTTTAATTTTCAATAATTGTAAAGAACAAGAGCATAGTATGGACAAAGAAGAAAAGATTGTAAATGAATTGCATAGTATTGATTCTTTATTGCAGGATGAAAATTATGCTGCAGAAATGGCTGCCATACTGGAAGGTGCTTACTATAAGGGTATTGGGGAATCTGCGCCTCCTTTTTTAGGTTTAGCAGAAGATACGATCAAGATAAGCAAAAGTGTAAAAGAAGAAAAAATTGCAACAAGTATGGCTGGTTTTTATGCATTGGAATGTGGTATTGGATTATTAAGTGCACAAACAAATAGCACACCTTATAATTGGTTACAAAAAATTTTAGACAATAAAACAGGCGATAGTGCTTTAATATTACTTAATAGGTTTGCTAATGCTACATGGAAGGCGGGACAGCCATTTAGAGATATTGCAAGAATTAAGAAGGCTAATTTTATTTCGTGGAGTGAATTGCCGGATGATGAGGTACAGAAAGACTATCACCAAATAAAAAATGCGGCATTAAAACTTTCACAAGTATTAAAGCCCGGAACAATAGACGAACAGATGCGGCAGCTAAAAAATTTATTGCAGGATACTGCTTATGCATTAGAAATGTCTTCTTTTTTGGATTCGATGTATTATGCAGGGCAAAAGCAATCTGCCCCGCCTTTTATTTCAGCAGAAGAAGAAACCTCTGTTAAAGAAAAGAGCTTTCGTCAGGAAAAAATAGCAACAAATATTGCTGGTTTCTATGCAACAGAATGCGGCACAAATTATCTTGCAACAACTAATCATAAAACACCTTCTGAAATTCTGCAATCACTCGTTAACGATAAGATATCAAAGGAGGATAAAGAGGTATATGCACGCTTTGCAAATGCCACATGGAAAGCGGGTCAGCCATTCCGTTCACTAAACCGCATAACCAGGGAAACTTTTACACCTTTCTATTTTCTTACCCAGGCTGATGTAGACAAAGACCTGGTGCAAATAAAAGCAGCAGCGGGTAAACTATTACAATCATTAAATAGCATTACATTAAAAAAATAAAGAAGCGTGATCGCCTGATCGGTAATTAAACCCGTTATTCCAGCTGTTCCGCAGGGCATCTGGAATTAATTCAGCGAAGGGAGTTTAAAACGATGCAGCTACTCGTTACCTTTTCCTTTCTCTTCAATCTGCATGATGTACATTTAAATACACCGGCCTGCACATTACCGCACAAAGCTGAGAACGTACAAGTGAGTGACACAACAGGTGATGCCACATATTCTGTTGCCGGTTACATAAATCTTTCTACTGCTTTTCTAAGCCTTGGTTCGTGTCCGCAAATAAAATTACGATGTCCCGGTACATATCTCTTGCGCCTGCCGGGGGATTTCTAATAAAACTTATAAAACAATAGACCAATGAGGTTGAAGAAGGAATAAGAATTATTGTAGCCGGGCTGCATTACTGCTATGAGGCTCTTGTTGCGTCGCACTCTTGTACTGCAATAAATTTACGCAGCAATATGAAGACCCACTAATTCAAAGCAAAACATGTTGCGATGTAAAAAAAGCATGCCTAATTAAAAATCAAATTCATTAGGGTTACTACCTTCAAACGACATTCCGTTAATGCAGCATCTCTTAAATCAAATATCGAATTATTACCCATTAAGTGAAGAGGCAAAAGGCGCCCAGCATCTGTGCATGGAAAAAATAACACTTCCCAAAAACGATCACCTTCCTCGCCTTGGTACGTGTCCGTAAATAAAATGTTTGTGTAGGCCTAACCCTGGCAATCGGATGTTTTGTATTTATGAGAGCATTATGCCCAGCTCATATGTAACCACAAACAGGATATGCTGGTAGCTTTGATTGTTTGTGTAAGTCATTCACTTTTTATTACTTAATTTTTTATATGTGGACCGGACGGTTCTTATTTTAAGGCAAGTTACTTTAGCAATGGATTGAAATCCGTTGTTACATTATTTGCCGAGGCTATGCCTCTTGCACCAAATAACGGTTAGTCATTCAAATATTTGAAGAGAAATTGCGAAGAATTCCAGTATTTAATCATAGCTCCATAAAGTTAAGAACGTACAAGTGAGTGACACAAGAGACGATGCCACCTATTCTATTGCTGGTTACATAAATATTTCTACTGCTTTTCTAGAAAATATTTTATCTTTTACCATAATTAAACTAACTACAATGCCAGGAGACAGTCTACATATTAATACAAAAGGAGTTACAGAAAATACTTTCGATGCAATTGTAATTGGCTCGGGTATCAGTGGTGGTTGGGCTGCTAAAGAGTTGTGTGAGCATGGTGTAAAAACATTGGTGCTTGAAAGGGGCCCAAATGTTAAGCATATAGTAGATTATCCCACTGCTACAAAACATCCATGGGAATTCAGGCAACGCGGGCAAATATCACGTGAACTTGAAAAGGAAAATCCAATCATAAGTAAGTGCTATGCATTTGATGAAAGTGCACAACATTTTTTTGTAAAAGATAAGGAACACCGCTACATACAGGAAAAGCCATTCGATTGGATACGCGGCTACCAGGTTGGCGGTAAATCTTTGATGTGGGCACGGGAAACGCAGCGCTGGAGCAGATTTGAGTTTGAAGCACCTGCACGGGATGGTTTTGCGGTTGACTGGCCCATTCGTTATAATGATCTTGCACCCTGGTATGCACATGTGGAAAAATTTGCAGGCATCAGCGGCAACAAAGATGGTATTGAACATTTGCCTGATGGTGAATTTTTGCCGCCCTGGGAATTTAATTGTGTGGAAAAAAACATGCGGCAAAAGGTAAATGCACATTATAAGGACAGGAAAATGCTGATGGGCAGATGTGCTAACTTAACAAAAGCAGGTGAGGTGCAATTGCAGCAGGGACGCGGACAATGCCAGGCAAGAAATCTTTGTCATCGTGGGTGTCCGTTTGGCGGATATTTTAGTTCTAATTCTTCTACGTTACCATGGGCAGAGCACACCGGGAATCTTACACTTCGCCCTGATTCAGTTGTTCATTCAATTATTTATGATGAACAAAAGCAAAAGGCAAGAGGTGTGCGTGTGATTGATGCGAAAACAAAACAGTCCAGAGAATATTTTGCAAAAATAATTTTTGTAAATGCCGCCTGTTTAAACAGTAACCTTATTTTATTGAATTCAACAAGCAGCCGTTTTCCAAATGGTTTGGGAAATGATCATGATATTCTTGGAAGATATATTGCATTTCAAAATTACCGTGGCTCTTTGAATGCCACGCTTGATGGTTTCATGGATGAATATTATTATGGCCGCAGGCCTGTATCACCATTGATACCCTGTTTTAGAAATGTGTACAAACAGGAAACAGATTTTTTGCGTGGCTATCTTGTTTTCTGGGGTGCTTATCGCAACAATGGAAATGAAAATGGCATTGATGGTATTGGTGCAAATTTTAAAAGTGCAATGAGTGAAGCAGGTGAATGGGGGGTGTATATGTCAATGCAGGGAGAAGTAATTCCTAAGCAAACAAATCATGTGCGGTTGAGTAAAGATGAAAAAGATGAATGGGGTATTCCCCAACTGATTACTTCAGTTGACTATGATGACAACGATGAAAAAATGGTGAAGGATTTTTTTGAACAGGGTGCTGAAATATTGGATGTAGCAGGGTGTAAAAATATTACACAGAACGACAGCAAACAGGCGCCGGGATTGGATATACACGAAATGGGCGGTGTAAGAATGGGAAAGGATGCTAAAACTTCCATGCTCAATAAATGGAACCAATTACATGCATGCAACAATGTTTTTGTAACCGATGGTGCATGTATGACGAGTGTAGGAAATCAAAACCCATCGCTTACTTTTATGGCAATTACTGCACGTGCAGCGAACTATGCTGTAGAAGAATTGAAGAAAGGAAATCTGTAATGCGCAAATGATATAAAGAATATTTTGAAATACAACTTAACAATACAAATTATACTTTGTTTGAGTGGAAATAATCAAGGGTTCTTCGACTTGGCTTGTGTAATTAAATAAATTTGAAATTGCCATTGTTCTCGTCTTTATCCACCGCAACTAAAGATGACGGAGGTAGGTGTGAACGATAATTTTTATATTCAGATTCCGCCTAATAGGGAGCTAAAAATGTAAGCTTTCTCCGCAACGTTTGCTCACAGCAGGTATATGGCCTTTTACAACAGAATTACTGATCTGCCCATTTACGAAATTCTGTTACACGTTCACGGGCAATAATTACTTCTTCTGTTTTAATTCCATCTTTTAAATAAAGAAGAAGTCTGCTGTTGGTGTATGGTTTTATTTGTGCAATACAATCAATGGAAACAATAACCTTTCTATTGAGGCGGAAAAAAATTTTTGGGTTTAAAACCTGTTCAAGTTTATCCATAGTGTAATCAACGGGAAATTTGTTTCCCTGATTATCGGCAAGGCAAACAATTTTATCATCGGCTTTAAAGTAAGTTATTTCGCTGGTTTTAATAAAAACAAGCCGCTGGCCAATCCGGGCAAGAAATCTTTCTTTATATTGTTTGGGTGCATAAGATTTTAAAACTTCAAACATGGTTTCATAATCAGGAGTTGCAAACCTGGATGTGATCATTTTATACTTGTCTAAAGCCGATTTTAAAGCATCATAAGTTACCGGTTTAAGTAAATAGTCAATACTAAAATATTTGAAAGATTCTATTGCATAATCGTTATAGGCTGTTGTAAATATAACGGGGTTGCTGTATTTTACTTTTTTAAAAATTTCAAAGCAAAAGCCATCTGCAAGATGAATGTCAAGCAGCATTAAATCTGGATGGTTATTTTTTTGAAGCCAGTTGCAGGTGTCTTCGATGCTGTCAATGCATCCGGAAATTTCTACTGAACAATCATATTCATTTAGCATCATCTGCAGCCTTTCAGCAGCAACTCTTTCATCTTCAATTATTAATACTTTCATAATTATTTACTTCAATAAGCGGAAGTGTAACTGAGAAAGTTCCATTTTCCTGATCAATAATAATAGACTTGCCAGTGGCATATTCGTAGCGTTTCCTTATATTGGATAACCCGATATTGGAAGAGGTTTGCTTGCTTGTTTTGGGCTGAATGTTATTAATAACTGAAATGGATTGGTTGCCATTGGCATATATCGTTATCTGAAGGGGTTTATTCTTTGAACTTATATTATGCTTGATCGCATTCTCAACAAGCATTTGCAAAGCAACCGGGATGATGTAATGGTTATTGTATTTGTAGGGAACTTCTACGTTAAAATCAATCGAATCTGGAAAACGCTGCTTTAGCAGATAGATGTAGGGTTCAAGAAAGTCGAGTTCCTTCCTAAGTTCAATCAATTCTTTATCCTGATGCTGAAGAATATGCATATATAATTTGGAAAATGCCTCAATAAATTTATTAGCATCATTACTTTTTTGCATTACCAATCCCGACAGAACATTCAGGTTATTAAAAAGGAAATGGGGGTTTATTTGATTTCTAATTGTTTGTAGTTCGGCCTGCATATTCATACGCTGCAGCCCATCTGCTTCAAGTTCCTTTTTCCTTAACTGATCTTGATACACATACACAAGATTTATAAGGTGAAACAAGAGATTAATGAGAGACGTATATATTAAAGTTAGCTTGAGGGGATTTAGGATGGATGAGTATAATTGATGGAAAACAATTTTAGAGAAAAATAGGTCTACTCCGATGGTTGCAACATAGGCCAGAACAAGACCAATAAAGAAAGATAAAACATTACGTTTTATTATCCTGTCCGGGTTAGGAAACCATTTAATAAATAAAGGATTCAACAACCTGTTTATTTCCCACACCAAAAAGGTGATTAGAAGAATGATTATAAACGCATCCACATAACCTATATCAATCTGAAAATACGTATACACCTGGCATAATTCCGTATTGATGTACGTATACAGGGAGAGCAGAAAAATATAAAGATATCTGTGCTTATTGCTGAAAAACATGTATGGTATAAACAAAAGCCGGCAAAAAAAGTTTATGCCGGCTTTTTGTTCATAAAAATATTTATGGAAGTAATACCTGGTCAATTACATGAATAACGCCATTAGTGGTTACTATGTCGGTAGCGGTAATATTTGAGGGTGCTAAATTACTGGTACCCTTTACTTGGGCTCCTCCGTTTAATTGAATAAGTACGTTGGCACCGTTAAGTGTTGCTGGTGTTGCGCCTTCCGTTAAATCTGATGAGAATACCCTTGCACCAATCGCATGGTATGTGAGAATAGGAGTAAGATCATCCGGATTGGCTGCATTAATATCAGCTATGGTAGCAAAGCCGGCATTTATAAATGCCTGATTTGTTGGTGCAAACACTGTAAATGGTCCTGTGCCTGATAAAACTGTGGCTACGTTAGTAGTTCCCTGGCTTGCTCTTGTTATAGCTGCAACCAGGTAGGTGAAATCCGGGTTAGCAATTGCTGTAGCTACAATATTTCCTGATGGTGGCAACAATACTTTATCAATAATATGTACCACGCCATTTGATGCACTTATATCTGCAGTAACTACTTTTATACCATTGATATACACGCCTCCAGCGTTGCTGGTAGTAAACAGTTTTGCTCCATTTAATGAAGTTACTTCTGCATTTGGTCCAGCTGGTACGCCTGCAGCATTTACTACTGAGCCCAATGCATGATACAGAATGATGCCACTAAGAACAGTTGGATCCATTGCATTGATGGCATCAACTGTGCCTAAGCCAATAGAAGTAAAAGCCGCATTGGTAGGAGCAAAAACGGTAAAAGTGCCTGCAGAAGACAAAGTAGTAGCCAGCCCTGCCCTGGTAACTGCTGCAGCGAGTAATGACAAATCGGGTGTAGATGTTGCCAGTTCAGTAATGCTCTTTTGTTGCACGGGGGCTGGTGCGTCATCTTTTTTACAACTAACAGTAAATAAAGAAACTGATAGAATAGCAACGGGAATTAATTTTAGCAATGATGTTTTTGTCATGATATGTGTTTTTAATATAACATCATTCTTATACCAAACGTTGCGACTAAACGACGTACTGTAAAAAACAGTTCGTGAAGTGTTGGTTTACCTGCGTGAATTGCACCGTGAACAACAAACCAATCAGTTGGTTCTGGAATTTATCAGGAGCGGGAGACAGATGCGTGAGGTTGGTGGATGCGTGTTGGGTGGGTTGCTATGGCAGGGCTAAGATGCCAGGAAGATTAACCCAGCCTCAATCTTAATCGGGCATAAGGGGAAATTAGATTTAATGCATCAATCCTGCACATTGCTCCATAGAGTTAAGAACGTACAAGTGAGTGACACAACAAAAGCTACCCAGCGATATGATGCTGGCCAATAAAAATTTTATTCCGGGAATGTAAAATTGATATCGCTTGATTTAATCTTCAAAATATACCAACCCCCATTTTTCAGGATAATGCATATTGATGATGCCTTGTGGCGACCAAACCCAGTTAAATTCTGGCAGTGGTTTTCCATCTTTTCCTGTTCTTTTCTTATAAGTAGCGTTTTGTTTATCTAGTGTCCATTCGACTCTTGAAAAATTGATCTTCCATATTTGACCGTTTACAGGCTTATAAGTGTTGCCTGCATGGTTAAGCGCATTGAAAGGGATTGCCATTTCAACAGTCCAACCTTTGTCGGTATCATTATTTTGGTTAATGGTTCCCTCTTTAACAACAGCGGAAAGCAAACCGGCTGCATTCCATTTAAGGTTGGCGATGCCGCCATTACTATAAGTCTTATCCATAAAAAGATCGAGTACAGTGCCGAATGTGTTGATTTCAATTTCAAAATAGTTTTCCTGGTCGCGGTCAGGATCAATAAATATTTCGAAATCATGATCCCGATAAATAATAGCATCATGCTCCGTAAGTGAGGCCCAGAGATCAGTTTCTTCCAGTTGAGCGAGCACATACAAATAGTCGTCATTCCAAAGCATTTTCATTCTTGTAGTAAGATAAGGTGTGGGCTTGTTATTGCCTTCAATATCTATAAATGGTTCTGACCATGGGGCCTGTTGCCAGGTGTCGTCTGCCATGCCATCTATAGTAACCGGCGTAAGCACTTTATGTACTGTATATTTTTTTAAAACGGAACTATCTGCATATTTTGCATACACACCAACATAAATGAACAAGAGTGGCAGTATAGAGAAGAGTCTACGTTCCATATCAAATAAATTAATTACGAATATACCTCCACCTTTTTTCGTGTTCGCAAATAAAATTTAAACACTCCTGTTGGCAAAGCGTGTCAAAGTAAAAACGTAAAGTAAAGCCAGGTTATTTCGGAAAGAAAAGGAAGATAGTCTTCGGCAATGGGAGGCAGCATCGCAAGTAAGTTAAGCCATTGATTGTTTTATGCTTTGTCCCTTGTTGGTGTTGTGAATAAAAGGTGGAGTATAGCTGTCAAAAAACGAAATTAATATCTTGTTGATGATTACATTGCTATTAATTTGTTGCTGATAAGACAATAAAATACTATTTTTCTTTATTTATCCCGCATCTTCTTTGATAAGGTCTGCGCCTTTTTCACCTATCATAATGCAGGCGGCATTGGTATTGCCCGAAACAATGGTTGGCATAACAGAAGCATCTATTATTCTTAATGCTTTTATACCATGCACTTGTAACCTGTTATTTACAACGGCCATATCATCCGTTCCCATTTTGCAGGTGCCAACAGGATGATATAATGTTTCGAGGCTTTTGTATATATGATCCATCAATGCATCATCAGTTGCACTGCGCAGTGGATGATACAGGCCGTTTGGTGAATAAGTTTTAAAAGCTTGTGCATCTGCCACTTCCATTGCTTTCTTCAAACCTCTAAGCAAAGTAACTCTGTCGCTTTGTGATTGTAAAAAATATGGTTGTATTAAGGGTGCATCAAAAGCATTGTTGGTTTTTACGCTTACATAACCGCTGCTTTCCGGGTGCAGCAGTATGGCTAAAATACCAAACCCATTTGTTGTTGGGTACGTTTTTATATTGTAGGGATCTGCTTTGTAGTCATTACCGGTATGTACAGGTGCAAAATGAAATTGAATATCAGGTCTTGCAAGTGCTGTATCTGTTTTTAAAAAAGCATTGGCCTCTATTGGTGAATTGGTAAATGGCCCTTTTTTAAATAAAAGGTATTCCATTAAACCTTTGATCATATTCAATGGTTTAATAGTATTATTGATAGTAGGTATATTACATAAGTTAGTTGCCGGTACCCAAACATGATCCTGTAAATTTTTTCCCACACCTGACAAAGAAAGCTTACAATCAATGCCAACATTTCTTAATGTTTCAGGTTCTCCAATACCGGAGAGTAATAACACTTGCGGAGATTGGATGGCTCCCGCTGAAAGTATGATTTCCTTATTGCAATATACTTTCTCAGTAACAGTTTTACCAGTAAAAAATTCAACGCCGGTTGCTTTGTTATTTTCAATAATAATTTGTTTAACCAATGCATTTGTACGTACAGTTAAATTACGGCGTTTAATAGCTGGCAATAAAAATGCTGTGGCTGTGCTATGGCGTTGTTTATTTTTAATTGTGTATTGCAGCATGCTGGCGCCGGTTTGCGCTGCACCATTATAATCATCATTGCTATTTATCCCTGCCTCGGCACAAGCCTCAATAAAAACATTACTTAGCCTTGAAGGATATTTTGCAAAGCTTACATTCAGCAAACCTTGTTTTGAATGAAAAGGCTCCCCAAAAACTTCATGGTGTTCTGATTTTTTAAAGTAGGGTAATACTTCATTATAACTCCATCCACTATTACCCAGCGATGCCCACTCATTATAATCCGCTGCATTGCCCCTTACATAAGCCATTGCATTGGTACTGCTGGAGCCACCCAATACTTTACCACGTGGAATATAAAGTTTCCGGTTGTTTACAAATTGTTGAGGTTCTGTTTGAAAAGCCCAGTCAACATCCGTTCTGTGGAGCGTACCATAAGCGCCGGGAATATTTATTTTACTATTACCTTTTCCACCAGCTTCTAACAATAAAACATTGCATGCAGTATCTTCTGTAAGACGGTTTGCCAATACGCAACCTGCAGAGCCAGCACCTATAATAATATAATCAAATTGCATGAATTATTTTTACGGTTTAAGAAGTAAAAGATAATAAAATTTTCTTAAAAAAAATGATACAAGATTGTCCAGACGCCAATAAGAATAGAGGCACTCCCGTTATTCCAAATATTCCCTAGCTCATTTAGAATTAAAGATAAAAGCCAGTCTGCGACGCAAATTAAAAGAATAAAAGTTTCAACAAGGCAATGCGCACAATTACAATTCGAAAGTTTGGTTGCTGCTTAAAGTTCGGAACGTACAAGTGAGTGACACAAGCAAAGCTGAATAGAAATCCTTAAGCCGGCCACCAAAAAAAATCTCTCAGGTAACTTCACCCAACATAAAAATGTGAAGGATATTTTTGAGCCAGGCTGCATTGCTACTATTAAACCCAGTTGCGTCGCACTCCTCATGGTCTTGTCCGCTGGTCGGCATTGCCCAATCAGCTTTCTGCTTTTGTTGGTGTCTGTAATTTTCTTTCGTTCGTTCCCCCGCCAACTATTCTACCAATTAATTCAACAGTTTAGGGCACACAACCATTACTATATAAGCAAGCTTCAAAAATAAATAACATGGGCAAATTATTATGCTTTTGCGTAACTCTTGATCTAGCCTTACCAATGATTGACACAACAGGCGATGCTGTGAAAAAAAAATGCCTGGTCAAAAAAAATAAGCACAATTAAATATTATGCAACATTAGTACCGGCGTTAAATAAAATGTTGCAATAACTATTACATTTATTATTTAAATATTGCGGCTATAACAGCCGCAACCCTTTCACCATCCATCGCGGCGCTTACGATGCCGCCTGCATAACCCGCACCTTCTGCACAGGGATACAGATTTTTTATTTGTGGGTGATGCAATTTTTGATCGTCTCTTGGTATACGCACCGGCGAAGAAGTGCGGCTTTCGGTGGCCACTACCACCGCATCGTTGGTTAGATAGCCATGCATTTTTTTACCAAATGCCCTAAAGCCATTTTGTAATGACTGAAATATAAATGGTGGCAGCACATTATTAAGCTGAACGCTGCGCAGGCCTGGCACATAGCTGCATTGCGGCATTGATGCGGAAATTCTATTACTGCAAAAATCGGCCATACGCTGTGCCGGAGCCACAAACTTTCCGCCACCAGCTTCAAATGCATGCTGCTCTATGGCTGATTGAAAATGCATTAGTAATAAGGGATTGTTTGGGTTTTGGGATTTGTGATTCTGGCTATGATTTTTAAAATAACCATACGCATCTTCTTCTGCAACCTGAACCACCATACCACTGTTTGCATAGGGGTTGTTTCTTTTACTTGGGCTCCAGCCATTTACCACCAGCTCGCCAGGGTTGGTGGCAGCGGGAGCTATAATACCACCGGGACACATGCAAAAACTAAACACACCTTTTTCATTCACCTGCTCCACCAAACTGTAAGATGCCGGGGGAAGCAGCCCCCTGCCAAGCTCCCCCAACGGTGGAGGAATTGGGCGATAGTGATATTGTATGGAATCAATTAGACTTTGCGGATGCTCGATGCGCACACCCAGGGCAAAAGGTTTTGCTTCAATTAAAATATTTTTTTGGTGCAGCATTTTAAAAATATCTCTTGCCGAATGCCCTGTTGCAAGTATAACAGCTTTACCGGAAAATCGATTTCCATCGGCTGTTTCCACGCCTTTAATGATATCGCGTTCAATGATGAGATCAGTAACTTTTTTTTCAAATAAAACTTCGCCGCCGCATGCTATTATTTTTTCCCGCATATTGGTAATGATATGCGGCAGTTTATTGGTACCAATATGAGGATGAGATTCAAATAAGATGTTTTCTTCGGCACCAAACTGTACAAATACATTTAGTATGCGGCTAATTTCGCCGCGCTTGGAACTGCGGGTATACAGTTTCCCATCGCTGTAGGTGCCGGCTCCCCCTTCGCCAAAACAATAATTACTTTCTGCATTTATGATGCCTTCTTTATTTAGTGCCGCAAGATCTCTTCGTCTGGCACGTACATCTTTTCCTCTTTCTAATATAATCGGTTTTATACCAAGCTCGATCAATTTTAGTGCAGCAAATAATCCGGCAGGTCCAGCGCCAATTATTAACACCGTATTTGTAGCGTTGCTAACATTGAGTAGAATTAGTTCTACACATTGCCTTTTAAAAAAAGGTTCGTTTATAAAAACCTGCAGGGTGAGGTTTATCCACACCTGATGCCTGCTCCTTGCATCAATTGACTGCTTTAAACGATGAAAGCCGGAAATTAATTCCGGCTTTACAGAAAGTAAATCAGCGATATGATTTTTTATGCTGTTATCATCTGCTGCGTCAGCAGGTAAAAGGCGTAGTGAAATATTTTTTTGCATGGTTGATGTCAGGCAGTTGACCTAAAAATCAATTGATAGTATTTAGAAAGGAAGATCATCTGATACTTCTGCTGGTGGCGCATCCGGCACATAATCGGGAGGCATATTTGCATCACTTTGAGATAACTTTATATGCTCCATTCGCCATGCATCGAGGTTGGTAATATAGTTCTCTCTGCCATCTTTCATCCATTTAGTTCCTTTGATATTGAACATCACTTTTACTTCATCGCCAAGGTTAAACCTGTCAGGCATTGCAGTTCTGTCCTGCACAGATTGGAACTTTATATAATTGCTGATAATGCGACCTCCGATATCATCTGTTTTTTCGATAACAAATTCCCTGGTTTTAAAAGTTTCGGTGCGTTGTACTGTATCATACTTTGCAACCAGCTTTCCTGTAACTTCAAATGACATAAAAATTATTTTAAGCAAAAATAACTTAAAAAAAACACTTATCCGGATTTTTAAAATATGAGTTTAAAATCGCTGTAATCCTTATATAGAAAGCATTACAGCGTTTATTGATACGTATTTTTAAAATAGTATAAGAGTGCATCACAAGTAAGGTTATTGTGTTTTACAAAAAAAATCAATAGCGAAAAATATTCATACTTCCCTGTAATATTTTTTTCTTTTTTTTAAAATATTTTTTTCCAATAAATGGAAACGAAAGAGCAGGAAAATCTTCCCGTTTTAATTTTTTTTTTGGTAATAAAATATCCATTGTATTGTAAATCAGTGGTAATCCAAATTTGTATGAAGGGGTAATTTTATTTAACATTTAAATATGTGGGAAAAAAAATTTCGCAATGTCAAAAATTGTCTGGTAATATAAAAAAACAAGAGACTAAAAAATTTTTTTTTCAACATAAAAGATTGATATTCGTCCTCTTTCCCAAAAAATTTATTCACACACCAATGAGCAAATTTTTTGGGATTTTTTGACGGCTTACTTTTCTTTACTGAATATAAATTTTTTTGACCATCATGACCAAAACCGCCGATACCATATGGAGTAATTGTTTGAAGATAATAAAAGATATTGTAGATTGGCAGCCTTACAAAACCTGGTTCGAACCCATAAAAGCAGTAGAAATAAAAGGCTGTGTTTTATTGATTCAGGTACCCAGCCAGTTTTTTTTCGAATACCTCGAAGAACATTATATAAACCTGCTAGCAAAAACCCTTAAACGGGAACTTGGCAAAGAAGCCCGTCTTGAATATCGCATCATGGTAGACAGTGGTAATAACGGGCGAAACGGATCAATGGATTTGCCTGCAGGCAATATGAAAATGTATAATAACAATGAAATGGATTTCCCACTAGTAATAAACAGCCCGGTTAAAAATCCTTTTGTAATTCCAGGACTGAAGAAAATGCAGATTGATCCTCAGTTAAATCACAGCTACGTATTCGACTCATTTATAGAAGGTGATTGTAACCGTGTAGCACGCCGCGCAGGTAAAACAGTTGCGGAAAAACCCGGTGCAAATTCCTTTAATCCTTTGGTTATATATGGCGGCGTAGGGTTAGGCAAAACGCACCTTGCGCAAGCTATTGGCAACGATGTAAAACGCATGCATCCAAACAAAGTTGTATTGTATGTAAGCAGCGAAAAATTTATTAATCAGTTCCAGGATCACAGCCGCAACAATGCTATCAATGATTTCATTCATTTTTATCAGATGATAGACGTATTGATGATTGACGATGTTCAGTTTTTTGCCCGTGCTGAAAAAAGTCAGGACGCGTTCTTTGCAATTTTCAATCACCTACACCAAAGCGGCAAGCAACTGGTGCTCACTTCAGATAAACCACCAAAAGATCTTGATGGTTTGCAGGAAAGATTGCTAAGCCGTTTCCGTTGGGGCCTTAGTGCAGACCTGCAGATACCCGATTACGAAACCCGCATAGAAATACTAGAAAGAAAGATGAAGAATGACGGCCTCGATATGCCGAAAGAAGTAGTAAAATATGTGGCCTATAATATTAATACCAATGTACGCGAACTGGAAGGAGCATTAATTTCGCTGCTTGCCCAGTCGTCGCTCAATAAAAGGGAGATAGATCTTGAACTGGCAAAAAAAGTACTGCGTAATTTTGTAAAAACAAGCAGCAAAGAAATTACCATTGACGCTATACAAAAAATGGTATGCGATTATTTCGATGTGCCTTACGATAAATTACTGCAAAAAACACGCAAACGCGAAATAGTTCAGGCCAGGCAAATAACCATGTACCTCGCAAAAGCTTTTACAAAAAATTCACTCAAAACCATTGGCGAGCATTTTGGTGGGCGAGATCATACAACTGTAATACACAGCTGCCAGACTGTAAAAGATTTAATGGATACAGACAGCCTGTTTCGCGAAAATGTTATGGAACTTACACAGAAAGTACAGCTCGCCGCCATGTAATTTTTTTATGAACCCAGCTTTAACGCCATACTCAACGTTCCTTGCGTCGCACTCTTGTACATTGTAACAATGGGCGGCACAATTCACTACCATCAAACAACGCACTGCGCATATTTCATAAAAGAAAAATCCCCGTTATTAAAAAACGGGAATTTTTCTTTTGGGTTTTTAATATCCACAGCCTATTTTTGCAACCCCTTAAACAATTAAAGAAAGTAACGGTGAGGTGGATGAGCGGCTGAAATCAGTAGTTTGCTAAACTGCCGTACGGGTTACTCTGTACCGCGGGTTCGAATCCCGCCCTCACCGCTTAATAAAGAAAACCTGTAGTAGATATACTGCAGGTTTTTTGCTGCTGTCGATACCCCACTTCATAGTATCTTTTCAACGATCAACAATTTAAAACAGGAAATAAAATTCCATTTTTCGGCAGCGGGCCTCCCCCTGTTCAATCTTAACATTTAATGATGCCGGTTTTTACAAATTCCAATCCAGCATAAAAGATCCCTATAATTTCTAATGTACAAGTGTGCGACGCAACAAAAGCCCAACCTCATGATTGCAGCCAGGCCAAAAAACTGACAAAGAATACAAAAAAGCATGATTAATATCATAAATTATTTTAGCGTTTAATCTAAAATTTGCATATATCAAGGAATGTTACAGAAATAATTTCATGATTTGCAGCAGAGAATAAAGTCAAGCTCCATAATTTTTTTAAACGACTTTTATGTTATTACATATTACGCCAGGAACCAGGATAAAAAATATTCAGAATGAATTTAATTCGTTGTATCCCTATCTAAGAATCGACTTTTTAAAAGATTATTCTGCCAACAGAAAACCAGCACAGAGAAACCAGAAATTAAACCCGGAGGAATATATCAGTCCGGCAGATAAAACTTTGCAAGAATTTGAAATAAATATAGACGGCAACCGCACGGTTGCACAGGTTAAGGAAGATTTTAAAGTATTGTTTTTACTGGCACTTGAGGTGTTTCGTAAAAGTGGAAACGTTTGGATTGAAACCTCTTTAACTGATGACTGGACACTGGAACAGCAAAACAAAGAAGGAGAATCGATTGGCATGCACTCCAGACCAGTTTAGGTATTTTAGTTTTTTTAATAAGGCAGATTCTTTAACCGCTCTTCTTTTAATATAATTATTTTACCTGTTTGAATTTCGATTAAACCTTCATTCTTAAAATCAGACAATGTTCTAATAAGCGATTCCGTAGCCACCCCAATGGATTGCGCCAGGTTCTCTCTCGAAATATCCAGTGTAATTTTCTCACTTTCCCTTGCCCTGTATTTTTCAGCCAGCAGCGATAAGCCATAAGCTACTTTTTTACGCAGGGAATTGTATGCAAGATTTAAAAGCGCTTCTTCTTTTTCAATAATATTTTTTGTGATGATGCTGATAAACTGTTTTGAAATGCCGGGATCTTTTGTAATGAGCTCTAAAAAATCTTCCCTTGGAATAATCATTAATCTTGAATCTTCCAGTGCCTGTGCATTTTCTTTATAATTGGTGTGTTCGAGAATTGCAGTATAACCAAAAAAATCTCCGGAGCTATTTATTTCAGTTATTAACTCTTTGCCATCAGAAGATGTTTTAAATATTTTTATTTTCCCGCTTATAACATAATAAACAGCTTTGGGGCGCTGCCCTTCTGCATATAGATTATGCTTCTTTTTAAAATCATACACATCCCGTTCATCGGATGTAAGGTTTACCTGAACAGATTCTTTTGCCTGAGTTATAAAATCGTTTAAAATCCTCACATCTGCAATAATATTTTCCCTTACCGCTTCTGTCTTTTTTAGTCTTGCTTCAATTGCATTCAGCAGTTCAGTTCCATCAAATGGTTTTGTTATATAATCATCCGCTCCGGATTCCATTCCTTTTCTAAAATCCTGTTTTTCAGATTTTGCCGTAAGGAATATAAACGGAATATTCAACGTTTCTTTATGCTTGCTAAGTAAATGCAAAACGCCATAGCCATCAAGCTTAGGCATCATGATATCGCAAACAATCAGGTCTGGCTTTTCTTTCAAAGCAAGTGCTACGCCTTCTTTGCCGTCAGATGCGGTTACAACTTCATAATCAGAAAGTTCAAGAATTTCTGCAGTGTTTTCTCTTACTTCATCATTGTCTTCAATAATTAATATTTTTCTCATGTTTGATATATATTGTCATTGTCTGATGAAAGAGAATTTATTATCGAATCTTTCGAATTTCCAACTTTGTTGGTTGCCTGGCCTATCTAAAACCTTAGCGTTATATTCAGCAGAAAATATTTCAACCAATAAACTTTCTTTCTTTTTGACTTTGGTTTTCTGCCTGCGTTAATTTTACTGTATCCCCATCAAAGGCAGTCTGGGTATATGTATTGTAAAACAAGAACCTTCATCCAGTTTGCTTTCCAGTTCAATAGTGCCGTTCATTATTTCTAAATATTTGGTTACAATGTGCAATCCAAGACCAGTACCCTGAATATTTCCTGCATTTTTTGCCCGGAAAAAACGCTCGAACAAATGATATTTATCCTCTTCAGCTATGCCTATTCCACTGTCTTTAACAGCAACTTCTATTTCATTGTTTTTTAATTTGGCGGCTATATTTATTATTGAATTTTCCGGAGAAAATTTAATTGCATTGGATAAAAGGTTCAGCAAAATATTTTTCAGCAAATGCTTGTCAAAAGTAACTTCATAATTTCCACTGCGCTCAAAATTTATTTGTTGCCCCGGTTTTAGCACAGTTTCCATTTCACGAACGGTTTCTTCTATTTCTACAAAACATTCCTCTGCCGTAACGACTTCAACGTTTGCCTTTAAAGAGCCTTCTTCCAACCTGCCCAAAGACAAAAAATCTTCAAGAATACTTTTCATTCCTGAGACTGCATTTTTAATACGTTGAATATGCAGGCTTCTTTTTTCCCTGGGTACCGAATCACTATACTTATCCAGCAAAAATGCTGATGATAGAATAGTGCTCAACGGTGTACGGAATTCATGCGAAGCCATTGTTACAAAACGCGATTTTAGTTCTCCCAATTCTTTCTCAGTCTCCAGTGCTTCCCGCAATTCTTCTTTTGATTTCTCAAGTTCTGCTAAAGTTTCTCTTAGCATTTTAGTACGGTCTTCAACCTTTTGTTCCAGCTGAAGATTCATTTGAATAATTTGTTTAGTTATTTTTTCCAGCTCTTCCTTTTGCTGCAGTACCAAAAGCTCATCTCTTTTCCTTACTGTAATATCAATTACAAATGCAATTACAAAAGTGCTTCCGTCCACTTGGTAATGGCTTAAGCTAATTTCAACAGGAAACTCAGTACCATCCTTTCTTAAAGCAAACAAATTTCTCCCATGGCCCATTTGTCTCGGTGAAGGATTATTGTAAAAATTTTCGCGATGCACCAGGTGGGGAGCGTAAAACTGTTTAGGCACAAGAATATCAATTTTCTTACCGGCAATCTCTTCGGTGGTATAACCGAACTGACTTTCCGCATACTTGTTAAAATTAACAATTTCACCGTCACTGTCTGTCACTACAATTCCAATCGTTGCATAGTTAAATAATGCTGCATATTGCTTATCACTGCTTATCATTTCTTCTGAACGGTTCATTTTTACAGGAAATATTTTCTCCATAAATTATTTCTTAAATATAATCTTTTTATTTTTTTTTGGTTGTGTATCTTAACCGAATACAATTCCCATTCCTCCTTTCACTCCTGGCTAAACATCAAATCATTGCCGCTCACGATGATTCTCTAAAAATCAAAATTGTTAAAAAAATAAAACACATTACCTGATAATAATCATGTTTTTCGTTTTTAGGGCTATTAGCTTTGCATAAAAAAATTGATGAACAAGCAGGTTGAATATCTTACCCCAAAAGAAGCACTATCTGTAATTCAATCAAATCAGCGGGTCTTTATTCATGGCAGCGCACACACACCCACTTACCTTTTAGAAAACCTGGCAAAAGAAGCTTACAGGCTCCAGAATGTTGAAATAACCTCAATTAGTGTATACGGAGATATTCATGTTGATAAACCTGAATATCAAGATAGCTTTCACGTAAACTCTTTATTTGTTTCCGAATCCATACGCACAGCTGTAAATAATGGTTTTGCAGATTACGTTCCGGTTTTTCTAAGCGAGATACCCGAACTTTTTAAACAGAATATTTTGCCCATCGATGTGGCCATCGTTCACGTTTCTCCTCCTGATGAACATGGCTATTGCTCACTTGGCGTGTCTGTTGATATTGCCCGCAGTGCCGTAAATACCGCAAAGTATCTTATAGCTCAGGTAAACCCCAATGCACCCCGCACACATGGTGACGGTCTTATTCACAGCAGCCGGTTTAATGCAATGGTATATTGCGAAGATGCACTGCATACTGCAAATTTTACCGAAAAATCCGGCCCCGAAACAAAAACAATCGGCTCTTTTGTTGCCGGGCTTATAGACGACCGGTCAACAATTCAAATGGGTATAGGAGCCATACCAGATGCGGTATTAAAATCATTACACAACCACAAAGACCTGGGCGTACATACAGAAATGTGCTCAGACGGCATTATCGATCTCGTAGAAAAAGATATCATAAACAATAAGTATAAAAAAATACATCCAAATAAAACAGTCTCCTCTTTTGCGCTGGGTTCAAAAAAATTATACAACTACGTTAACGACAATCCAGCCTTTGCCTTTCTCGATATCGACTATGTAAACGACCCGCATATTATTCGGCGCAACAATAAAATGATCGCCATAAACAGCGCAGTAGAAATAGATATTACAGGTCAGGTATGCAGCGACTCGATCGGCACGTATCAATTCTCGGGTGTGGGCGGTCAAATGGATTTTATGCGCGGCGCTGCATTAAGCGAAGGCGGCAAACCAATTATTGCTATTCCGTCAAGAACCACAAAAGGTGTAGCCCGCATTGTACCCATTTTAAAAGCCGGTGCCGGTGTTGTTACTACAAGAGCACATGTACACTATGTAGTTACAGAATATGGTGTTGCTTATTTATGGGGTAAAAATTTACGTCAGCGTGCAAAAGCGCTTATCAATATTGCACATCCAGACCACAGGGAAGCATTAGAAAAAAGCTGCTTCGAAAGATTTAAAATCTTCTAAAGGCGAAGTGCTTTTTATGGGCCCGGCCATAGTGCATTAATTAAACTTCCGTTGCGTCGCACTCTTGTACACTTTAACTATTTTCATCCCATGACCGGCTGGCTTATATCGTTTACCCATCAGGATTGAGGATAATGCTCCGCCTCGCGGTTATGTTCGTACCGGCCCGTTTTTTCACTTAGTTTTATACGGTAAATAATCCCTTTTATATGTTCCAGATTATCTGTTGAAAAAGGCCAGAGCGGTGTTATTTTAACTGTTTCGCTCGCAATAATTGGCAGCGCCCGCTCAAGTAATTTTTTTAAAGCATCTTTTCTTTCGCCCTCTTCTGTAATCTCTTCAAAATGGCCCCAGCAGATTACACTTTTCCAGTTGGCCATATTTTCCATAACATCTACTTCAAAACAAACATCCGGGTTTTGGCGCATCATCTTAATTTTCATTCCTTCAAACGTATGACCGTAAATGCAGCAGCCATCGTATGCGTAACTTATTGGTACAACATAGGTAACCCCATCGCTATGGCACCCAATACGGCCAATTACCTGATTCTTTAACACTTCTTCTATTTCGTTTTTTTCTAATGTACTCAGCATCATTAATAATTTAATGCAAAGCTAACAACGTGTCTTTGGCAAAAAGCTGATTTTCATCAGGCTGGTCATTTTTAAATTTAAAACCAAATAATACATTCCGGCTTATAAACAATATTGTGGGGGCACAGACGCTCAATATAGCACCCATTTTTGTATTTAATAGCCCAGGAATGGGAACAGTGTTGCAAGTAATTGTAGAAAAGCGTTCGTAAGTACAAGGGTGCGACGCAAGAAAAGCTCAATAGTAGCAATACAGCCGGGCTCAAAAAAAACTTATTAAAATATCAACCGCCTGTCTTAATAATTAATCTTTTCAAAAACAACGCATACCCTTACTTTTGCGCAATTCTCAAGAAATGAAGCAGACAATTTCCTCCAACGAATCTATACCATCGCAGAAAAAGAAAATTATTGTTTTGGGCAGTGGCCCCAACAGAATTGGCCAGGGCATAGAGTTTGACTACTGCTGTGTGCATGGCCTGCTGGCAATAAAAGAATGTGGTTATGAATCAATCATGATCAACTGCAACCCCGAAACAGTTTCCACCGATTTTGATATGGCCGACAAGCTTTATTTTGAACCGGTTTACTGGGAGCATCTTTGGGAAATTATTGAGCTGGAAAAACCCGATGGCGTTATTGTGCAGCTTGGCGGGCAAACGGCTTTAAAACTGGCAAAACGTTTACACGAAAAAGGCATACGCATCGTGGGTACTTCGTTCGACAGTATGGATATTGCCGAAGACCGTGGCCGCTTTAGCGACTTACTAAAACAACTGGATATTCCTTACCCTGAATATGGCACGGCTTTCAACGCAGATGAGGCTATTGAAGTTGCCAAAAAAGTGGGATTCCCCGTACTGGTTCGTCCAAGTTATGTACTTGGCGGGCAAAGGATGCGCATCGTTATAAATGATGATGAACTGGAAAAAGCGGTGATTAGCCTTATAAAACATTTGCCCGACAATAAAATACTGATCGATCATTTTCTCGACCGTTGCCAGGAAGCAGAGATCGATGGCATTTTTGATGGAGATGATTTTCATGTGATGGGCGTAATGGAACATATAGAACCTGCGGGCATACACAGTGGCGACAGTAATGCGGTGCTGCCTGCATTTAATCTTACGCCACTCGTTATTACCACAATGGAATATTATGCTGAAAAAATTGCAAGATCGCTGGATATACGCGGTCTTATCAATATTCAGTTTGCCATTAAAGATGGCAAAGTGTATGTGATAGAAGCCAACCCAAGAGCCAGCCGTACCACGCCTTTCATTGCAAAAGCATACCAAATTCCTTACCTCAATATTGCTACCAAAGTAATGCTGGGCGCTGCCAAAATAAAAGACTTTACCTACGAGAAAAAACTACAGGGCTTTGCGATAAAAGAACCTGTTTTCAGCTTTAATAAGTTTCCCAACGTAAACAAAGAACTTGGGCCCGAAATGAAGAGTACCGGAGAAGCGATACGCTTTATTAAAGATTTACGCGATCCATATTTCCGCACATTATATAAAGAGAAGAGCATGTATTTGAGCAAATAACGGCAGTGCCACGCTTCAAATGCGTGGCACTTTTTTTTAAATCAACACCCATAAAACTATCTGCTGCTTATTTTTTGTGTAGCTTGTAGTATGCAACTTACCTGCGGCAATATCTATCATATTTATAACAGGGGCATCAACAACCAACCCGTTTTTAATAACAGGAACAACTATATTTACTTTCTCACCAAAGTGCGTAAACTGCTATTCCCAGTTTGCGATATTCTTTCCTATTGCCTTATGCCCAATCATTTTCATTTTGTAATTGGTGCCAACGAGAGAAGTATTGTTGAAGTTAAAGCGGGTGCATTACAAATGCAGTCATTTTCTGCGGCACTAAAAAGTGTGCTTAGCGGATATACCAATGGCTTTAACAGACAAAATAAACGTACAGGTTCCCTCTTTGTACAAAACACAAAAAGTAAAGATTTGGAGTTAGGTAACAAACAAGGAAACTATGCCTTTCATTGCTTTAATTATGTACATCAAAACCCATGGGTTGCAGGATTATCAGGCAAAATGGAAGATTGGGAGTTCTCTTCTTTCAAAGATTATGCAGGGTTTAGGAATGGTAGTTTATGCAATAAGGAATTAGCTATTAAATTATTAAGCCTTAATATGAAAACTCTTTATACAGAAAGTTACCAGACTATTTCAAAATAAAAAATAGAGAAATTTTATGCATATTAATGCCACGCTTTTCCTCTGTGGCATAGCATTATAAAGGCAGATATTTTGTTTACTCATTTTGCAGTATAAAATTATGAAAAGGCTTTTATGTGCCTGGCTATATTGCTACTATTAAGCCCGGTTGCGTCGCACTCTTATACGGTAGTATCATTATTCTGCAATTGCATTCTGACTTATAATTTCGAAGAACTATTTATCGGGAAGTAAAAATTTATTAACAACAAGTGCCACACACCGAAGTGTGGCACTTGTTGTTATAAAAGTGACTTTACTTTTTCAATCACCAGCTTTAAATTACTTGCATCCTGCCCGCCTGCAGTGGCCAGTGTTTTTTGACCGCCGCCGCCACCTTTTATTAATGGAGCAACATGTTCTTTAATAATTTTAGGTGCCTCAAGATTTTTTGAAGCAACAACTGCGTCGTCAAGCAATAAGGCTACACTTGCTTTGCCATCTATGTTTGCGGCAAGTACCACTACATAATTGGTTAATTCATTTTTAAGATCGAAACATAATTTCTTTAAGACATCTGCATTGCTTACTACTACAATTTCACCAATAAAACTTACATCGCCTATCTGGTGTACTTTATTCAGCAGGTCATTTTTCAAGGTAACAAACTGCTTCGCCTCAAAACTTTCAATACGCTTTTTCAGATCGTTGCTTTCATCAACCAGCTGCTTTAAAGCTTTCACAGGATCGCTTGTTTTAAGCATGGCAGCAATTTCTTTGATGCTGTGCAGCTGATCGTAAAAATAATTTTGGGCGGCAATACCTGTAATGGCCTCTATTCTGCGCACCCCTGCTGCTGTTGCAGATTCAGCTAAAATTTTAAAATTGCCAATCATACCTGTATAAAAAACATGGGTGCCGCCGCATAGCTCAACTGAAAATGCAGGGTCAATTGTAACCACTCTTACCGTGTCGCCATATTTTTCACCAAACAAAGCCATTGCACCTTTTTTAAGTGCTTCTTCTTTGGGTATGCTAACAATTTCAACAGGTATATTTTCGCGAATTTTATTGTTCACAATCAATTCAACAGCCCTTATTTCTTCATCGCTCATTTTTGCGAAATGAGAAAAGTCGAAACGCAGGTGTTCGCTGTTTACCAACGATCCTTTTTGCTGAACATGCGTACCCAAAACACTACGCAAAGCAGCATGCATTAAGTGCGTTGCAGTGTGGTTACCAGCAGTTTCAAGCCGCTTGGCGGTATTTACTACAGCCTTTACCGGCGCGGTAATATTAGCAGGCAGTTGATCTGTAAAGTGAATGATCAGATCATTTTCTTTTCTGGTATCGGTAACTGTTATTGTTTCATCACCAAAAGAAAGTGTGCCTGTATCGCCAACCTGTCCGCCGCTTTCAGCATAAAAAGGCGTTGTTTCCAATACAAGTTGATATTGCTCTTTCCCCTTTGCTTTTACGCTGCGGTATTTGAGTACTTTGGTAGTAACATTGATGTCTTCGTAACCAACAAAGGTTATGGGCCTTTCTTCAAGTACGATCCAGTCCTGTGCATCAATAACGCCTGCTGCACGGCTGCGGTTTTTTTGTTGCTGCATTTCTGCTTTGAAACCTTCTTCATCCACAGATAATCCTTTTTCTTGTGCTACTAATTGAGTAAGATCGAAAGGAAATCCATAGGTGTCATATAACTTAAATGCAGCTTCGCCAGAAATATCAGCTGTCGCTTCATTCAACATGAACAGGCCTTTATCAACAGTTTTTAGAAATGCATCTTCTTCTTCCTTCACCACCTTACCAACAAAATCTAATTGCTGAATCAACTCCGGAAAAACTTCTTCAAATTGTTTTGCAATAACTGGTAATAACTGAAATAAAAGTGGTTGCTTATAATCAAGATAAGAATAATAATAACGAACGGCGCGGCGAAGTATGCGGCGTATAACATAGCCTGCGCCTGTATTTGAAGGTAACTGTCCGTCCGCAATAGTAAAACTGATGGCGCGGATATGATCTGCAATTACGCGGAATGCTACAGCCTCCCTCCAACTCCCACCAACGGAGGGAGCGTCAACAGCCGAGGCATTGTATTTTCTCCCTGTTATATTTTCTGTTGCGGCTATTGTATCTGCAAAAACATCTGTATCGTAATTGGATGTTTTATTTTGGATAACACGCACCAAACGTTCGAAGCCCATACCTGTATCAACATGTTTTGCTGGTAGCGGTTCAAGGCTGCCATCTTTTAACCGGTTGAATTGTATAAATACATTGTTCCAAATTTCAATCACTTGGGGATGATCGTTGTTTACCAATGTTTTTCCTTCAACTAGTTTTCTATCTTCGTCTGTTCTGCAATCCACATGAATTTCTGTACAGGGGCCGCAGGGACCGGTATCGCCCATTTCCCAGAAATTATCTTTTTTATTACCGGGCAATATGCGTTCTGCTGCAATTACTTTTTTCCATTCGTTATATGCCTCTTCATCTCTTGGTAAACCTTCTTTTGCATCTCCTTCAAATATGGTTACATATAAACGGTCTTTATCTAATTTATAAACTTGGGTAAGCAGTTCCCAACTCCAGGCGATAGCTTCTTTTTTAAAGTAATCTCCAAAACTCCAGTTGCCCAGCATTTCGAACATTGTATGGTGATAGGTATCAACGCCCACTTCTTCCAGATCGTTGTGTTTGCCGCTTACACGCAGGCATTTTTGTGTATCAACTACACGGATATACGGAGCTTTTTTATTGCCAAGAAAATAATCTTTAAACTGGTTCATGCCTGCATTGGTGAAAAGCAGCGTGGGATCGTTTTTTATAACAATGGGTGCAGAGGGTACAATATGATGCCCTTTAGATTTAAAAAAGTAGAGAAACTGTTGCCTTATCTGTGAACTGGTAAGCATGGCTTTCATGAAAATTTAGAATAACAAATATTAGACTGCAAGCCTTTATCTTTGTCTGCTTACAGGGCGGCAAAGGTAAGGATTTGAGGGTTTGTTCATGGATGATAGTTCATGGTTTGGGCTGTTCATTGTTGAGAAAAATTACCTGGGTACAAGAGTGCGACGCAACGAAGCCGCCATAAAAAAAATGGCTGGGCCCATAATAAAAATTCCGTTTGCCGAATGAGGAAAATAAAATACTACTACAATACCCATACACTTAGATATGAAAAGCATGAAACGCCTTTTCGGGTAAAACTGCTGCGCATGTTTGGGTTTATTGCTGCAAGTATTGCTATGGCTATTCTTATTGTTGCGATCGCTTTTAGATACATAGATTCGCCAAAAGAAAAAATTTTACAGCAGGAAAACAGCGATATGAAGCAGCAGTATGCGTTACTTTCCAGTCGTTTGATACAGCTTCAAAAACAAATGCTGGAACTTGAGAACCGCGACAATAATGTTTACCGATCCATTTTTGAATCGAAACCTATACCTGACAGTGCGAGGTTGAAGGAAATGGAAAAAAGTAAGGAAGTGCAGCTAGTGCAAAGCATGGGTGAAACCGAATTGGTAAAAAGTTTAACCGGGCAATTGAATAAACTTACGTTAAGGGTTGCTTACCAGGTAAAATCGTACGGTGCGATTGAAGGCATGGTTAAAAATAAGGAACAACTTTTAGCGGCGATTCCGGCTATTCAGCCGGTTAGCAATAAAGACCTGAGCCGCATTGCATCAGGTTTTGGCTACCGTATTGACCCTGTTTATAAGGTTACTAAATTTCATGCAGGGCTTGATTTTACTGCGCCAACGGGTACCCCCATTTATGCTACCGCTGATGGGGTTGTAAAGGAAGCCGATTTTAATGCCGGTGGTTTTGGTAACCATGTAGTAATAAACCACGGCTATGGGTACGAAACACTGTATGGGCATATGGTGCGGATGAAAGTAAGAGTGGGCGATAAAATAACCCGAGGTGAAGTAATTGGTTATGTTGGCAGCACCGGGAAAAGCACAGGGCCTCACTGCCATTACGAAGTACATAGAAACGGGGACCCCGTAGATCCAGTTTATTATTTCTATAATGACCTTAGCCCTGAACAATATGACCGTTTATTGAAAATGGCTGCCGCTGCCAACCAGAGTCTGGATTAAATATTTATAACGCAGCAACAAAAAAGTCCGGCCACAAAAGCATTCAAAGAAAAAAGGCTACTTTCAACATCTAAAACTAAAATATCATGTTTGAAAATCTTCTTGACTTAGTAAAGCAGCATGCGGGAAGCGCTATTATAGACAATCCAGCGATACCTAATGAACATAACGAGGAAGCTGTATCGATGGCTTCCAATTCAATTGTGGACGGGTTAAAAGGCGCACTGGCAGGTGGCAATATGGGTGACCTGGTTAATATGTTCAGCAACAGCGGAAATGCGGGTAGTTCAACCGTAACGCAGGGCATACAGGGCAACTTTATTCAAAGCCTTATGGGACGTTTTGGAATAGACGGTTCGGCTGCAGCTGGGATTGCTTCCAGCCTGATACCTGTAGTTATGCAGCAGTTTGTTCATAAGACAAATGACCCCAATGACAGTAGTTTTGATTTACAAAGTATCGTGGGTAATTTAGCAGGTGGTAAAACTTCAGGTATTGATCTGCAGGGCTTGTTAAAACAATTTACCGGCGGCGGCTCATCTTCTTCGGGTGGTGGTTTGATGGATACGGTAAAAGGGTTGTTTAATTAACCGAACTTTCAAAAAATATAAAAGCCCCCGCTAACATGGGGGCTTTTGTATTTTTACAGTATAAGAGTCTGGCTGAGACGGAAGTAAGGAGAAATAGCGTACCTGCCACAAAGCTAAAAAAGCAACTTTCATAAACTAAGCGAGTGTATAACTCATACTACCATCTTTTTCATCTTTTAGCTGCACCCCGAGGGCAATAAGTTCGGTGCGAATCTTATCGCTGGTTACATAGTCTTTGCGCAGCTTGGCGTCTTTTCGAATATCCATCAACAGGTTGATAACTCCGTCTATTTTCCCATTGCTTTGATCCTTTACATTCTGTAGCCCGAAGATAGTTTCCAGATACGCTTTCAATTTTTCTTTGAGAAATTGAAGTGTGGCTGAACTTAAGGCATCGGCGGCAATATGTTTGTCTCTGATGCCATTGATAACGGGCACCAGTTCAAACATATTGGCAAGTACTTTTGCAGTATTGAAATCATCGTTCATAAACTCATCAAACTCTTCGATAAGCCTGATACATTTTGTTTCCAGGGGTGGGTCTTGTGCAAAGTTACCATTGATTTGCAATTTCTGCAGAGTTTCATAAGCTTCCCATAAACGCTTCAATCCTTTCTCAGATGCTTTTAGTGCTTCATTACCAAAATCGAGTGTGGAGCGGTAATGCGTCTGCAGCAGAAAAAAGCGGATGACCATTGGATGGTAAGCCTGCTCAAGTGCAGGATGTGTGCCACTGAACATCTCCGTTAACTTAATCACGTTATTATAGCTCTTGCCCATCTTTTTGCCGTTGATAGTGATCATGTTGTTGTGCATCCAGTAACGGGCGGGCATTTTATGGTTGCAAACTTCGCTTTGTGCTATTTCGCACTCATGGTGTGGAAACTTAAGATCCATACCGCCGCCATGAATATCGAACTGTGCGCCAAGGTATTTGGTAGCCATGGCCGAACACTCAATATGCCAGCCAGGAAAGCCTTCGCCCCATGGACTCTGCCAGCGCATGATATGTTCCGGAGGGGCCTTTTTCCAGAGGGCAAAATCCTGCGAATTGCGTTTTTCTTCCTGATTGTCCAAGTCACGGGTTGCTTCTAAATGATCGTCCAAAATACGTCCGCTTAGAATGCCATAAGGAGCACCTTTTTTTGAAAAATCTTCATTGTATTTTTCAACGTCAAAATAAACAGAACCATTGGCTTCATAGCCATAGCCATCGGCTATTATTTTTTCTATCATTACAATCTGCTCAACTATATGGCCTGTGGCAGTGGGCTCGATACTTGGGTCCAGGTTGTTGAAAGCATGCATGGCCCAGTGGTAGAGATTGGTGTATTTTTGAACCAGCTCCATAGGCTCCAGCTTTTCCAATAGGGCTTTTTTACTGATCTTATCTTCAGCTTCGCGTCCTTCTTCTTCAAAATGGCCGGCATCGGTAATATTGCGCACATAGCGCACTTTGTAGCCGAGATACTGCAAGTACCTGAATACTATATCGAATGTAATAAACGGGCGGGCATGCCCCAGGTGGCTTTCGCCACTAACTGTGGGCCCGCACACGTACATGCCTACATGCGCAGGTGTTATTGATTCGAATATTTCTTTAGTACGGTTGAGGGAATTATAAATTTTTAGCTGAGACATATATTTGGAATAATTGACTGTTGTATTGTATAATTGGAACCAATAAAAAGCTGTGCTCAACAGCAATAGTAACAACAGCGATATAGATAAACAGGTATCATGATGCACGAAGATATTTTATTTTTTTAAACTTAGATCGCTAACAAGCATATGATGATCGCTTAGGCCCTCATCTACCAGGTCGAACTGATTTATTTTAAAATTTTCGTCGGGCAAAATATAATCGATACGTAGTGTGGGGGCTATTGCATTGTAACTTCTGCCAATGCCAAATGATGTAGCCAGAAATGCATCCTGCCGATTACCCCTGATGTGAAAATAAGTGTAAGAGTTTGGTACATCGTTAAAGTCGCCGCAAACGATGGATGGGTAAGGGCTTAGTTCTGTAGTTTTCTTAATGATGTTTGCCTGCACCGCACGCCGGGTAAAAGCAAGCTGCATTTTAGAGTAAATAGTTTCCGAGGCAGCCAGCGCAGCCGAATCCGGCTCTGTTAATTTTTCAATCTGTGCATAATCATCGGGCGAAAACTGGAATGATTGCAGATGGGTTGTAAAGACTCTCACGGTGTCTTTACCTTTTAATATATCGGCATAAATAAGGCTTTCGGCATAATATCCGGGAAATTTTATTTTGCCTGTGTCAACGATGGGGTAACGCGAAAACAAAATAGTTCCACCGTAATATAAATGGTTTTGATTGTTGTAATCGCGTGAAAAAAAATAGAACGGATATTTACCAGTGAACAGGCCGATATTATTTTTGCCCTCGTTAGGATTTGCGGTGGAGTTATTAAACTCCTGCAGACAAACAATATCCGCATCCAGCTTATTGATGGAGGCTGCAATCTCTTCCCGGTTCCTCTTTTGTGTATAACTGCTATTACTAATGCCATACATTCCACGAACATTCCATGTAATTATGCGCAGCGAAGAATCAGTGCTTCGTTCTTTATTGAAACTGTTGCCCGGGTGCCAGGCAAAGGCAACGCTTAACTGTTTAAAGCCAATTACGAGTGTTATTAATGGCACCAATGCCATTAATGGTTTTACTACCAGCCAAAAGATTACTGAAAAAATGAGCGTTATGGCAAGATATGGAAGCGCCAATGCCAAGAAACCGGAGAGTGTCCATTCTACCGGGCTAAAGATTGGAGAAAGGCAGGACAGTAAAAACACGATACAGCCAAAAATATTAAGAGCGATAAAAAACCATTTTGTAAACTTTCTTATTAAGCTCGCTGCCATCCGGTAAATTTAAAGATTTATCGGTTTATAAATCTGTCTGCTTTATTAACGAAGAAACCATGCTTCAGATTATATTGTACAAGGTTAAATAGTAATTATAATTATTGGCCGGGCAATGGAATAAGCATTAAGCCTTGGTTGCGTCGCACGCTTGTGCTGATGATTTTTCTTCGGCTTTTAATGCGCGGTTTATAGTTTAGCCTGTATGCTTACAGTTGCTGAATATTGTAATAAAAGTACAAGAGTGCGACGCAACGGGTGTTTAATGGCAGCAATGCAGTTTGGCTCACAAAAATATCAGCTACCAGATTATGCTGCTACCAATAAACGGGCAGGCTTAAACAATTGTGCTGCAAAAGCTTTCTAATATTTGGGGTTTACACTTTTATGATCGCGTTTCTTATGGAGTACATTACAAGGCCAACCCTTGAGGTTGTTTCTAATTTTTCAAACAGGTTACTTCGCAACGCTTCTACCGCTCTTGTGCTTAAATCCATTGCATCTGCAATTTCTTTGTACGGCTTTTCTGTTGCGCACCATTTAAGAAATTCTGTTTCTTTATCTGTAAGGGTAATGACTGGATGTTTTATTTCTTCAAATTTTTTACTTATGGCGTTTGCGAGTTTGCCGCTTACGAGATCGTTAAAGTAAAACCCTTTTTGATAAACTTCATTAAGTGCATGGTTGAGTAAATGGGGCTTGCAATCTTTTAAAATGTAGCCTTTGGCATTGTACTGCAGCATTTTGATAATAGCGGTGTCGTCATCAGCCATTGTAAGTACTAGTACCTTAATATCGGGCTCGTTATTTTTTAGCCACTGCGCTGTAGCAAAGCCATCCATTTCGGGCATGTTAATATCTAGCAGAACAATGTCTGGTTTTGGGTTTGATTTTAGTAATTCAATAAAGTGGCGGCCGTTGTCTGCTTCAAAAATAATTTTGCATTCACCAAAACTTTTAACCACGGCAGCCAGGCCACTTCTCAGCAGGGCGTGATCATCTACAAGCGCTACTTTTATCATATGTTATTTATGAGTTTAAAATAGTTAATTGAACAGATGTACCCTTCCCCGGCGTTGAGTGAATTTTAAAAGAGGCATTAACAAGGTCGCATCTTTGTTTTATACTTTTTAATCCTATTCCAGTTTCTGTACTTTTAAGTGCATCAACAATAAAACCCTTTCCATCATCTTTTACGGTGATCAGGGTTTTGTTTTCAAGCTTTCCAATTTCAACAGTTACGTTAAAGGCATTTGCGTGTTTCAAAATATTCTGAAGTATTTCCTGCATCATCCTGAAAACGATAATTGTTTTTTCGCTGCCCAAGTTTATTTCCCCATTTAAACAGATCAATTCTGTTTTAATTTTTGCAACTTTTTGAACAAGAAGCAGTTCCTGGCTTATTGCATTGATCAACCCAATGTCAATGATTTTTTCAGGATGAAGGCTTTTACTGATGTCTCTAAGATCATTAATTGCTTTGCCAAGTAATTCTTCTGTTAATGCAATTTTATTTGAGGACTCATTTTCTGGAATAGTATTAAGGTTTAGCTTGGCAAGGCTTAAAACCTGGCCAATGTTATCATGTATATCCTGACTTATATTTCTAAAGGTTTGTTCCTGTATCTCCAGCTGAGATTGAAGAATTGTTTTATCGTAACGGACTTTAAGCTCTGCTATCTCTTTCTGGTGAATGATACGCCGCCGGTTGGCCTGTATGATAAGCAGGTAAAAGAAGAATACAAAAAAAATTATTATGGCACACCCTATGGAAACAAATAGCGGGATGTTGAATTGCTGCGCCTGCGTTTGTAGCATAGTAAACCAAATATAATCAGAATAAATTTAATAATATTTCCTGCAACGGTTAGCAGCCATATTTTAAGGCCGGTATCCATTTCTTCTAAACTTAGATTGAATTGGTAATATTTATAAACGATTACGCCCATTACGCTAATTGCGCTGGAAATAAGAAATCCGCTTACAATCCAGAACGAGGGTAGTTTTTGAAAATTAAGAATCTCATCGCCTTTTGAAAGCTGAATTAAATAATACATTGAAAAAAATAAAATAGTTAAATTGGCGATACAGGAGGAATTGCTGTTAAAAACGGTAAGTGGTTCCCAAAACAAAATATTTATTACCCAATACAGAAAATAAACTGCAGCGAAATAATAAACCGGATTCCTTTTTTTCCTCATAAGAACTACAAGTATATACCAGGTAACCAAGGCAAACTCAAATAGGGTAAAAAAATGATAGAGAAAAAGATTGTATGCTTTTTGATACGCCAGAATATTCGTTGATGCAAATATTAAAAGACTCACAACAATGTAGATAAAGAGAGACCTTTCATAACCTGGGATATCCTTTTTAAATACCAGATATATTATCAATGCGATCAAAGGCATATAAGTATCGCTCAATCCCATTATCCAGCTAAACACAGACATAATGAATTATTTTCTAGGAATTCAAAAAGTTCTTTGTTCCACATTGCGGCGGGCAAGGTACCAATATAGCCGTTAAGGGCATTGACGTGGCAAAAGCTGCTGTATCGCTTTGGGGTATTTGATTTCCTATTTTGTAATCGGTATAATTTCCTGATGCATCTTTTTCAACAGCGATGGTATGAAGGTTCGGTACCAAATGCCCGTCTGTTTCCTCGCCACCAAAATATACTCTTATTCCATCGAGCAGCGAACCGTCATTTTTTTGGTTCAGCAGTTTTTCGATTTCTTCTTTGGTAATTAATACGCTGTGAACCGCAGTTGATGCGGCCGCAGGGCTCATTTTTTTAACATAACTTCTAAAAGCGTCTATCTGCTTTTTTACTTCATTCCAGTTAGTTTTCATAATTGTCTTGTTTTAAGGCTTAAAGAGATTATGCCACAATATAAATATTAAAACACTACCCCTCAAAAAGTGGTTTATATGGTTCGTACAATAAGTATTAAACAATTTACAGAAATAACTAAATAATCCAGAAACACCATACCTGACAAATGGGATATGAACACCCTTTTAGATTGCCAGCTATTGTGATAACTGTTAAAATCGAATCTCTTTTGAAATTTTTGCATTCTGCTTTAGATAGTTGATGCAGTGCATGGGTGCAAGTCAACAGAAGCATTACATCGCTATCAGGGCCGGGCTTATAAAAAATATTTGCCTATGTGCTTTTGAATTAATGGAGAGGCTTTTCTTTATTAATTTTTCAATCTGCTTAATAAGCTCAGAAGATTTATACAACTCATTAGATTAATAATACACTTTTTATTGTAATAGGCGTTTTACTGTTACGTTTGTAACATAGCAGGCCGGCCCACATAAATACATATTTCACAATTATTGCGATCGAGCTAACAAGCCATACTTCACTTGTGCGGCTTTCGTTTACCCGGGCGTCCAGGTTTACGTAAGCATCGGAAATGAAAACAAGCAGGTTTGCGGAAGCGCAAACAAGAAACCCGCTTACAATCCAAAAGGCGGTGAATTTTTGAAAATACAATATCTCTTCACGTGCAGAAAGAATTAAGAGATAGTACATACAAAGGCAGATTATGATGATGTTAGCCAATACTGCCGAGTTTTTATTGAATACAGACATTGGTTCAAAGAAAATTGTATTGCAAACCCAAAAAATAAAATACAATCCCGTTAGCATAAAATATAACCAGGTAAAAGATTTCTTAAATATGAGTTGTAAAATATAGTGGGACACAAAACTAACTTCAACCAGGCTGTAAATATTGTATAGGGGGAATTTGCTTTCATTGTAAAAGTTAATAATATTGCTTACTCCAAACAAAATGAAAGAGAAAACAACATATTGCAGAAGGTAACGGTCATGCTTTTGAATGTATTTCCATAAAAATATAAAGATAATGATAGATAAAAACGGCATCAGGGTGTTACTTGGGCTGATCAACTGAATCAAATCCATAAAAATGTATTTTGAATTGACTAATAATATTCAGGTGGCACCTCCGCCAACGTATTAATTCCGGCATGTATAAAATTTAAAAAAGGCGGTTCCTCTTACAAATAAAAAATAACTGAAAAAATTTTTAAGGGCAGGGGCACAGGCCAGAGGGTTTGCTTCTTGCGCTGTTAGCAATCAAAAAAGTTTAAGGTGAAAAAAGGGGCGGTAGATATTTACCATTATTGTACAGCAAAGGAACGGTAGCTATTTCAAATAAAAAATGTGATTTTTCACATAAACCGATGTGATTTTTCACATAAACCGGTGTGATTTTTCACATCTTTCAATGTGATTTTTCACATATTATGCCTATGGTTCATTTATTTTACCGTTATCATCTGCAAAACTTATTTTTGCAGCGCTTTAATTTTAATCTGATGGAAAAACTGAGTAAACTGGCCGAAAAATTAAAAGGTTCCGAAATAGTAAGGCTGGGAAACGAAATAAATGAGCGTATACGAAAAGGTGAAAAAATTTACAACTTCACCATTGGCGATTTTGCGCCTTCGGTTTTCCCAATACCACTGGAACTGGAAGCGCTTATTGTACAGGCATACCAGCAAAAGCATACCAATTACCCGCCGGCAGATGGTGTGTGGGAGCTGCGTAAAGCAGTAGCCGGCTTCATAAAAAATTGGGAAGGTTTAGAATATGAAATTTCCGAAATACTCATAGCCTCCGGCGGCAGACCGCTCATTTACACCCTTTTTAAAGCACTTGTTGATGAAGGCGATAAGGTAATCTATGCAGTTCCATCCTGGAACAATAACCATTATGCCACCATTAATAATGCGCAGCATTGCGTAATAGATACACAGCCCGAAAATAATTTTATGCCGCTGGCAGCAGATATTGCTGCCAATATAAAAGATGCAGTACTCATTTGCCTTTGTACTCCGCAAAACCCCACCGGCACTACCTTACAGAAGGAAGAGCTGGAAAAGATCTGCGATATTATACTTGCCGAAAACGCCAGCCGCCCCGAAGGTGAAAAGAAAGTGTACCTCATGTTCGATCAAATGTACCATACCCTTAGCTATGGTACAACCGAACACCACAACCCCGTAACCCTGCGGCCGCAAATAAGGCAGTACACCATTTTTATAGATGGTATTTCAAAAGCATTTGCAGCAACCGGCGTACGCGTAGGTTGGGCACTGGGGCCCGCAACCATTATTGCAAAAATGAAAGCACTCCTCAGCCATATTGGTGCATGGGCGCCCATGGCCGAACAAAAAGCAGTGGCCGAATATCTACTACAAACTGATGCCATTAATGCCTTCCTCAAAAACTTTAAAGCTGCACTGGAATACCGCCTCGTAAAAATATACGACGGACTTATGGTGCTTAAGCAAAAAGGGTATGCTGTAGATGCCGTTGCCCCGCAGGCCGCCATTTACCTAACCATTAAATTAGACCTCACCGGCAAAAAAAATGGCGATACAGTACTGGCCACCCAAAACGATGTAACCAATTATATACTCGACCAGGCAAAACTGGCGGTAGTACCGTTTTATGCTTTTGGCGCCAGCGATCACTCACCCTGGTACCGCTTAAGTGTGGGTACCTGCCGTACAGAAGAAATTGAACCCATGTTCCAGCAACTGGAACAGGCTTTGGAAAAGCTCTCCTAATATCGCACGCAATTTTTTTAAGAGATTTTTTTTTGGGCCGGGCAACAAAAACGTATTGAGCTTTCGTTGCGTCGCACACTTGTACTCAAGCACAGCTATGAGCAATTAGCCGCAAACTTTCAGCTTTGATAGCTCGCTCTTAGCTCAAAACTTAGGGCCCGCAACTTGCTCCGTATTGATACTAGGTACAAGTGTGCGACGCAAGGAACGATGCCTGAAATTCCCAAAGCCGGGCCCAAAAAATTTATTGTTGTCCTACGAGGAAAACGGCATTGTTAAACAGCAGTTTACCGTTCTCCCAAAACATGCGAAAAAGTACATCATCTGCGAGTATCACAATGTTGCCGCGGCCATATTCTGTGGTGCCGAAAAGCAGACCGTCTTTAATTTGTGGCTTTAGTTTGCTGCCCACAAAACCGCTTATGTAATTGGATTGTTTAAGTACGCCAACGTTCCAGCCATCTTTTAAAAACTCGTAAAGAGTGCCGTCCTGTTTAAGTGTGTAGTAAAAGCCTGGGTATCCAAAAGCAAGCGGGTGGGTATTATCAAGCTCTACCCTAAAGATGGCGCCCGGTATGCTGTTTGGTAAATAATCGCGTTCCCTGTCTCCGTATTTTTTTAGTCTGGAATAATCTGCACTGTCGGTTTTAGTTTTATCGGCATCATCATCTGTTTTCTTTAGGGTAAAGCCCATATCCATCTCGGCAATTTTTGCGGCGCCGTTTTCCATGGCAATTATTTTACCACCTTTTTTCAGAAAAGCTTTCAGCATTTCAACAGTTGGTTTATCGTTGAGCGATTGGTAATAGCCATCGGGTATGATAAGCACATCAACATCGCTAAGGCTTCGGATATTATCGGCGTTGATCTGCGTAATGGGATAATGCAGGGTTTGATCGAAAAAATTCCAGACTTCACCAGCGGCAGAAGCAGAAACTTCCCGGCCAGTGAGTACAGCCACTTTTGGCGAGGCAATAAATTTTGTATCGGGCGAACCAAAATCTGCCCCCTTATCTACAAACCCGCTTTCTACTTCGTCGGCCTGCAGGTTAAACTGTTTGCAGGCTGCATTGGTTAGCTCTCTCCAGTTAAAAACGTTGTTGCCTTTTAAGATGATTAACGTTCCGCGATCGTAATTTTTGTTATTGTAGGTAAAGGGCTTTTCGCAGAACCGCACTTTTACGTTTTGCTGCAAAAGCCGGCAAAGCAGTTTGGCCGCATCCAGCGATTTGTAAGGTACCAGCAAGCCGTAATTTGACTGAACATCAACTACTGCTGGTTGTAACTTAAATGGCCCCATATCTAATTTTTCTTTTACGCCATAAGCTTTTACGCCATAAGTATAGGGAATACTCCAGGCGGTAATATCGTAAGTGGCGGAATCGCTTAAAAAACTTTTTGGTTCAAACAAAACCTTTACCAGTCTGCTTTTGGGCTGGTAAGCCGAAATGGCCAGCTGATAGCCTTCGTCTTTATAGGTTTCGTCTTTACCGGTAAAATAGTTGAAGCCTTTAAAGTTGGCGGAGGCCGTGGTTCCATATTCAATACCGTTTGCCTCGAGCAGGTTAGCTACACCCTGCAGCTGGTTGGCATCTCTTGCTGTTAATACGTATGTTTTATAATCTGAACCAACGGCATTTCTTGTATCGTCGAAATATTTCTTATACTCAGTAACCAGCTTTGCAGCATTTTTCGAAGCTATTTCAATGGTGGCAATACCTGTGGTATAGTGATGCATTACCCTGTCCACCAGGGTAATCGTATCGCCGTCATTTTTTAGAACGCCGAGACCTGCACTTATACCACCCTGCTCGTACGTCATACCAATGGCGCCGCTGTAAGTGGGGTAAGTATCTCCATAAGAAGGATATAATAAATCGAACCTTTCTTTTGTAAAATAAAGCCAGCCATTTGCATCAAAATACTTAGCATTGTTTCTGCCAATCTGCGTTTGAAAATCGCGCTGCCATTGTGTAATTACTTCATGGTATGGTTCTGCTGCGGGTGCAAAATAATAAGGCTCGTTATAACCCTGTTCGTGATAATCTACATGCACCTGCGGTAACCAGGCGTTGTATAATTTTATTCGCTGCTTTGTTTCCTTTTGTGTTTGCCAGGCCCAATCGCGGTTAAGGTCAAAATTATAGTGATTGGTTCTGCCGCGTGGCCAGGGCTCGTCGTGTTCTCTTGACTTTGGGTCAACATTATAGTTGGCACCTACGGCATTATTGTACCAGTTTACATAACGGTCGCGTCCGTCTGGGTTTATGCATGGATCAATAATAACAACGGTATTTTTCAGCCAATCTTTAGTTTGCGCATTGGCCGGATCCACCAATGCAAACAGCGTCATCATTGCCGCTTCGGAAGACGCAGGTTCGTTGCCATGTACATTGTAACTGAGCCATATTATTGCAGGGGCACCGTCTGTGTTAGGCGCCATTCCGTCTTTTGTTACACCTGCCAAACGTTGGTTGTTGAGGCGTATGGCATCTAAATTTTTCAGGTTTTCTGGCGACGCAATATAGGTTACAACCAGGTCGCGGCCTTCATTGGTCTCCCCGTATTTTTGCAGTTTCACCATGTCGGGTTTGGCCCGGGCTACAGCATTGAAATATGCCAGTATTTTAAAATGAGGCGTAAAATGAGTACCTGGTTTGTAGCCTAAAAATTGTTCAGGCGACTGCAGTGTTTGGGCAGAAAGCGTAAATAGCTGAAGTACCGTCAGCAGCACAAAAAATGATTTTTTCATATTATTTTGTATAGTGCGGTGAAAATATTGAAAGATATAATTGCTGCCAAAATCTGTAAAAAGAATAAAGGCACATAAATGAAGGGAAGAATTTTATTGGCCCATCATTTTTTCCTTGTTCATCTTTTGTTGCGTCGCACACTTGTACGCCTTGTCCGCCGCTCACCGTCCGCCGCCGGCCGGTAGACTCGATCTAAAATAATTTAGTAACGGTTATTCCAGCTGTTCGGCAGGGCGTCAGGAATTGAAGATAATAGCACTTCTACGCAGCAAGTTTACACGGATGCAGCATATTGTTAACTTTTTTCTTCCTCCTCAATCTTCACTATGAAAATATAAGTATCCGGCATGCACAATGCTCCATAAAGTTCAGAACGTACAAGTGAGTGACACAACCAAAGCTGAATAGCAATCCTCAAGCCGGCTAAAAAAAATGATTCGCTCAGTTATACTTTCCGCCAGATAAAAATGCGAAGTGTTTTTTTATTAACCAGGCTGCACTACTACTATACAACCCGTTTGCGTTGCACGCTTCAGGGTTTTGTTCACTGTTCGCCATTGCGCAAACAGTTTCATTATTTGTACAAACTGTTCAGGCGGCAAGAATAACATAACGCGTTAATTTGGGTAATAAAATGGTAAAGCACAAAAACTGCTGTTTCTATCTTTCCCTGCGGCACCCTACTTCTAATATACATCATTAAGCCGATTAAATATTCTCATAATTTTTTTGTTAGCTTCGGTGACAAGCATAGTTTTGAAAATATTGAATCAGCCGAATAAACAATTTATGAAGAAAGCAGCGGATGTAATTATTGTGGGAGCAGGGCATAATGGATTGGTATCAGCAATATTGCTTGCCCGTGCGGGCTTAAAAGTGGTAGTAGTTGAGGAGAAAGATATGGTGGGTGGCGCAGCAAAAACAGAATTTCCATTTACAAAAGTACCAAACCTCGGCACCAGTACCGGCGCCTACCTGCTTGGCGTAATGCCGCCTGAACTAATCAAAACCCTTGGCATTGAATTGCCTTTGCTTCGCCGCGATCCGCATTATTTTCTGCCCACAACCGGCAAAGGATATCTTTTGTTTGGATCTAACCGCGAGGCTATGCGCAACCAGTTTATTTCTTTCTTTTCTGAAGCCGACTGGCTCGCCAACAAAGCACTTACAGAAGAAATTGAAAAGATAAGGGACGACATTGCACCCACCTGGCTGGAGGAACCTTACAGCATTGAGGAAACAGCCGAACGTTATGTTCGCCCCGAGCTTAGAAAGATATTTACAGATCTGTGCAGGAAACCTGTTGGTGAATATATTAACCGTTTTGGCTTTAAGAGCGACCTGGTTAAGGCGATGTATGCAGTAACAGATGGCTTTTCAGGTCTTTTTGGAAGTTGGGAAACGCCCGGCTCAGGTATGAATTTCCTTGTGCATAATATGTGCCGCCTCCCCGGAAGCGATGGCACCTGGATGGTGGTAAAAGGAGGTATGGGTACCATCACCAAAACACTTGCCGATGCTGCAAGTAAGGCCGGCGCGGAGATTATTACCGGCCAAAAAGTTGGTTCCATTGATGTTCAGGACGGTATTAGCACAGGCGTTACCCTAACCGACGGATCGCAACTACATGCAAAGGCAGTGGTAGTAAATGCTGATCCTTTCCGGCTGCAGGGACTGATTGGAACGGATCATTTGCCTGCATCCTATAACGAAAGAATTGAAAATTATAAACGCCCCGGCTCTACATTTAAAGTAAACCTGGCATTAAAGGGGCTTCCTAAATTTACCTGTCTTCCGGAAGACCGCGGCCAATACGGTACCACTATTCATCTTCTGCCCGACGAGCAGGATGTAATGCAAAGTTTGAAGGATGGTTTCAATGCTGTACAGGAAGGTAAACTGATTCCTTTCCCCACAATAGAATGGTACATCCACACAACGGTTGATCCATCTCTAAGGGATGCAGAAGGGCATCATAATTCAGCTTTGTTTGTGCAATGGGTTCCCTATGAACTAAAGGGTACAACATGGGAAGCCGAAGAAGCCGGTTATGTAAAACAACTGCTTTCCATTTGCGATCGTTTTGCGCCCGGTACTAGTGATCTTGTTGTGGACACATTTCCGCTGCATCCAAAGAAAATTGAAAGTCATTTTGGAATAACCAACGGGCATATCCATCACGTAGATAACACCTTTGGATTTACTGACCGCCTGCCATATAACACACCTGTGCAGGGCGTGTATTCGGCGAGTGCTGGCACACACCCTGCCGGCTCTGTTATTGGTTGTGCCGGGCATAATGCAGCGGTTCGTTTGCTTAAAGATCTTGGTATAAAATGAGCAAGACGGGATTAAGAATGTATTTATTTTGTTAGCCAAACAGCATTGCTGCTATGAAGCTTTACTTCCGCCTCAGGCGGAAGTAAAGCCCAATCGATGAATTACTGTCGGACCCAAAAAAATCAATCCACATGTTTATGCAACCTAACAATAACAGATTTTGAAGCAGGCGTATTACTGGAGTGCGCCACTGCATTAATGTGTACCAAAGTGTTTGCCTCGGGGAAATAAGTGGCTAAGCAATTGCGGGCAATGGCCATGGGTACAACAACAAAATTTTTGGCGCTACGCAGTTCGCCGTTGAATGAACTGGTAATATCTACCACTTCATGTTTTACAAAGCCGGCCTGCTGCATATCTTGTTCATTGATCATCACAACACGACGTTCGTTGTGTATGCCACGGTAACGGTCGTTCATACCGTAAATAGTGGTATTGAACTGATCGTGGCTGCGGATGGTCATCATGATAAATTCGCCATGTTTTAACTGCAGATCGGGCATTGGCAACACACTGAAATTTGCTTTGCCTGTTGCTGTATTAAAAGATTTTTCCTTGGCGGCATTGGGTAAGTAAAAACCGGCAGGCTTGCGTACTCGCTGGTTATAATTGTCAAAGCCGTCAATTGTTTTTTCTATCAGGTCGCGTATAAGATCGTAATTGTTTTGCAGTGCCTGCCAGTCAACTTTGAAGCGGTTGCCAAATGTTGCTTTGGCAAGCTGGCAAACGATGGCAACTTCACTCAATAAATTTTTAGATGGCGGACTTAGCACACCTTTACTCATTTGTACCACGCTCATTGAATTTTCGCAACTTACAAACTGCTCGGTATTTTGTTGAAGATCTTTATCTGTTCTTCCAAGGCAGGGTAGAATCAATGCACGTTTTCCATGCACCAAATGACTGCGGTTTAACTTGGTGGAAACATGCACCGTAAGATTTGTTTTGCGTAATGCTTCTGCCGTATATCCTGTATCCGGCGTGGCACTGAGGAAATTGCCGCCCATAGCAAAAAACAATTTCACTTTGTTTTCGTGCATGGCTTTTATTGATCTCACAACATCGTATCCGTGTTTTTCTGGTGGTTCAAATTCAAAAATCGTTTTCAATTTTTGCATAAAAGTATCAGGCATTTTTTCCCAAATACCCATTGTTCTGTCGCCCTGTACATTGCTGTGGCCGCGAACAGGGCAAACACCCGCGCCGGGTATACCGATGCTCCCTTTTAGCAACAGCAGGTTTACAATTTCTTTTATGTTATCAACAGCATTTATATGTTGTGTTAAACCCATAGCCCAGCAAATAATGATCTTTTTATTTTCTATAATAAGTTGTGCGGCTTCGCGTATTAAATTTTCTTCAACGCCGCTCATGCTTACGCATATATCAAAAGAATTTTGCTGAAGACTTGCAATAAAATTATTATAGCCCGAAGTGTGTTCAGTAATAAATTGCTGATCGAATATTTTACCGGGATTTTTTTGTTCGTCCTCAAGCAATAGCAACATGATTGCTTTTAACAACGGAACATCTGCATTAATGCGCACCTGCAAAAAAAGATTGGCGAGTTGTGTACCGCCTGATAAAATTTTACCAACACTTTTTGGATCGATGAAATACATTAAACCCGTTTCTGGCAAAGGGTTTACGGCGATAATTTTCCCACCATTCATTTTACATTTCTCTAAAGCACTCATCATGCGTGGATGGTTGGTGCCTGGGTTTTGCCCCATAATGATAATAAGTTCTGCGTTATGAATATCATCTAATGTTACTGTGCCTTTACCAACGCCAATAGTGTCACTCAAACCTTTGCCGCTGCTTTCGTGGCACATATTGGAGCAATCGGGTAAATTGTTTGTGCCTGTCATCCGCACAAATAATTGATAGAGAAATGCAGTTTCATTACTTGTTCTGCCCGAAGTATAAAATACGCCTTCGTCTGGATTGGATAAAGTATTTATTTCATCTGCTATTAAATTAAACGCAGCATCCCAGCTGATTGGTTCGTAATGCGCTGCATTTTCCTGAAGTAACATTGGTTGAGTTAAGCGGCCACTTTTGCCGAGTTCAAAATCTGTCCATAAACCCAATTCTTCCACACTGTGTTTAGTAAAAAAATCTGCATTAATTGTTTTCTTTTGGGCTTCTTCTGCAATCGCTTTTATACCGTTCTCGCAGTATTCACCAAATGATGAACGTTCATCATCAGGATCGGGCCATGCACAGCCCGGGCAATCGAAACCTTTCTTCTGATTTAATGCCAGTGAGGCTTTAACCGCATCGCTTACACGCATATATTCCAGCATTTGCTTAAAAGACGATAGTATTGCAGGCATGCCAACTGCCTTATGTTTTATTGGTGTTTGGCGCAGGTTGGCAAATTGTTGCGGAGTAAAAGCTATATCGCTGAGTTTATTTTTTTCGGTACCCATACTATAAAGTTACAGCAATAGTTTTTGTGTGAGTAGGGCTATTTAGAAGGATTAACCGGCTAGATGGATTTATACAAAAGTGGAAATTATTTCATCGCTATAAATATTATCTTCACAGGAATAAACTTTTCATTATGAAACCGATGCGCAGCCATATTGTATTTGTTTTAATTTTTACATTTAGTAACATAACAACTGTTAATGCACAAAATGATAATGGTAAGATCCGCATCATTATGATCGGTGCACATCCTGATGATTGCGATGAAGATGGCGGCGGTACTGCGGCTCTTTTTGCGCAAATGGGTTATGCGGTAAAATTCGTTTCTGTAACCAATGGAGATGCAGGTCATCAAACAATGAAGGGAGTTGCTCTTGCCAAACGCAGATTTGCAGAAGCACAGGAATCGGGGAAACGTTTGGGTGTAACCTATGATGTACTCAACAGCCACGATGGTCTCCTGATGCCAACGCTCGATGTTAGGCTTGAGATTATAAAAAAAATCCGCGAATGGAATGCCGACATTGTTATTGCGCCCCGGCCAAATGATTACCACCCTGATCACCGCTACACAGGGGTACTGGTGCAGGATGCGGCCTATATGGTTGCTGTACCCAATATTGCTCCTGAAGTTCCTGCACTAAAAAAGAACCCTGTTTTTTTGTATTATAAGGATCATTTTCAGAAGCCAAATCCTTTTAGTCCTGATATTGCTGTAGACATTACCGGTGTTTATGATAAAAAGATTTCAGGGCTTGATGCTCATGTATCGCAGATGTATGAATGGCTGCCCTGGATAGCGCATTATTTAGACGAGGTGCCGAAAGATAAAAATGAACGTATTAAATGGCTTTCTCAAAAAACGGCAGAACCCATTACGCCTAAAATAAGAGCATCACTTGAGAAGTGGTATGGCAAAGAAAAGGCAACCCAGGCGCAGCATGCAGAAGCCTTTGAAATTTGCGAGTATGGTGCACAACCAAATGATGAGGAAATTAAAAGATTGTTTCCTATGCTCGGAAAATGATCTGCTATTTAAGATAGTTTTATGCTACAGGCTGTATGGTTATTGTTGCGCCTGCCAAGGGATTTCGAAAAGTTATTATGAAGAGGCATCACGTTTTTCTAAACTTTTGGTGTATCACTCATTTCGGGTAAATTTTTTTTACTGCGGAAATTAATGCATCAAATAACACAAATCGTTTTTGATGAAATGTAAAGAATATAGGATCATCTTTTATTGGGTTTGCTGGTCGCTTTTCATATTACCTGCTTTCTCATACGCTAAGGTGGCAGATACTGCCAAATGGATTATAAAGAAAACAAGCGACTTCAAGATCACAGGTGATGGAAGTGCTGCCAACTGGAACAACGCCGATTGGTTAACATTACCACAAAGGCGCAATACAAATGTTTTATATCAAACAAAAATTAAATTGCTTTATTCAGACTCAGGTATTTATTGCCTGTATTATTGTGAGGACAACAAAATTACTGCAACGCTGAAAGAAGATTTTCTCGATTTGTGGAATGAAGATGTAGTGGAAGCATTTTTCTGGACGGATGAAAAGACTGCGCTTTATTTTGAATATGAACTTTCGCCGCTCAATTTCGAGCTGCCAATTTTAGTTCCAAATTTTAATGGGGATTTTTTAGGATGGAGGCCCTGGCATTATGAGGGCAACCGGAAAACACAACATGCAACCCATGTAAATATTAAAGACGATGCTGTAAAATCATGGAATGCTGAATTTTTCATTCCTTATGCACTTTTAAAACCATTACAAAATGTGCCGCCTCAGCAGGGAACAAAATGGAGAGCAAATTTTTACCGGATAGATTATGATAAGGATTCTGCAGAATGGTCGTGGCAATTAATACGAACAAACTTTCATGATTATCAAAAATTTGGTACAGTTGTGTTCGATTGAACATCTTGTAATAGACTAATAAGTTTATCCCTTTCAACGAAATGAGCTTAAAGCCATGCGAAGAAGGTAAATTTTATTGCTTTAGAAAGAGCACCATGGGCCTTTTTAGGGACGTGATTAGATAATTGAAAAAATGTTTAAATTTGTTTATTCTCTCTGCACCAGTTACCAATTATTTTTAAACTATAAAAAGATTCTTTATGAAAAAGACGAATGTTCAATTTACTTTAGCTACAATGATGATCGCATTTTGCATGACTGTTTTCACGTTTACATCCTCTGCACAGGATAACTCTTCTGTTACTGGCGAATTGGTTGATATGAATTGTTATATGGCCCATGGAGCCCACGGCGATGATCACAAATCCTGCGCAGCCTCATGTATAAAAGGCGGGGCGCCAATGGCAGTACTTACCAGCGATGGTAAATTGTATTTGCTGGTTGCCGATCACGGGAAAAACGATGCTTATAATGAAGCAAAAAAATATCCCTCACAACAGGTTACGGTGTCTGGCACCCTTTCTGAGAAAGATGGTATAAAAAGTATTGTGGTTACGGAGGTAAAAGTAAAAAGCTGAGGCTTGATTTTGTAACACCGTTTTAAAAATAAAAGAAGCCAGGTAGTAATTACCTGGCTTCTTTTATTTAGAAAAGAGAAGACATTTTGTTCCCGGCTTAATATCTCTTTTCATCGTTCCTTGCGTCGCACTCTTGTACGTTTGGAATAAAATGGAACAAATGCAAAAACGCTGAAGACCGGCTACATTGCTGCTTTTCCAGATGCAGTACAAGAGTGCGACCACCGCCGTTTGCGCATATGCGTCAAGCTAATTCTTGATAAAAATCGCTGAAAGTGTTTACCAGTAATGGTTTTAGGTTATCTTGCAATAAGGATTTAGTAATAGGGTTTAAATATAAATGCGTTGCCGAATAATCTTCGCTTTCATTTGCAAAGAGATAAGCGGCTGATTCGTGAAAGTCGCAGAGGGAACCAACAGTACCAGAGTGCGACGCAACGAAAGCTCAATATTAGCAATGCTGTTGGGTCAATAAATGTATTCCTTAGCTTGACGCATATGCGCCGTTGGCGGGGCAAGCTGCAACAAAAGTTTAATAGTAATTCTACTGCCCGGCTCAAAAAATGTATTTGAAAAAAATATTCTGAAGTTGTTTATTTTTTGGCGACATTTTTTTGCGTTACCAACAGAAAAATGAATGTTAGAGAAAGAAAATAGATCAGGTCGCGTATGTCAATTACGCCTTTGCTGATGCTGTTATAGTGAAATTTTATGCCCAGCATTTCTATATAGTAATCTAAACCGTTTGCAAATACAGGCAACTTGCTGGCTGCCTCGAAACCGGTGAATAAAAGAAAGCATAAAAATGCGCCACCTATAAAAGCTACTACCGTATTGTTGGTAAAACTGCTGGCACAAATACCTGCGGATGTAAATACGGCACCCAGCATAACCAAGCCAGCATAACTACCAATAGTACTACCAATATCGATCCCGCCTGTTGCGCTTAAAGCCTGTAAAGAAACCGCGTAAATAACCGTGGGAACAAGTGCAAGCAGCACAATTAGCAATGCGCCAAAAAATTTGCCCCATACTATTTGTGCCGGAGTTAGCGGCATGGTTTTAAGTATTTCGAAAGTGCCGCTTTTATATTCATCGGCCAGGCTGCGCATGGTTATAGTTGGTATAAGAAACAATAATATCCATGGGCTAAGGCTAAAGAAATTGCCTAATGATGCATAGCCAAAATCGAGCAGGCTTGTGTCGGGAAAAACAAAGAGAATTAGCCCATTGAGCAGCAGGAAAACCACCATCGCAATATAGCCTGCCGGGCTGCTGAAAAATTGCCTCCACTCTTTTGTGCAGATCATCCACATGGTTCAAAACTATGTGAAAAAACCATTCGGTGCAGTTACTTTAAAAACTTATGGAAGTTTTAGGTAAATGCATCTGTAAACCTTATTCATTGAAATAAAAAAGCCGCAACTTTTCAGTTGCAGCCTTTTATTATTTATTCACTCACTAACTAACCTATACTGCAAAACTTTCTCCACACCCACAACTGCGGCTGGCATTTGGATTTTTAAAATAAAACCCTTTGCCATTTAAACCATCAGAGAAATCGAGTTCTGTATTTACGAGGTAAAGAAAGCTTTTAAGATCGGTAACTATTTTTAACCCATTGTCTTCAAACACCTGGTCCATGGGCTTAACTTCATTATCAAAATCAAGCTTGTAGCTTAAACCACTGCACCCTCCGCCTACAACCCCAACCCTTAAAAAATAGGAAGGGTCGCCAAACACGCCTGCTTCCTCCATCAGTTTTATGGCTTTTGCTTTTGCTTTATCGCTAACATAAACAGAATTTTCTGTTGCAACCATATTATAAATTTAATGATTTGGTGACTAAAGAAGACTATAATTATATTTTTCAATCATCAAATCGCCACACTATCAATTCAATTAATGAATTCTTTCTTCGAACACCAATTGCTCCTGTCCGTTTTTTACACGGTAGTCGTTAATTGCCGCCTTAATGGCGTCTTCGGCCAATACTGAGCAATGTATTTTTACCGGAGGCAGGTTAAGTTCTTCTACAATATCCATATTGTCTATTGACAAAGCCTCGTCAACAGATTTGCCTTTCAGCCATTCTGTTGCCAGTGAGGATGAAGCAATTGCAGAACCACAGCCAAATGTTTTAAATTTAGCATCTTTAATTAAGCCGGTTGTTTCATCAACTTCAATCTGCAGGCGCATCACATCGCCGCATTCTGGAGCTCCCACCAGGCCGGTTCCTACACTTTTGCTGCTTTTATCAAGCGTACCAACATTTTTTGGGTTGCTGTAGTGGTCTATTACTTTTTCTGAATATGCCATGATTATTTTGATTTTTAATTTATTTAAAGATATTTTTTTGCTCAATATTATTCCAACTGCACAAGTGTGCGACGCAATGATGATTACCATGAAAAACAAAAGCCAAGCTCATAAAATAACGTTGTTTTAATGATGCGCCCATTCAATTGCATTTATGTCAACACCCTCTTTAAACATTTCCCAAAGCGGGCTCATTTCGCGCAATTTGTTTACTGTGTTGGTAATTTGCTCAATGGTATAATCAATCTGCTCTTCTGTTGTAAAGCGGCTGAGACCAAAACGTAAAGATGAATGAGCCAGATCGTCTCCCAACCCCAATGCCTTTAAAACATAGCTTGGCTCGAGTGATGCGGAAGTACATGCAGAGCCAGACGATAATGCGATGTTTTTATTAAAACCCATCATCAAACCTTCACCTTCAACATATTTAAAGGAGATATTGGAAACGTGCGGTAAACGGTGTTCTTTATTTCCGTTCAAATAACTTTCTTCTATCTGCAGCAATGCGCTTTCAAGTTTGTTACGCAAAGCGAGTACATGAGCTGTATCTTTTTCCATATCCAAAAGGCAGATTTCGCAGGCTTTGCCAAAACCTACAATACCAGGTACATTTAACGTACCGCTACGCATACCACGTTCGTGCCCGCCACCGTCCATTTGGGCTGTAACTTTTACACGTGGATTTTTACGGCGTACATATAAGGCGCCAATCCCTTTGGGGCCGTACATCTTATGACCAGTAAAAGCCATAATATCAATCCCATCCTTAATTACATCTACCGGTATTTTACCAACAGCCTGCGTACCATCAGTAAAAAATAAAACACCATGCTTTTTAGCAATCGTGCTTATTTCTTTAACCGGCTGAACCACCCCAATCTCATTATTTGCATACATGATGGAAATAAGGATGGTAGTAGGTTTAATAGCGGCTTCCAGTTCTTTTAAATCAATTAAACCATCCGCCTTAACCTCCAGGTAAGTAACCTCTCCGCCCAGTTTTTCAATGTGTTTACAGGTATCTAAAACAGCTTTGTGCTCAGTTGTGCAGGTAATAATATGGTTGCCTTTACTGGCATACATTTCGTAAACACCTTTAATACCCAGGTTATCTCCCTCAGTAGCTCCGCTGGTAAAAATAATTTCTTTAGGGTCTGCACCAATCAATTTTGCCACCTGTTCACGGGCATAATCAACGGCTTCTTCTGCTTCCCATCCAAAAGGGTGGTTTCGACTTGCAGCATTGCCAAAATGTTCTGTAAAATATGGTATAATGGTTTCCAAAACCCTTGGATCCATTGGTGTAGTAGCATTATTATCTAGGTAAACAGGAAGCTTTAGCATACAATTTTTTCTTTTTTAGAATAACACAAATTTACGCCAAATGGTTCTATTTTAGCGTTGATCAATTTCTTCAAAATATCTATTTCCATATATCGAAAATCGAGCCGCATGCAAAAAATTGAACATATTGGCATTGCCGTAGAAGATCTGTCAGTGTCAATTCCGTTATTTGAAGCCCTGCTGAATACGCTTTGTTATAAAACAGAAATTGTAGAAAGTGCAAAAGTAAAAACAGCATTTTTTAGTACTGGCGAATCAAAAATTGAGCTTTTGGAAAGTACCGTAGCAGATGGCGTAATAGCACGTTTTATTCAAAAACGCGGGCAGGGAATGCACCATATTGCTTTTGCTGTAGAGAATATAGAATTAGAAATGAACCGCCTATCAAATGCTGGCTTTCAATTGCTTAACGCGGTGCCGGAGAAGGGCGCAGATAATAAGCTTGTTTGTTTTCTTCACCCTAAAAATACCAATGGCGTACTTATAGAGCTATGCCAGGAAATTGCAAAGAATAGTCTGTAGTTTTTGTTCGGGCCCAGCTTAGGTTTTAATGGAATCGTCCCTTGCGTCGCACACTTGTACTGGCTGTTTATGGATGAGCAAAGTGCCTCAGTACAAGCGTGCGACGCAAGGGACGATCACCAAAGTACGGTTGCCAGGTTCAAAAAATTCATCCTAAAAACTAATGTCAATGGAAGTAACAGAAACCAAAACCAAGCCTGTTTATTCGCTTAGGCAACTCGTTTTTTATTTTTTAAAATTAGGCTACGCTGGTTTTGGCGGGCCTGTTGCACTGGTAGGTTACATGCAGCGTGATCTTGTAGAAAAAAACAATTGGATAAGCGAAGAAGACTATAAAGAAGGGCTTGCGCTGGCGCAGCTGGCACCAGGGCCGCTGGCTGCACAATTGGGCATTTATATAGGCTTTGTAGATTATGGCGTATTGGGCGCAACCCTTGCAGGGCTTGCATTTGTATTACCATCGTTCGTAATGGTAGTGGTAATTGGTATTGCCTATAAAATGTTTGGCGGTCTGCCCTGGATGCAGGCTGTATTTTACGGTGTTGGTGCTGCAGTTATTGGCATAATTGCCGTGAGCTCGTATAAACTTACTATGAAAAGTGTAAGTAAATTCACGCTGGAAGCGATCAGGCAAAAATGGCTGCTTTGGATGATTTATTTTTTTGCGCTAATTATTACTGCTGCTACACAATCAGAAGAACTATTGTTGTTTGTTGCAGCTGGCCTACTGTACATGATTATTAAAGCGCCGCCTCAATGGATGAAGAAACGATCAGCAGTAAATTCAATTTTACTCACGGGTATTGGTTTCTGGGATTACAGTTCGAATACCTTGGTGCAGATAGCATGGTTCTTTACAAAAGCCGGCGCATTTGTTTTTGGCAGCGGGCTTGCCATTGTGCCGTTTTTACACGGCGGTGTGGTAACCGAATATCACTGGCTCGATGAGCATCAGTTTGTAGATGCCGTTGCGGTAGCCATGATTACGCCGGGGCCGGTTGTAATTACCGTCGGCTTTATCGGCTACCTTGTGGCAGGCTTTCCAGGCGCCTGTGTTGCAGCGCTGGCAACTTTTTTACCCTGTTACCTTTTTACCATTATTCCAGCACCTTACTTTAAAAAAATTGCGAAGAATGTGTCTATTAAAGCATTTGTAGATGGAATTACTGCGGCGGTAATCGGTGCACTGGTGGGGGCTGTTGTGGTTATTGCCTTACGCTCTATTGTCGATATTACTACAGCCCTGATTGCTTTTGCAACTGTGCTTGCGTTAATGTATGTTAAGAAAATTCAGGAACCTCAAATTATTTTTGTGGCTGCAGTTTTGGGCTTGCTATTAAAACTTTTATGAGCCCGGCAGTAGTAAATGAATGAGGCTTCTGTTGCGTCGCACTCTTGTACTTAAGTAATTCTATTCAACACAACCCAGTTCCCATCTGCTAATTTCTGTGTTAGGAGAAAGCAATAAATATTTTGATGATATTTTATTAATCGTATATTTGCGATATATAATTAATAAAAAAGCGATTCAAACGTTTTTTTGCCTGAACATATTAATCACATAAATACGATAAGATGGCAATTCATAAAAGAGAAGAGTTTACGCAAAAGGAGCAGGACCTGGCTAATTTTGCCAAGGCAATCGGTCATCCAGCCCGCATTGCAATTTTAAAAGTGCTTGCGCAAAAGAACGAATGCATCTGCGGTGAGATTGTTGAAATACTGCCTCTGGCGCAATCAACCGTATCACAGCATTTAAAAGAATTAAAAAATGCAGGGCTTATTGATGGTAGTATTGATGGCCCAAGAAGTTGCTACTGTATTAACTGGAAAGCATTCCAGAAATTTTCCACGGAATTCAATTTACTGTTCAATAATCTAAAAATGAAAAACGATAAGGCCTGTTGCTGATAGTTGCTACATACGGCCCAATAAAGCGATGCTGTGCAAACATCCGCCTTAGGCGCAAGGATGAATAATAGAATTATCTCAGTTGGATTCAAAAACTTTATCAATATAAAAACAACAATCATGCAAAACGAAACAGAACTTAAAGAATTGGTGAGAGAAAAATATGGCGAAATTGCTGCACAATCCAAACAGCAAAATGAACGTTCCTGCTGTGGCGCAACCTCCTCCTGCTGTGGCGATGAAGTGTATAACATTATGGCCGATGACTACACAAATTTAGAAGGCTACAACCCTGATGCAGACTTGGGTTTGGGCTGCGGGTTGCCAACAGCATTTGCGAAAATAAAAGAAGGTGATACAGTAATTGACCTTGGAAGCGGCGCAGGAAATGATTGTTTTGTTGCGAGGTCAGCAGCTGGTGAAAATGGAAAAATAATCGGTATTGACTTTACAGAAAAAATGATTGAGAGGGCAAGAGACAATGCAGAGAAACTGGGCTATAACAATGTGGAGTTTCGTCAGGGCGATATTGAAAACATGCCGGTATCAGGCAACAAAGCGGATGTAATTGTAAGCAACTGTGTGTTGAATCTCGTGCCCAGTAAACACAAGGTGTTCAGGGAAATATTTCGTGTATTAAAACCAAGCGGCCACTTTTCAATTTCTGATATTGTGCTGGAAGGCACACTGCCTGAAAAACTGAAACAGGCTGCGGAAATGTATGCTGGATGTGTAGCTGGCGCCATACAGAAAAAAGATTATCTCGCAATAATTGAAGAGACTGGCTTTGTAAATATCCTGTTACAGAAGGAGAAAAAAATAGTTGTGCCGGATGAAATATTACTCGAATATTTATCTGCATTGGAACTGGAGCAATTAAAAGAAAGTGACCTGGGCATTTACAGCATTACAGTGTATGCAGAAAGGCCCGCAAAAGATGAACGCAATTGCTGTACCCCCGGCAACGGTTGCTGCTAGTAAAAATTTACTGATTTTTAATAATTAGTTTGTGAAAATATTACCGCTGAAATAAGAGCATTGGCCATTTGTAAAGCGCATTTATGAAGAAGGGATTGCTACGGGTAATGCTACATTTCAAAACGCTGCACCGGAATGGAAAGAATGGAATAGTTCGCACCTTGCTACCTGCAGACTGGTCGCTGTTGAAAATAATGAAGTGGTGGGATGGGCTGCATTGACGTCAGTTTCAGGGCGTTGTGTTTATGCTGGAGTTGCAGAAGTGAGTGTGTATGTTTCGGATTCAGCAAGAGGTAAAGGCGTTGGTAGGCAATTGTTGCAGACGCTCATCAATGAAAGCGAACAACATAATTTATGGACTTTGCAGGCCGGCGTTTTTCCCGAGAATGCAGCAAGTATAAAACTACATGAAGCTTGTGGCTTCCGCCTAATTGGCGCCAGAGAAAAGATTGGTAAAATGAGTAATGTTTGGAGAGATACCCTGTTACTCGAAAGGAGAAGTAAAACAGTTGGCAGTAATTGATTTTTTGAACCCGGCTTTTGAATCATCAATTTAGCTTTACCTGCGTCGCACACTTGTGCTTTAAATCTTAGTGAAGCAACAAAAAAAATACCTTGCTGAAACAATTGGCATATTTACTTTGATATTTTGTAGAACAGGTGCTTTAACAAATGACGAAATAGCCGATGGCAATGTTTCGCATATTGGTATTGCTATAATTTTTGGATTGGTGGTAATGTTCATGATCCTTGCTTTTAGCGAAAAGTCGGGTGCGCACCTGAACCCTGCTGTAAGCAATGCATTTTGTATAAAAAAAAGCCTGCGCTGAAAGAAGATTTGCCATGCATATTATGCCAGTTTATTGGTGCTTTATCCACGAGCCTGCTTTTACTTTTTGTTTCCAAAATTGCAACTCTTAGGTTCAACTTTGCCTGCGGGCAGTGCCATACATTCTTTTATTTTAGAAATTATTCTCACATTTTTTCTGATGGTGGTTATATTAAGAGTGGCACCGGATTGGAAGAACATGGACTATTCGCAGGCATTGGAGCTGTAATATTGCTGGAAGCAATGTTTCCAGGCCCTATTAACAGGGCTTCGATGATCCGGCGGGATCGTTTGCACCTGCAATTATTTCTTGACACGTGGATTATTTATTATTCTTTTCATCTGCACCGGTTATTGGTGCTTTAATCGCAGTATTTATTCATCAACCGATAAAACCATGAAAAGAAAATTACTATTTGTTTGTATAGAAAACAGCAACCGAAGCCAAATGAGCCAGGCATTTGCATCCATATATGGAGGCAGCGGGGTAGAAGCTTACAGTGCAGGTTCAAGGCCTTCGGGAATTGTAAATCCCAAAGCTATTGATGCTATGAAGGAGCTGGGGTACGACCTTAGCAAACATGACTCAAAATCTTTGGACGAAGTAAAAGCTTTTGCTCCTTTTGATGTGGTGGTAACAATGGGTTGCGGAGATGCCTGCCCCTGGATGCCTGCAAAAAAATTTGTTGATTGGGTGATACCTGATCCCAAACATTTGGAGCCAGCAGCATTTAATAAAGTAAGAGATTTTATTGGCGAACAGGTAAAACAGCTGCTTAAAGAATTGGACGTAGAAGTGAGTGACACAACCAAAGCTGAATAAGGTTCAATTGCCCGTTCCCAAATAAAAAAAGTCAGACCATTTGCAGCCTGACTTTTTTGTATAAAAGATAAAAATTTCTTCTATTTTCTACCGGCAAAACGGCTCATAAGTTTTAATATTTCGAGGTAAAGCCAAACCAGAGTTATCAATAAGCCGAACGCGCCATACCACTCCATATATTTGGGAGCACCCTGTTCTGCACCACGCTCAATCATGTCAAAATCAAGGATAAGATTTAATGCAGCAATAGCAATTACAAACAATGAAATTCCAATACCCAAAGCGCTTGAATCGTACATAAATGGCATGTTTACGCCAAACATTCTGAGTACCATTGATATTAGATAAAATATTGCAATACCCATTGTGGCTGATATAATTACGCTCCTTAATTTCTCAGTTGCCTTAATTACTTTAAAATTATAAAGGAGAAACATTGCAATTGCAACCCCAAAAGTTAACCCCACAGATTGCATTACAAGGCCAGGATATTTTTCTGCAAAAGCCTGATTCATAACTGCGGATATTCCGCCAAGAAAGAAACCTTCCAGCAAGCCGTAAGCCGGTGCAAGAAAAGGTGCCCAGACAGGTTTAAAAATAATTGCCAATGCGCAAACCAGGCCGCCAAAAAGACCAATCATCATAAAGGTCTGCATGGTGTCAGGGGCGCCCTGAGCCAGCAAACGCCAGGTATATGCGGCGCCGCCAATAACCATAAACAACATAAAGCCAAACTTATTCATTGTTCCGCGAACCGTCATTACCTCGCCGGAAACATCGCTGGCAGACTTACTGAAAATTTTCTGAGACAACGTAGGGTTGCCTGATTGAAAAAGTGCCATAGTTTATTAAATTTTGAAACACGAAATTAGTATAAAACCCTTTTTAAAAATTGTTATTATTTACTAAAAACCGGTGGATTAAATTAAATAGCGTTTTGTACCCAGGCTTACCATGCTTTTAGGCTTCTTTTCCTGTAGGGGCGCTAACCTTGTACTTTGATATTGAACTCAACGTATCTGGCATTTTTACTGCTTGGTATTACTTAGCGACATTGGATTTTGCCCAATAAAGAACTCAATGTACAACCGTGCGACGCAAGTAAAGTTGAACATATAACTTTAGTTTGGCTCAAAAAAATCTTTCAAATTTTTTGCCCTTTGGCAGGTATGATCAATTAAATTGGTAACCTGCTAATTAAGCACTTCGGCGCTTTTCTCCGTTTCAATGCGGTTTTCTTCTTTTATCTTATCCCAGCCACCAAGAATATTCCTTAGGTTGTGAATACCCTGCCTTTTCATCATGGAGCAGGCAATTACACTACGGTAGCCACCGCCACAATGAACATATAAATTGTGTGTGTCTTCAATATTTGCCATGCTTCCCGGATCAGTTAAAATGCTTAACGGAATATTTACTGCTTCTTTTACATGGCCCTCTGCAAACTCAGTTTCCCTGCGCACGTCTGCCACTACAATCCTGTCATCAAAAGGCAGGTCCATTGCAAGCTCATCAGGCTCTACGTCAATAATCAAATCAACTGTTTCGCCATTTTTCTGCCATGTTTCAAAACCCCCGGAAAGATGACCTTTAAAGTTTTCAAAACCTACCCTTGCAAGGCGCACAATGGTTTCCTTTTCCATCCCCTTTTCTGTAACCAGCGCAATATCTTTATCAAAAGGAAGCAGGCTGCCGGCCCACTCTGCAAAACGACCTTCAAGCCCTATAAAAATACTGCCAGGAATAAAACCAAGTGTAAACATTTCTGCATGGCGGGTATCGAGTATGATAACGTCATCATTGCTGACGAATTTTTTAAAAGCTTCGAGTGACAAAGGCTGCAGCCCTTTTTCCAGAATAGCATCCAGGCTTTCGTAGCCTTCTTTATTAATTTTTGCATTTACCGGAAAATACAACGGGGGTGTAGCCAGACCGTCTGTAACGGATTTAATAAATTCTTCTTTAGTTTTTGCAAGCAAAGCATAGTTGGTTTGCTTTTCTTCGCCTACGGTACTGTAATTGGTGGGGCCAAGGTTTTTGCCGCAGCTGCTGCCTGCGCCATGAGCAGGATAAACGAGTACATCATTCGCTAGGGGAATTATTTTTTGTTGAAGGCTTTCGTAGAGCATGCCAGCCAGATCCTGCATGGTAAGAATGGCGCCTTTTTGTGAAAGATCGGGCCTGCCCACATCGCCTACAAAAAGCGTATCGCCGGTAAATACGGCATGATCTTTTCCCTTTTCATCTTTAAGAAGATAACAGGAACTTTCCAGCGTATGGCCTGGTGTATGAAGTACTTCGATGGTAATTTCGCCCACTGCAAACTTTTCACCGTCTTTTGCCAAATGTATGGGAAAACCAGCCTTTGTATCCGGACCATAAACAATGGGTGCATTGGTAGCTTTGGCCAAATCTAAATGGCCGCTTACAAAATCTGCATGGAAATGTGTTTCAAAAATATATTTAATGGTGGCATTTCTTTCTTTTGCCAGCTGCAGGTAAGCTTCGATATCGCGGAGTGGATCAATTACGGCTGCTTCGCCATTGCTTTCAATAAAATAAGCCGCTTCGCTAAGGCAGCCGGTATATAATTGTTGAATGTACATAACTGGAATTTTCGCAAAGATACAGGAAGGTGAAAAGTTAAAAAGTCAACGGTCGAAAACCTGAACAAGACAAAAGTTAAAACTTTAAGTGGAAATGATGTACTGCTAAAGTTCTTATTGTTGCCAAAGTGCATTGTTAAAGAGCTGTTAACTGCTCTTACTTCTAAGTAGTAGACCGCATCGTAATGCTTTCAGCTTTCGGTTATTAATTTATCTGTGGACGAAACAAGATTCGAACTTGTACGGGCGGTGCTTCAAACCGCTGCTCTACCATTGGAGCTATTCGTCCATTGAGTCGTGCAGAAGACTCGAACTTCTTTCTTTCGATTTGCAGTCGAACGCATAGAACCATCTCTGCCAGCACGACATTTTTGCGGTTCGAATCAAAATTTAACTCATTGCTTCCGATCGACAATCTGAGATGTCAGCCTCATTACACCAATGAACCTTGTAGTCTTTAGGGGATTTGCACCAGTATTCGAGGACTGCAAATCCTGTACGCTAAACCATTGGACGAAACGATCATTTTTATTAACAGCGTTTGAAACGGTTTGCATCGCCGTTTGCGGCAAACTTTCGCACTTTTACATTCTATAGTCGGCTTTAGCAAATACATAAAAAAAATCAGTCAATTTTATTTGATCGGGCACGATACCTCCTCCGCTGATTCCTCAGCAAAGATGTTTATACTACGGTCGTTTATGCATGCACGGTTCTATTCCATTAAAACATTCACAAGCATTATGCACATTGCGGCTGTCCGATAAAATGGGTAGCCATTCCATGCGTTGTCGATTTTGGTGATTATTGAATTCTCGTTTGTTCAACTACAATATTTTTTGTTTTGTATCAGATGCATTCTTTTTTTGATTGCAGAAGATAAGTTATAAAATATTTTTTCTTTATTGCAGCTTTTCTACTTAATCCTTCGCTTTGCTCAATATATAATCGAACCGTATAAGAGTGCGACGCAACGGACGCTTCATACTTATTCAAAAGTTGGGCCCATAAAATTTATCTTTCACTCTTTGCTATTCGCCATTCACTACTACACTTTCACGGTTTTCCATTTGCCTCTTTTAAACATTAAATAAGCTGCAATTGCCATCGCTGTTTCTGCTACAGGTATTGCAATGAATACGCCGGTGGAGCCAAAGCTGAAATATTGTGCCAGCAGGTATGCCAATGGAATTTGAAAAAGCCAGAACCCGAATAAGTTGATCCAGGTCGGTGTCCAAGAATCGCCGGCGCCATTGAATGCACTTGTCATAACCATGCCCACACCATAAAAAATGTACCCCAGTGTTATGATGCGCAGAGCCTGTACTGCTATGCTTTGTACCGCAACATCGTTGGTGAAAATGCTTATGATCGGTTGCGCACCAAGCAGGAAAATCAATGATACAACGGCCATGAATATAGCACTATACTTTGCTGTTTTTAAAACAGATTCCTCTGCACGTTCCGGTTGATTTGCACCCAGGTTTTGCCCTACCAATGTTGCGCCTGCATTACTCAGTCCCCATGCGGGCAGTATAAAAAATATTACCACACGAATTGCTGTTTGATAACCCGCAGATGCTGTGCTGTGGCCTGTTTCTGCAACAAGTCTTGCAAGTGCTATCCAACTGCAGGAGCCAATAATAAACTGCAATGTAGCCGGTGATGCAATGTTTATGATTGATTTTATAATAGGCAATTCAAGCTTAACATTTTTCCCGTGAATTTTTATGATTCCTTTACCACCAAACAAATGATACAGCTGGAAACATACACCAATACCGCGGCCAATTGTTGTTGCCATTGCTGCACCGGTTAAACCAAATGCTGGTATTGGCCCAAGACCATTTATAAGCAACGGGCATAAAATAATGTTGCATACATTGGCGAGCATTAAACTTTTCATGGCCATTGATGCATCGCCTGCACCGCGAAATATTCCATTGATCAGAAACAGTAACATGATTACTAAACTTCCACCCATCATTATGCGTGTATAGGTAACTCCAATGCCAATGGTTTCATCTTCTGCGCCCATGATGCGCAAAATATCTTCGGCATAAATAAAACCTGCAATACTGATTACTACAGTTAAACCGAGTGCTAACCATATTGCCTGTACGCCTGCTGTTGCTGCAGCTTCAGGGTTTTTTTCGCCGATGCGCCTTGCAACGACTGCTGTTGCCGCCATGCTGATACCAATGGCCAAAGAATAAATAATGGATAGTACGCTCTCCGTTAAACTAACCGTTTGCAATGTGTGCTGACTGTTATGCAAATGCCCCACGAAAAAAAGATCAACCAGCGCAAACACACTCTCCATGCTCATTTCAAGTATCATGGGTATGGCTAGCATAAACACTGCTTTGCGTATGCTGCCGGTTGTATAATCCATTTGCTCATCGCCTTTGAGTGCCTGTTTTATAAAAGAAAAAATACTTTTTGTCGTATATGTTTGTTGCGACATTGTTGCCGAATTTATTTATTAAAAATTTGAGATACCAAACGTCTGTCACTAACTGTTATTCCAATCATAATTATACTCCTTTTGTTTTATTTTTTTTATTATAGCTTGTTTTTCAACTTTTGTTTTTTATGGCATCGCCGGTTGTGTCACTCACTTGTACGTTCGGAACATTATTCAGCTTTGCTTATGTTTTGTTGAAGTAGGCTAGGCTGCTCCATTGCAGTACAACACTTCAACCGGGTAAGGATTTAAAAGCTAATTTTCTGAACCTGAATTTGGAAGGATTTTATGATTTACAGGATTCTTTTATTTTAATCCATTTAATCAGTTCAATCCACCAAAATCTCCATTTTCTCTTCTAAAACCAATTACGTTAACCTGTTTGGTCTCAAAGTTTTTTTCGTGCTGAGTGCTGATCTCTGCAACAGTCATTGGCTTGTTAACGATATTTTTAAAACCAAGATGATCGCTTAAGCGTTGCGCTTTTGCAACACCTAATTTTCCAAATTCATACTTTGCTATCAACCTCCCTTTGCGCATCAAAGCACTGTCGACCAATGTTAGAGCGCTGTTGAAAGTGCAGATCAACTGAACATTCAGAAAATCTGCAAGTAAGCCATCAGAAATGTTCAGCAGGTTGCTTACAGATGAATCTTTGCTGTTGCGCCTGTCCATAATGATGTTCTCTGCATCTTCAATTATTACCACCGTATTAGGATTATTGATGAGCAATTCGATAAACTCAGGATCCATTAGATTGCCTGCAACGTTCGGTGACAGAAACAGTACACGCTTTTTGATCTTGCCAATAAGGTAACGCAGGTAAGTTGTTTTTCCTGTGCCGGGTAAACCATGTAACAGTACAATGCCTTTGTCTTTGGAATTGCTTAATCTTTTTTGAATGGTTTCATCCACCTGTTTAAAATCGTCTTCGTAAAAAAGATCAAGATCAAGTTTTGTCCGTTTTATTTCAACTGCTTTTATTTCCAACCCATCGCTGTTGCGAACAATCAGGTTTATTTCCAGTGGTTGTCGGCGCTGCTTTTCCTTGTGCTTTTTTGCGAATGTTACGAGTTTTTCTATAAAGTCATCGTGTTCGCCATCATGTAATATTTCGCAGTAATCATTTCCAAACTGAATTACGCTGTTGTTGTTCAAAACAAAAATCGTTCTGCCAAACTCAATTTTTTTCCTGTCATGATCATACCAGGTGTACCTGTGAGTATCTGAAATAAACTCTGAAAACCGTTCTTTAAATGCCGTACAACATTTTTCGCCATCCACCCCACCCACATAAAGCCTGCTTGGCATTTTGTTGAAAATGGTGAGGTAAATCATTCTTGCTGAAAGAAAGTAATTGTCAAACATATTGTCTGTACCAAAATACTTTCCAGTTAATAAATTGTCCATCGTTTTCTTTTTTTTTAAATAGTAATTTTTTTTTGAATAGCTTGTTGCAGTGCAAGTGTCCGCTTCAGGTGAAAGGAACTATTATTTTAAATTCCTCACTTTGGCTCACAGTTATTTTTTGCAACTACAAAAACGGGTTTACTATTTTATTACAAGAGTGCGCATATACTTTGTTTTGTAACCGGCATTAAAAACCCGGTCGTTGTTATTTCGACCGGGTTTGAAACAATTTAGCATACTGTTTAACAGCACTGCGTTGTACAACACCACGGTCGTTCATTTGGAAATATGTTTTTAAAACTAAAACTGAAATATGATACATTATTGCCCACAGGAGCACAACGCATTTGTGCTTTTTTTTCTGAATCAAAAACTGGTGACAGGATGTATATTTTTATTTTCATTTTGGAATTTTATTGTTGATTTACCAGCAACAAAAAACCCCGCAGTCTGCGGGGCTTTATAAGCGGTTAGTTAGTTTCTGTTTTGATTAACTCACAACTTTGCTTGCCCCACAAACAGTATAATCCATAACTGGACTTAACCATTTTTTTGATTCGATATGTAAATTTGAGCAACGCATCTTAATTGTTGTTTGTTAAAAAATTTGTGACGACAAAAGTCTGATTATTTTTTTGATATTTCCAAATATTTTTTTGAATTTTTATTTTTAATCGTAAACTGAGTCGGCTGCAATACCCTTCTGGGAAACAGTTTCAGCCGAAATATTTTTTGGAATATATTATCAGACGCCCAATTTTGGGATATAATAATTTTGTCTTTTTCACCTTGCGCCAACTAAGGCTTGTATGTAAAAGTTTGAATTGGTAGTGAACACAGAAGCTTAATTTGGGTTCGTAAGCTGAACGGATTGCGACGCAACGAAGAAGCTATGAAAAGATTAGCTGGTATCGGACCCATTCATTAAAAGAATTTAGTTAGATGCACAAGAATATCTTGATACTTTCGCTTTAGTTTAAAAAGAAACACATGAGAAAAATTCTTGTTACAGTATTCCTTATTCCATCCGTTCTTTTAGCGCAGGATGAATACCAAAAAAATTTGGGTGATTCCGTTTTTATAAAAATGATTGCTGATAATATTTTGGTGAGCCGCGCTGCTTATAATAATCTCTATACACTTACCAAAACAGTTGGCGGCCGTTTAGCAGGTTCGCCTCAAATGGTAAAAGCAGAGCGCTGGGGTAATACTGCCATGCAGGAGGCCGGGGCCGACAAAATTATTTTACAGGAATGTATGGTTCCACATTGGGTGCGTGGTGGTAAGGACATGGCTTCCGTTACTTACCAATCTGCCGATGGAACAAGTGAAAATATGCCGCTCAATGTGCTGGCATTGGGTAATTCAGTTGGCAGTGGAATAAAAGGTGTTCATGCGCCACTTGTGCGTGTAACAAGCTTTGATGATCTTGAAAAAAAGAAAGATCAGCTAAAGGGTAAAATAGTTTTTTACAGCGTGCCATTTGAAGAAACCTTTGTGCAAACATTTCAGGCTTATGGAAAGAATGTTGTATATCGGGCACTGGGAGCCAGCCGTGCCGCGAAATATGGAGCTGTTGCCGTTTTGGTTCGTTCAATGACGCATGCAATGGATAACAATCCGCATACGGGTGCTTTACATTATTTAGACAGTTTACCCCAAATACCCGCAGCGGCAGTTGGTTTGCGCGATGTAGAAAAATTGAATGCAGTGCTGGACAACAATATCCCGCTAACAGCACAGCTTTTTACTTACGGAAAAATGTTGGCAGATACCATCGGCCACAACATAATCGGCGAATTAACTGGAACAGAATTTCCTGATGAAATTATCACTGTGGGTGGACATTTAGACAGTTGGGATGTAAATGAAGGTGCCCATGATGATGGTGCTGGCGTGGTGCAAACCATAGAAGTGCTGAGGGCTTTTAAAGCATTGGGTTACCAGCCAAAACATACGATCCGTTTTGTATTGTTTGCCAATGAAGAGAACGGTACACGGGGAGGGAAAAAATATGCTGATGAGGCAAAAGAAAAAAATGAGAAACACATATTTGCATTGGAAAGCGATGCAGGTGGTTTTACCCCAAGAGGTTTTGGATTCGATGTAAAACCGGAGTCATGGACCAAACTTGAATCTTGGAAAAAATTATTTTCCCCTTATGGCGGCGGTACATTTAGTGAAGGTGGCGATGGTGCAGATATTGGTTTTTTGAAAGAAGCATTTAAAACACCGGTTGCCGGTCTGCAACCCGATACCCAAAGATATTTTGATGTGCATCATGCTGTAACCGATGTGTTTGAAGCGGTGAGTATACGCGAATTAAAATTGGGGGCAGTAAATATGGCGGCTTTATTATACCTTGTAGATAAATACGGACTATAATATGAATTGGAAAAAAATATCCCGGACGCTTTTAATCTTTTTTGTATTAGGCCTTGCCGTGGCATTTTATTTTAGGTATTACTGGGTATTTGCTACCGGCACCAGGGCGGGGGTTTTAAATACTTTTATGAAAAAGGGGGTTGCATTTAAAACTTGGGAAGGTAAAATTATCCAGAGCGGATTTAAAGCAAACATACAGAGCAACGAGTTTGAATTTAGTGTGGAAAATGAAAAGGTGGCAGCGTTGCTAAATAATAATCCCGGAACAGAAGTACAGGTGCAATACCGGGAATATCTCGGGGCATTGCCTTGGCGAGGTATGCAGGTGTACATCGTTGACAGCGTATACCAGATAAAAGGCGTAATGCTCGATCCCGGACTTAAGCCAACCATAAATGGACAACAGTAAAATACTGTTATCAGCAGGCTGTGCAATAATAATTAAGATTTTCTTCCTGCCGTGGCGGGACTTTTGTGCAGCATATCGCTTTTCAACACATTTCGGTCAACATTATAGTGCATAAAATGCTTATGTACCAGTCAACACGCCGGAGCTTTTAAACTCCGGCATGTTTTATTTTGCTAAAAGCAAAAATATAGCAGGTCTTTTATGAATATCTGCCGGTGGTTGTTGTTTCCAGTATTTAATTGTCTTTGTTTTGATGCTTTCGGCATCTGCGGTGATGTCAACTGCTATACAGAATTTTGTTTCTGCATTGCAGGTAGCCAGCACATCATTGATCAGTTGGTTGTTTCTGTAAGGCGTTTCAATAAATATTTGGGTACAGTTCTTTTTTTGAGATTCTGTTTCCAGGTCGCGTATCATTTTTTTTCTTGCCGCTGCATCAATGGGCAGGTAACCTACAAACTGAAAGCTCTGCCCGCTCATACCACTTGCCATTAATGCCAGCAATATAGAACTTGGGCCAACCAATGGTTGTATTACAGCACCAATCTGCTGTGCAGCGTCAACAAGTATTTGTCCCGGATCTGCAATACATGGGCAGCCCGCTTCACTGATGATGCCTATGGTTTTACCCTCTTTAAGCCGTTGAATAAAAACAGCTTTTACAGCATCTTCTGCTTTGTGTATGGTATGCCATTCGTAATTGTCTATGACCATTTCCTTCCATATTTTTTTAAAAAAGCGGCGTGCGGTTTTTTCATTCTCGGCAAAAAAAACGGAGCACTGTTTTATAGCATCTGCGACATAGTGAGGCAATGTTTCCACTGCTTTTTCATCATCATGAAGAACGGTTGGTATAAGGTAGACTTTCATAAGATATATTTTATGTGAAAGGGGCTGGTGTATTGATTTGTATAAAAATATTTTTGGTGCATACCTAGATATACGCTGTTGTATTTGCTGATTTTATTATCTGAAAGCACAAGAGTGCGACGCAACAAAAGCTAAATAAAGAAACTATTGCCCGGCTCAAAAAAATGTATTTGGCTGTTTTACAATCTCGTCTTTATCGGGTACAAATGATCTATTTAGTTCGTGCATACTTAAAGTAGCGGCAACTACTGCGTAAGCCGGGGCAAACACCCAGCCCACAAAAGGGAGTAGTTGAAAAAGATAGAATACAATGCCGTTGCCAATTGCAAGGCCTTTGTGGTTGCCTATAAAAAATATGCTTTCGGCTGCGTTCATCTTTCTTCGTTCGCAACTGTAGTCTATCATGCTAAAGCCATAATAATAACATTCTACCAGTAATGCCAGCAGGGGAGTGGCTAAACCAATAACAGGCACTAGGCAAAGTATAAGTATTGCTACCATATATACTGTTTGCCAGAGAGCATTGCGCAATGCTATTTTTATACCACGGCTTGCATCTTTTAACACTTGCCGCAGGTTGAGCGGGTATTCTTTTTCCTGTAAAATAGCGTCTGTTTTTTCGCTCAGGTACGCAAAAACCGGCGAACCTACAATAAGCCATATATATTTAAAGAGCGAAAAATATAGAAGCATTTGAATTAGCCACAGGGTAAGTGCTGCCAATGTAAAGAAAAATCCGAGCAAGCCGCTCCGCGTTTGATCAAGCCAGTTTTTTAAGCCGGTATTTAAACTAAGCCATTCAATAAATGCATTTGCCGTTTGGTTAAAATAATACATGGAAACCAGAAAGAGCACCATATATATTATGCCCGGAATAATAATCCATTTCCAAAGCTTATGCTGCCGAATAAACAAATGAGCTTTGTAATAGCTTTGCAACGCTATAATAATTTCTTTGAGCAACCGAGGTTATTTTAGTGGATAAATTTAGCTGAATTGAAACTTTTGCACGATAATAAAATTGATAAACAAATATTGCTCAATACTCTGGCGAGGCTTGAACGTTCTTTTTATGAACAAAATAACGTGTTACAGGTTGCCCGTGAATTATTAGGTAAAATATTGGTCACGCATTTCAATAATGAATTAACAGCGGCAAGAATTGTGGAAACCGAGGCATACCAGGGTATAACAGATAAAGCTTCTCATGCTTTCGGTGGAAGACGAACCAAGAGAACGGAAACAATGTATCTTCAGGGAGGAACGGCCTATGTTTATCTGTGTTACGGTATCCATAATTTGTTTAATGTGGTAACCAATATTGAAGATGTTCCTCATGCCGTGTTGATTAGGGGTGGTGTACCAATATTTGGATTAGATATAATGTTATACAGGACCGGTAAGCTAAAATTGGATACAACAATAACCAAAGGCCCGGGAAATCTTTCAAAAGCATTGGGCATCAACAGGCTGCATAATAATATGAACCTGCTAAATAGCAAAATGTATATTATAGATGATAGTTTTAAGACCGCATCAAATATAATAGCTACATCGCCCCGTATTGGGGTAAATTATGCAGGCGAAGATGCCTTCTTGCCTTATCGCTTCTATTTAAAAGGCAATCCATTTGTTAGTGGTAAAATAAATAAGTAAGTAAAACCAATTAGATTTTTTTTGTACCTGGTTGTAGAACTTTTATGGGGCTTTCGTTGCGTCGCACTCTTGTACTTTCAAATCATTATGCAGCAAGGGAGTACAGGACCAGCAATTCTACTTACCCGCTAGCGGAATGGGTAAGAAAAACCATCTTATTAAAAAGACCAAACGATTAGCTAAACACTGAAAAGCAATGGAAAGGCAAGTATTAAAAATTCTTTTTTGCAAAAAACCCCATTTTTAAAAGGATGGGCTCGGTTTTTTTAAATTTATTTTAAAAAAAGGTTGTCCAATTAGTTTCATCCCCCTACCTTTGCGCTCCCAATCTGAAAATTGGGTTAAGATATGTCTCAAAGAATCAGAATAAAATTACAGTCATACGATCATAGTTTGGTAGATAAATCTGCTGAGAAGATCGTTAAAACCGTACGCAGCACGGGTGCTGTTGTTACAGGTCCGATTCCTTTGCCTACACGTAGAAGGATTTTTACGGTGTTACGCTCACCCCACGTGAACAAAAAAAGCCGTGAACAATTTCAGTTGTGTACTCATAAGCGATTGCTTGATATCTACACTTCTTCTTCAAGAACTGTTGATGCATTAAGTAAACTGGATTTACCTTCCGGAGTAGAAGTTGAGATTAAAGCATGATAAATGCACCTGTTGCCTAAAGTGGCAGCAATAAAGTTCTTAAAATAATCACCTCTCAATTTGCCAATTAGCAGAAAAAAGAGCTCTGAAAGAAAAATAGATGTTTCTTGACCCTTGGGTAAAAAACATCGAAACATATAAACAAGCCCTTCGAGGTTTGTTTACTGCCGGTACTTCTATCATCAGTAAGATCTTGGTCAAACTGAATGAAATAAAAGAAAAGGTCGTCAGCAAACAAGGATTGAATTCCGGTTTCATCACCGGGATGTCCTCATAACCTCTTGCGGGGCGCAAACCGCAAAAAAGATGAAAGGTATTATTGGTAAAAAAATCGGGATGACCAGCATCTTCACTTCAGATGGCAAGCAAACTGCTTGTACCATAATCGAAGCTGGACCCTGTGTAGTTACTCAGGTAAAGACTATTGAGTCAGATGGCTACAATTCACTACAATTGGCATTCGGCGAGAAAAAAGAAAAACACACTGTAAAAGCCGAACAAAATCACTTCTCCAAAGCTGGCACTACAGCTAAGAAATTCGTAAAAGAATTCCGCGATTCCTCACTTGATAAAAATTTAGGCGAAACCGTTACCGTTGACATATTTGCTGAAGGCGATAAGATCGAAGTAATAGGTACAACAAAAGGTAAAGGATTTCAGGGTGTTGTAAAACGTCATGGTTTTCATGGTGTTGGGGGGCAGTCTCATGGTCAACACGACCGTTCACGCGCACCGGGTTCAATTGGTGGTTCTTCTTATCCTTCCCGTGTATTTAAAGGAATGAGAATGGCTGGACGTATGGGCAACGACAGGGTAAAACTGAAGGGACTTAAAGTAATCAAGATATTTCCTGAGAAAAATTATATCCTTATCAGTGGATCTGTTCCAGGTCACAACGGTTCAATCGTTTTAATTCAGAAGTAAACTTTAATCAGACACAAAATGCAAGTAGACATTTTAAATATACAAGGCGAAAAAACCGGAAGAACTGCAGAGTTGCCGGATAACATATTCGGTATTGAACCTAATGACCATGTTATTTACCTGGCTGTTAAACAATATCAAAGCGCACAACGTCAGGGAACGCACAAGGTAAAAACCCGTGCAGAAGTTCAGGGAGCAAGCCGCAAGCTTCACAAGCAAAAAGGCACCGGTGGTTCAAGAAAGGGAAATATTCGTAATCCATTGTATAAGGGTGGTGGTACCATTTTTGGACCTAAGCCACATAAATGGGATATTAAGCTGAATAAAAAAGTAAAGGACCTTGCCAAGATGAGTGTTCTTTCCTATAAGGCGAAAGAAAATGCAATTTTGGTTTTGGAAGATGTTTCTATGGAAACGCCCAAAACTAAACAGCTGATGTCAATTCTTAAGCTTTTGAATGTTGCCGATAAGAAAACGTTGATAGTATTACCTGAATACAACGATAATCTTTACCTGAGTACACGTAACGTACCCAATATAGGTAGCATATTATTGTCAGATATCAATACCTACGACATCATCAATGCAGATGTTTTGGTATTTACAGAAAATACTGCGAAGATATTTTCAGATGATTCAGTAGATGCTGAAGTTGCTTAAAGAGCATTCTAATTTGAAATGAGCTGGAATGAATTAGTGGTATAAGGTGATTTCAAATTTTCAATTTTAAATTTTCAAATCAGTTGAAATGAAACCAACAGACGTATTAGTAAAACCTATTCTCACAGAAAAAGCGAATAATCAGCAGGAAAAGCTGGGACGTTATTCCTTTAAAGTGAACAAAAGGGCAAACAAACTGGAAATAAAAACAGCCGTTGAAGAATTCTACGGAGTATCTGTTGTAGACGTAAATACAGTTGTAGTACCTGCAAAAAATAAAACCAAGTTTACTAAAGCTGGATTTATTAAAGGCGTTAAGTCTTCTTACAAAAAGGCTTATGTAACCATTGCAAAAGGCGAAACAATTGACTTATACGCTAATATATAAGTTGCTTAGGTTTCTTCAAACTGAAACCAAAATATAGAATGGCAATCAGCTGCCGCAAAAGTTGAACAATTTAATAATTCGAAAATTTATCGCCCTAGGCGAATTTGGTTATGGGACTAAGAAAATTTAAACCAATTACAGCAGGAACAAGGTGGCGCATAGGTAATGCTTATGACGAAATTACTACCAATAAACCTGAAAAAAGTTTGCTCGAGCCACTCAGCAATACAGGCGGACGTAACTTCCAGGGAAGACGTGCAATGCGCTACAGCGGAGGCGGACATAAGAAGCATTACCGTATTATAGATTTCAAACGTGATAAGAAAAATATAGAGGCAACCGTAGTTTCTGTTGAGTACGATCCAAACCGTTCTGCGTTTATTGCACTCGTGCAATATACAGATGGCGAAAAAAGATACATACTCGCTCCAAACGGTATTCAGGTTGGTGGTAAAGTAATATCCGGCGATTCGGTAGCACCCGAAATTGGAAATGCCCTGATGATGAAAAATACACCATTGGGTACTACCATTCACAATATTGAAATGCAGCCTGGCCAGGGTGGTAAACTGGTTAGAAGCGCAGGTGCTTCAGCACAGTTAACCAACAAAGAAGAAAAATACGCAGTAATAAAAATGCCATCGGGCGAGCTGCGCAAAATATTGATCAACTGCTACGCAACTGTTGGTGTTGTTTCAAACAGCGACCACAATCTCGAAACAAAAGGTAAAGCCGGCAGAAACAGGTGGAAAGGTATTCGTCCACGTACCAGAGGAGTAGCAATGAACCCGGTAGATCACCCGATGGGTGGTGGTGAAGGTAAAGCCTCCGGTGGTCAGCCTCGCTCAAGAAACGGTCAGTATTCAAGAGGTCTTAAAACCCGCACAAAAGGTAAAGGCAGCGACAAACTGATTATACAGCGCAGCAACGGTAAAAAGCTGGCTAAGTAGAAAAATAGATTTTATGGGCCGGGCTTTCAGTTAAATATTTAACTCCGGTTGCGTCGCACTCTTCAACTGTATCTCGTTGCTGAACAAAGAACAAAGCGTACAAGTGAGTGACACAACAGAAGTTGAAAAAAGAATTAAAGCAGGGTACAAAAAATTAAAAAATAATGGTGGTGGATAGAAGTTAATTCTGAACAACGCCTGGTTAAATAAGCAATTAAACATTATCAAATTAACTCATTACTATGGGTCGTTCGATTAAAAAAGGTCCTTATGTAGATGCAAACCTGGAAGAAAAGGTGTTGTCTATAAACGAGGGAAAAAACAAGAAGTCAGTAATTAAAACATGGAGCCGTCGTTCCACTATTACCCCTGACTTTGTTGGACACACATTCGCAGTACACAACGGTAACAAATTTATACCGGTTTATGTAACCGAATTTATGGTAAGTCATAAGTTGGGCGAATTTGCACCAACCAGAAACTTTAAAGGTCATTCAGGAAGCAAGAAATAGTTTACAGTTTTAAGATTATGGTTGGTGAGCAAATCATTTACCGAAATTTAGAAACTACAAACCACAAACATTTTAAATAAAATGGAAGCAGTAGCGAAACTTAATAATTATCCTACGGGACCCCGCAAGATGCGTTTGCTTGCAGATGTGGTACGCAGGATGGAAGTAGAAAAAGCATTGGCTATTTTGGAACATCATCCGCAGCATAATGCAATACCTCTGGCAAAATTGTTGAAAAGCGCTATCAATAACTGGGAGCAAAAGAACGAAGGTAAAAGTGCAGCTGATGCCGGTTTGGTAGTTAAAACAATTTTTGTAGATGGTGGACGCGTGGTAAAACGTATGCGTCCGGCGCCGCAGGGCAGAGGATATAGGGTTCGCAAACGCAGCAACCATGTAACGATAGTTGTTGATTCAAAAAATTAATAAAAATTTTTAAACCATTATATGGGTCAGAAAGCAAATCCTATTGGTAACAGGTTAGGTATCATCCGTGGATGGGAAAGCAACTGGTATGCTAGTAAAAAAGATTATGCTAACAAGCTTATCGAAGATAATAAGATCAGGAACTATCTCAATGCCCGTATTAACAAAGGCGGTATTTCCAAAATTGTTATTGAGCGTACTCTGGGTAAGCTTATTGTAACTATCCATACGTCTAAGCCTGGTATTATTATCGGTAAGGGCGGTAACGAGGTTGACCGTATTAAAGAGGAGTTGAAGAAGTTAACCGGCAAAGACGACGTGCAGATCAATATACTTGAAATACGCCGGCCCGAGCTGGATGCCAATATAGTTGGAGACACCATCGCAAGGCAAATCGAAAACAGGATTAATTACAAGCGTGCTATAAAAATGGCGATCGCTTCTACACTGCGCATGGGTGCAGAGGGAATAAAAGTTAAGGTAAGCGGTCGTTTGGGTGGCTCTGAAATTGCACGTTCCGAGGAAATAAAGCAAGGTCGTGTACCATTGCACACCTTCCGTATGGATATTGATTATGCTTCTATATTTGCCTTAACTGTTTATGGTAAAATCGGTATCAAAGTTTGGATATGTAAAGGGGAGGTTTTAGGTAAACGTGAATTGAACCCGAACTTCGTTGGTGGTAAAAGCGATGTAAGCGATAGGAGGGATAGAAGAGAAGGCGATAGAAATGAAAGACCAGAACGCAGAGATGACAGACGCGGAGGTGGCGGTGGAGACCGCAGAAGCGGTGGTGGTGGAGATAGAAGGGATAGAAGAAATTAGTTCTAAAGCCCTAAACGGGGGATTAATACAAAAGTTAATTTGGTTTGGGGTTAGCACTCAAACTTAAAATTCAGTACTCAATATGTTACAGCCAAAAAGAACGAAACATAGAAAAGCGCAAAAAGGCCGTATAAGAGAAGTGGCAAAGCGGGGAACTACGATATCATTTGGATCATATGCCTTAAAAGCAATGGAACCAATATGGTTAACGAACCGCCAGATTGAGGCGGCTCGTCAGGCCATGACAAGGGCAATGAAACGTGAGGGTAATGTTTGGATACGTGTATTCCCTGACAAACCAATTACAAAGAAGCCTTTGGAAGTAAGGATGGGTAAGGGTAAGGGTAATCCGGAATATTTTGCAGCGGTTGTAGAACCAGGCCGTATCATTTTCGAATGTGACGGGGTTTCGCTGGAAGTTGCGAAGGAAGCTATGCACCTTGCCACACAAAAACTTCCTGTGAAAACGAAGTTTATTGTAAGAAGGGATTTGCAGGCTTAAATAAAACAAAATGAAAATTGCACATAATTACGAACATTTGGATGTGCGGTTGAAAGTTTCAAATTGAATATAATGATCAAGAAAATTGATTTCAACAGAAGTTTAAAGGATTTAAACGAGGCTGATCTTAAAAGCAGGGTACAGGAAGATTCTTTGCGCCTTAAAAAGCTTGAATTTGCTCATGCAATTTCTCCCTTGGAGAACCCAATGAGTATTCGTTCACTTAGGGTGGATATATCACGTATCAAAACAGAATTAAGAAAAAGAGAGCTCGGTATTTAATTAAAATATACAACAATGACCGAAAGAAATTTGCGTAAAACAAAAACTGGGGTTGTAAGCAGCAACAAGATGACTAAAACCATTACAGTTGCTGTTGAAAGAAAAGTAAAACACCCCATCTATGGTAAGTTCGTTAAAAAGACTACCAAGTTTCATGCACACGATGAAAAAAATGAGTGCACAATTGGAGATGTGGTTAAAATAATGGAATCACGTCCATTAAGTAAAACCAAACGCTGGAGACTCGTTGAGGTGATTGAAAAAGCGAAGTAATTATAAGCTGTGGTTAACTGGCTCCAGCTGATTAACAACATCATTAATAAAATTGTAGTAAACACTTTGTCTGACAACAGGTAGAGTTTAAAGCTTAGAAATATGATTCAGCAAGAAAGCCGGTTAAACGTGGCTGATAACAGTGGAGCAAAAGAAGTACTTTGTATAAGGGTATTGGGTAATAGCGGACAGGATTATGCCAAAATCGGCGATAAGATTGTTGTAACTGTTAAAGACGCGATACCTGCGGGTGGCATTAAAAAAGGTACTGTTTCAAAAGCAGTAATCGTTCGCACAAAAAACAAGTTACGCAGAAAGGATGGTTCTTATATTCGTTTTGATGATAACGCAGTTGTGCTGCTCAATAACTCCGATGAACCTAGGGGTACCCGCATTTTTGGCCCGGTAGCCAGGGAGCTGAGGGATAAAGGGTACATGAAAATAATTTCATTGGCACCTGAGGTTTTATAGAACAAATGGAGCATGTTGAATAGCGATATTAAGTACAAGTGAGTGACACAACGAAGTTGAATAAAGATTAAAAGTTGACTTCATAAAATAAGTAAAATGAGCAACAGATTTAAACCCAAGTACAATATTAAAAAAGGGGATTTGGTAGTGGTAATTACCGGTGATGATAAAGATACCAAAAAGCCAAAAAAAGTATTAAGCGTTATAGTAGATAAAGCAAAGGTTCTTGTTGAAGGCGTAAATATTATTACCAAACACACTAAGCCAAGTGCTACCAACACTAAAGGCGGATTGGTAAAAAAAGAAGCTTCTTTCAACATCAGTAACGTGATGTTGTGGGATGTAAAAACCGGCGCGACTTCTAAAGTAAAGCGCGACCGTTCAAATGGTAAATTAGTTCGTATTGCAAAAAAATCCGGGGAGGTAATTAAATAATGAGCACTACAAAATATACTCCGAGACTGCAGGAAAAATATAAGAATGAAGTTATTCCTGCATTAACCAAGAAGTTTGGATATGATAGCGTTATGCAGGCTCCAAAGCTTGAAAAAATATGCGTTAACCGTGGTGTTAATGGTGCAGTTGCTGATAAGAAAATGGTAGACGTGGCAGTTGAAGAGCTGACAATGATCACCGGTCAGAAAGCGGTACCTACCATGAGTAAAAAAGACATTTCTAACTTTAAGCTGCGTAAGGGAATGCCAATTGGTGCACGTGTTACGCTGCGTGGCGAGAAAATGTACGAATTTCTTGACCGCCTTGTTTCAATAGCATTACCCCGTGTACGTGACTTTAAAGGTATCAGCGATAAGGCTTTTGACGGACGTGGTAACTATACACTCGGTGTTACAGAACAAATCATTTTCCCTGAAATTGATATTGATAAAGTGAACAAGATAACCGGTATGGATATTACGTTTGTAACAACCGCTGGTAACAATGAAGAAGCATACGAGTTGCTAAAAGAACTGGGCATGCCTTTCAAAAATGCTAAAAAAGACAACAATTAAAATAATTTATGGGGGTATCTGCTAACAGTAGCTGTGCTTCGAAACATAAATCTGAAATGTAAATCTGAATTTAATTATGGCAAAACAATCTATCAAAGCCAGACAAAGAAAACGTGAAGTAATGGTTGCTCGTTATGCTGAAAAACGTGCTGCGCTAAAAGCTGCAGGCGATTATCAGGGGCTTGACTTATTACCCAAAAATGCTTCTCCTGTACGCTTAAAAAACCGCTGTCAGATAACTGGACGCCCAAGAGGTTACATCAGATATTTTGGTATGTCCAGGATTGCATTCAGGGATATGGCACTTGATGGTAAAATACCAGGAGTTAAAAAGGCGAGTTGGTAATACTCCTGCTTGCTAGGCATTGTAAAAATAATTTAGAACTGATTTAATTAAAATATTTATGGTAACTGATCCTATAGCAGATTTCCTTACGAGGATTCGTAACGCTCAAATGGCAGGACACAGAATTGTAGAGATACCTGCCTCTAATTTAAAAAAGCGTATTACAGAAATCCTCTACGATCAGGGATATATTCTGAAATATAAGTTTGAGGAAGATAGCAAACAGGGCCTTATTAAAATAGCCCTTAAGTACGATCCCCAAACAAAGATTCCTGCAATTCGGTCACTGGAAAGGGTAAGCCGTCCGGGGTTAAGGCAGTATTCAAAACCTGCAGAATTCAAAAGAGTAATCAATGGATTGGGCGTGGCAATTCTCAGTACTTCAAAGGGAGTAATGACGGATAAGCAAGCCAAGAGCCAGAATGTTGGTGGAGAAGTGCTTTGTTATATAGCATAGAAATTTATATCAGCAATTAAATGGAGCAGATAATTAAGCCTCAGTCGTGGCTGAACACAGTTCCAGTTTTTAATAATAACTAAATAATAAACCGGCTATGTCTCGTATAGGAAAACAACCGATAACCATTCCAACTGGTGTTACGGTTACAATTGGAGCTAATAACGTAATTTCTGTAAAAGGTCCAAATGGCCAGTTACAGCAAACGGTAGACAGAGATATTACTGTATCAGTAAAAGATGGAGTACTTACACTCGCAAGGCCAACAGAGCAAATTCGTCACCGGGCAATGCACGGTTTGTACCGTTCCTTGCTTTCAAACCTGGTAAATGGTGTAACTACCGGATACAAAAAACAACTTGAATTAGTGGGTGTGGGTTATAAAGCAACTAACCAGGGAAATCTTTTAGACCTTTCACTCGGCTATTCTCACAATATTCTTTTCGAAGTTCCCAAAGAACTAAAAGTGGCTACACTTACCGAAAAAGGAAAGAACCCAATGATAACGCTTGAAGGTAGCGATAAGCAGTTACTTGGCCAGGTTGCGGCTAAAATACGTGGCTTACGTAAGCCAGAGCCTTACAAAGGTAAAGGTGTTAAATACAGCGACGAAGTGGTTCGCCGTAAAGCGGGTAAAGCAGCAGGTAAATAAGATAAGTAAACGGGCCGTAAGAAAATTAATAGAATTATTAGCCCGGCTTAAAATAAAAATGAAGCTTTGGTTGCGTCGCACTCTTGTACGGTTGTACAAAATGCAGCAACAAAAAGCAAAGTTCTAAAGTGGCCATTTTAATTTTACTCCCACCTTGTTCAATAGAGAACAAAGCGTACAAGTGAGTGACACAACAAAAGGCGCACAAAGATTTTCAGTTCGTAAAATAACAATCCTGCTGGCAGCATCAGCGGGAATTAAATACAAAGCAATGGACGCTAAAGTTATAAGAAGACAAAAGATACGCTACCGCATCCGTAAAAAAATCGCAGGCACGGTATCAAAGCCAAGGCTGTCTGTTTTTCGCAGCAATAACGATATCTATGTTCAGGTAATTGATGACGTAAATGGCAAAACTATTGCTGCAGCTTCGTCTAACGATAAAGATATAAAAGCACAGGCAGGCAACAAGGTAGAAAAAAGCAAAATGGTTGGTGCGGCAATTGCCCGTAAAGCTGTTGAAGCCGGAGTTAACGCTGTCGTTTTCGACCGCGGGGGTTATCTTTACCATGGCAGGGTGAAAGCTGTAGCCGATGGTGCAAGAGAAGGCGGACTTCAATTGTAGTTTTACGTTTCCAATTTTTCTTGAAAAGTTGTTTGCATAGAATTATAGTATAAATCTTAATTAGTAAATCGTAATCAGATAAGATGGTTAAGTCAAATTTAAATAAAGTAAAGGCCGGTGGCGATGTGGAACTTAAAGAAAAAGTTGTTGCCATTAACCGTGTAGTAAAAACTACCAAAGGCGGTCGTACTTTCAGCTTTTCTGCAATCGTGGTGGTTGGTAACGAAGGCGGTGTTGTAGGGCACGGGTTAGGAAAAGCTAAGGAAGTTCAGGAAGCTATTACAAAAGGCATTGAAGATGCAAAAAAGAATCTTGTAAAAGTTCCTGTTATGCATGGCACAATACCCCACGAGCAACTTGCAAAAGAGGGCGCAGCAAAAGTTTTGATAAAGCCAGCAGCACATGGTACCGGCGTTATTGCAGGTGGTAGTATGCGTGCAGTTTTAGAAAGCGCAGGTGTTACAGACGTGTTGGCCAAGAGCCTTGGATCTGCTAATCCGCATAACGTGGTAAAAGCAACCATTAAAGCACTTACACTTTTACGTGAGCCTATCCTTGTAGCACGTAACCGTAATATTAAATTGAGCAAAGTTTTTAACGGATAATATTCAGTCTAATCCTGGCGTTTCGTAAATCAATAATTGCTGGAATAAACAACGGATTAAGACTAATGACAAACGACTTTATAATGAAGAAAATACGTATCACCCAGGTTAAAAGTGGAATCGACAGATCTGAGCGTCAAAAGCTTACTTTAAAGGCTTTGGGCCTCAACAAGATGAATTCCTCTAAAGAAGTAGAAGCAACTCCGCAAATATTGGGTATGGTTGCAAAAGTTTTTCACTTGGTAAAAGTGGAAGAACTGGCTTAGTTTGAAAATCAGGAAGTAATTTTATAAGCTTTCAGATAATCAAATAATCAAAAATTAAATTAAAAAGCGAGGGGCGATTTCCCCGTTGAGTAAAACAATCAATACAATGAAACTGCACAATTTAAAACCCGCTGAAGGTTCTACCCATAAAACCAAACGTATCGGTCGCGGAGAAGCAAGTGGCAAAGGTGGTACTTCTACAAAAGGTAACAAAGGTGGACAAAGCCGGGCTGGTTATGCAAGCAAAATGGCTCACGAAGGTGGCCAGATGCCAATTCAGCGCAGGTTGCCAAAACGTGGATTTAAAAACATTAACCGCGTTGAATATACCGTGTTCAACCTTGGACAGATTGAACAGCTTGCAGAAAAATATGGTTTCACCGAAATTACAGTTGAAGTACTTTACACAAACGGTTTAATCAGTAAAACTGATAAAGTGAAAGTTTTGGGTAACGGCGAATTAAAGTCTAAACTCAGCTTTAAAGTAAATGCTGTAAGTGAAAAAGCTAAAGCGGCAATCGAGGCATCAGGTGGCAGCGTTGAAATTTTATAATTAAATTTAACGATATTTGCCAGACGCATCAACCGATGCGTCTTTTGGTTTACATCAGACGTTCACGCAAATAACTATCAATAAGTGAAAAAGCTAATTCAAACAATAAAAAATATCTGGAGTATTGAGGAGTTACGCGGTAAAATAGTAGTAACACTTACGCTTCTTCTTGTTTACAGAGTAGGAACGCACATCGTATTACCGGGTATTGATCCTAATAAACTTACCGATGCAACAGCCGGCGGCGGAAGCAATGGTCTGCTGGGTTTATTCGATGCTTTTGCAGGAGGCGCTTTTTCCCATGCTTCTATTTTTGCATTGGGAGTAATGCCATATATCTCCGCTTCAATCTTTATGCAGTTAATGACGATCCTTGTTCCTCAAATGCAAAAAGTACAGAAAGAAGGCGAAAGTGGGCGCAAGAAGATCAACCAGTGGACACGCTACCTTACCGTTCTCGTAACCATTCTGCAGTCTGTTGCATACGTTTCCTATTTAAAAACACCGGGTTATGCAGAAGCAATGATTCCTTCCTATGCGCCCTATTTCTACACATCAACCATCATCGTTTTAACCGCAGGTACACTATTCGTAATGTGGCTGGGCGAAAAAATTCAGGATAAAGGTTTGGGTAATGGTGTGTCAATCATCATCATGATAGGCATCCTTTCCCGTTTACCAGAGGCCGTAATACAGGAGTTTGTTGCCAAGCAGGCCAAAGGCGGCGGTGGATTATTAATATTCCTTGTAGAGATAGGTATTCTTATTGCCATCATAATGGGTCTTATTATACTTATCCAGGGCATAAGAAAAGTTCCGGTAAACTATGCAAAACAAATTGTGGGCAACCGCCAATTTGGTGGAGCAAGGCAGTTCCTGCCGTTAAAAGTTAACAGCGCAGGGGTAATGCCAATCATATTTGCACAGGCAATCATGTTCCTGCCAACATTATTTTCTTTTACAAATCTTGATTCTGCACAGGGTATCGTAAAAGTGTTTTCCGATCATAGCAATCCATGGTATATGGTAATTTATGCGGTAATGGTAATAGGGTTTACCTTCCTTTACACAGCATTGATATTTAACCCCAAGCAAATGAGCGAAGACCTGAAACGCAACAACGGATTTATTCCAGGTGTAAAACCAGGTCAGCCAACTGCTGATTATATCGGTGCCATCATGGATAAAATTACATTACCCGGTGCCATATTTTTAGCGTTCATTGGTATATTGCCTGGCTTTGCGCAGTTATTGGGTGTAACACAGGGTTTCAGTACATTCTTCGGTGGTACTTCACTGCTCATTATGGTTGGGGTAATACTCGATACACTGCAGCAGATAGAAACACACCTGCTTATGAGGCAGTACGATGGTTTAATGAAAGGTGGACGAATACAGGGCCGTCAGACGGTATCTCCGGCCAGTATTTAATAAATAAGATTTAAGGCTTTCGGTAAACATATTATTAAACCTGTCAGCTTACTGGCAGGTTTTCTTTTGAGTGTAAGCCTGTCTTCGTATAATTTGAGAATAATTTCGAGCCCGGCTTTTAGTAACAATAGCGTCTTCGTTGCGTCGCACTCTTGTACTGGCAGATTTTGAATCATCAGCTCACAGGGTTCAAATTTCATGGGTTTCCAAATACAAACCGGGATAGTACTTTTGAACACATGAACAACTGAATTTGCTGCTTAATTTACTAAAAGAATAGCAGTCTGGTAGCGGCCGGAAGAGCAGTTCAAAAGTGCAAAAAATGCCGTATTAAAAAAATGTATTTCTCAACCAGCGGTTTTTTAAGTTGCACCTGGAATAATTAATTTTTTTTTAATAAAGTTAATTTCCCCGAACCTCATATTAATAAGGGAATTAAAGCTGAAAAATGACCCGCAGAATTAACGGTATGATCATTTATAAAACAGAAGCAGAAATAGCCCTCATGAGGGAGAGCGCCACACTGGTAAGCAAGACTTTAACCGAAGTGGCTGCAATACTTAAATCAGGTGTAACCACACTTGAGTTGGATAAACTGTGCGGCGATTTTGTACGCGATCATAAAGCCATTCCTTCGTTTCTTAATTATCGCGGTTACCCTTTTAATATTTGCGCTTCCGTAAACGATGTGGTGGTACATGGTTTTCCAGATAACAAGCCCCTAAAAGAAGGCGACATCGTTTCAATAGATATGGGTGTTATTTTAGCCGGATGGCATGGCGATCATGCCTACACTTTTATTATTGGCGAAGCAAGTGAAGCGGTATTGAAACTCGTTCGTATCACCAAAGAGTCTCTCTACCGCGGAATTGAAAAAGCCATTGCAGGCAACCGTGTTGGTGATATTGCTTTTGCCATACAGGATTATACCGAAAACAGGAACAGGTACGGCGTTGTTCGCGAATTGGTAGGCCATGGTCTGGGCCGAAGTCTTCACGAAGACCCACAGGTGCCTAATTACGGAAGGCGCGGTAACGGCCCCAAATTAAAAGAAAATGCAGTACTTGCTATTGAGCCCATGATAAATATGGGAACAAAGGATGTGTACACAGAATCTGATGGCTGGACAGTTAGAACAAGAGACGGAAAACCTTCCGTTCATTTTGAACACGATGTATGTGTCAAAAAAAATAAAGCGTTGATACTCTCCGATTACTCGATAATAGAGGCTGCGGAAAAAGCAAACGCCAATTTAAATACAAGTTATTATGAAGTAAGCCACGTTTAAAACGTGGTTTTTATTTATAAGAATATGGCTGATGCAGTTAAAAATATAACCGTTAAGCAAACTACGCTGGCTGTTATTGGCGGTGGCGCTGCGGGCTTTTTCTGTGCCGTAAATGCAGCCCGTTTAAACACGGCATTAAAGGTTGTTATTCTTGAGAAGAACAGCAAGCTTTTATCTAAAGTAAGAGTGAGTGGCGGCGGCCGGTGCAATGTTACCCATGCCTGCTTCGATATACCCGAACTTGTTAAACGCTACCCACGCGGGCAGAATTTTTTAAAGAAATGTTTTCACTGGTTCAATACAACACACACCGTACAATGGTTTGAAGACCGTGGCGTAAAACTTAAGGCAGAGGCCGATGGGCGTATGTTCCCCATAACAGATGACTCGCAAACCATTATAGATTGTTTGCTAAGAGAAGCAGATAAATTTGTCGTGGAAATAAAAATGAACTACGATGTAAAAGAAATCAATGTGCAAAGCACAGGGTTTACCATTCACGAAAGCAAGGGCAAAACTTTAGAAGCAGATTATATATGTATTGCCTGTGGCGGCGGACCCAAATCGTCGCAGTTCGATTGGTTAAAAAAACTAGGGCATACCATTGAAGAACCCGTTCCTTCCCTGTTTACTTTTAATATTCCCAACAACAGCATTACGCAATTAATGGGCGTAAGCTTAGAGCAGGCAATGGTTAAAATACAGGGAACAAAACTGGCGGAGACCGGCCCGGTATTAATAACACACTGGGGTTTAAGCGGGCCGGCCATTTTAAAATTATCTGCGTGGGGCGCAAGACAACTGGCAGATTGCAACTATACGTTTAATGCATTTATTAACTGGCTACCAGATTTTAATGAACAAAAATTAAGAGCCGAATGGCCCACGCTGCGCAGCCGTTTTGCCGCACAAAAAATAAGTACAAAAAACCCGTTTGGTTTGCCCAACCGTTTGTGGTTATATATGCTGGAAAAAAGTTCTGTTAGTGCGGACCAGCGTTGGGCAGATTTGTTATCAACACAACAAAACAAACTCATTCAAACGCTTACTGCGCAGGTATTTCAGGTAAAAGGAAAAACAACTTTTAAAGAAGAGTTTGTAACCTGTGGCGGCATTAAGCTTAACGAAATAGAAGCCAATACCATGCAGAGTAAAATAGTACCCCACCTATACTTTGCCGGTGAAATTGTAGACGTTGATGGCATTACCGGCGGCTTTAATTTTCAAAATGCCTGGACCAGTGGTTTTGTTGCCGCAAAGTCTATTGCAACAATGTAGAACCCATAAATTGATTAGCCCGGCTTTAGTAACAGGTATGATGCTTTACTTGCGTCGCACTCTTGTACTTTTGTAGGGTAATGCTGCTTTTATATAAGCGTAGATTAGCGGGTAAGTTTGAAAAGTAGGACCATCGACTCGCAGAGTCCCTGCCACCCACAAAACTATTAGAGGAGACTCTGCGAAAAAAAAATCCGTTACCCTGTAAATCTGTGCTTCGCATACTTCTATCTGCAACATTTCCTTTAATACTTCATTGCTTTTTTCACAGCTGTCCAACTGGCCGCAGTAAGTCATTAACTGTTGCATCCCTGGGCTTATCTGAAATCCATTTACCGCTTCGCTAAAGGGATGGCTTTTGGCTATCGTCAACTCCCCAAAAACGGTTAGCGTTTTTTTTCTCCTGTCGCCAGGAACTGTGCTGATATTCTTTACTAAAAATTCTTTTCCCATCTTTGCCCAAAGCTTTATAAAGTCGCTTTCATAATCATAAAAATTATCAATCTTATTTAAGGCAGTCAACTCTTCATAGTGGGCACTTACTGATGCAATCAATTGTTCTTTTGTCATAAAAATGGAAGTTGGTTACCTAAATGTACAATTATTGATGCGACAATTTGAATTGCACCCTTCAAAATTGGCTGCTAATAACTTTAGTATTTTCAAACGTTCATATAAAAACTTTTGCTAAGCAAGCTTATCTATAATGATTTTGGAAACTCATCGTTGCCTATATTTCGTGTCAATCTACGCTACAATAAAAGCACAATTACATAACCGAAAGTACAAGTGAGTGACACAACGGAAGTTAAATAGTAATTGTGGCGCCGGCCCAAAAAAATTATCCTGACTATGAACGATACCTACTTAAACTGTTTTCGCTGGTAAAGCATTTTGTAACCTGTAATGGTTTCGGCCGCCTGTTTAAAATTTGCACTTACAAGCGAAAAGCAAATACGTGTAAAAGGTTCTATTGCCAATGTTGCAAACAAAATAATAATATACCACCTTCTGCTGAAATATTTATTGGCGTATTTTAGTTTGCCTTCGGTCGCGTAACAGAGTTTAATATGGCTGATGCCTTCTGTTGAGTTGGCACCTTCGTGTACAATCTGAATGTCTGAATTATAAAATACTTTACCATTGTTAAGCCAAACTTTTTTACAGAAATCGAGGTCTTCACCAAAGACAAAAAAACGTGGATCCATAAAGCCGCACAGGTTAATAAAAGAGCGGCGTATAAACATAAAAGCCCCCATTACCTGATCAATATATTTGGAGCTTTGATGGTCCCAGTCACGCATTAATGAAGCGGTGTGAAACCAGGCCGGATTTATTTTTGAGAGTCCAAATATATCATTCAAATAATATTGTGGTTTGGGAAAACGTGAGCAGGAGGGAACAACCTGGCCATGTTCATTTAAATGTTTTACACCCACTACGGTAACGGAATGGTTTTTTTCCATAAAATTAAATGCCTGCTGTAACGAAGTGTGGTTTAAAAGTGTATCGGGATTTAAAAGCAGCAGGTAACTGTATTTGCAGATTTTAAGTGCCTGATTGCACGCATGACCAAAGCCTTTGTTTTGCTGATTAATGACAAGGGAGATATCTGGCTGCGTTTTAAAAGTATCTAGTTCTTTTTCAGCTGAATTACTTACAATAATTATATGAATAGGAGTTAAGTTTTCAATAATACTCTCACTAATGGTTTTAAGTAAAGCCTTTATTTTGGCTGTTGAATAATAATTAATAATAACAATGTCAATACCCTGATGCATAATTTTTAGGCTATTTTTTTTTAATGCTGCGGGCTGGCAGTTGCGGCAATCTTTTCGTATCTAATAAAATGTGCTGCAATAAATGCCAGCAGTGCCATTTGTATCCAGGTAGACAACAACGACATATACTGGTCTTGAAAGAACGACAAAACCAACGGATACAACAAAAGGGCGTACCCGAAAAGATAGGTGAAATTTTTTCTGGCCCTGTAATAAAACCAGCTATGCAGGTAGCCCCAGAGGAAATTAAATAATATTCCGAAATACCAGAAATCTTTGATATAGATATAATATAGTGAATATACATTGCCAATAACCGGAGTGGTAACAAAAGGCATTACCAGATTTTTAGGCTCTTGTGCAGTAAGCCCAATTGTATGAAAAAGCGCAATAAAAAACCGAAATGTATTTTCCCCATAGTCAAGCGTAAAACCATCTTTTATAAAAGCACTAAACGCATAAATTCCACCAACAAAATAAACAGTGAACGAATCGAATACAGATCCGATTGTTTGGGTAAAACTAAGATCATCTCCTCCGGCTTTTTTCAAAACGATAGCAATGGTTCCAAACAAAATAAATATGGCAAGACCCGCAAATAAATAATGGCTTTTTTTTAAACCACCGGAAATACCTTTAAAGCCTATATATAAACAGAAGAGAATTAATAAATAAGACCGGCCGGTTGAGGAAACGGCGTACAGCGTTGCAATAAAATAATAGGAATATTTATATAATTTTTGTTGCCAGGTAATAGGTTTATAATCTGTATAATGAAATTTATATAAGGCTACGGCGAAAGCAAAAACAGCTATGTAATTAAGATATTTTAATATACCAAGATCAGCGTCTTCCTGTGTAAATTCATATCGGAGTATCATAAAAGCATTGGTATCATTAATGCTGGATGCTCCTACAATAGCCATTAGTTTTGCAGCATAAACAGGTAACATCAGCAATAAAAACCAGAAAAAATATTTATCAAAATTGTGTTTTAAAACCGGCCTGTACTCCTGCTTTTCTTTGATCTTCTTTTTATCGATGGCAAAGAGCCCTCCAAGTGAGAAAACAATCTGTCCGCCAATAAAAACAAAAAAACAACGTCCGTCAATCTCATAAATATCGCCTGCATTAGAATTTACAAAAATTGCGTATGCAATAAAAACGGCAAGCCAAACGAGGTTAAACACAGCCGGCGGATAAAACAGATCAGCATTTAATGAATAATTAAAAAGGAATATTGCCAGCGTTATTATTATTGCTATTGTTTCAAACATGGTTTATTAAAAAAATCATTTTAAAGTGACTAAAACAAATATCGTTTAAAATACCAATTTGAATTTATTATTTCAGACCAATAAATATATTGCATAAGCCAGCTGGTGATTTTTTAAGAGTAACCCAAATGTCAAGTCTTTACATTTGCATTCAATTTTCTAAATTTTAACCGGCTAATATGTTCAATTGCAACATTTGTGGTAACAGCGAATTAAATGAAGTGTTTACAGCCCGCGAAATGATGTTTGGTACGGGTAAATTATATAAGTATAACAAATGCTTATCATGTGGGGCTATGCAAATAGATAAGCCGGTAACAAATATCAATGAGCTATACCCTGACAGTTATTCAGGCTTTGCCGACTATAAAAACAATATCGTATTATCAATAAAAAAAATCTTACTTCAAAAGATTATTGCTTCTGAAATTGGACACAGATCATTGACTGGTGATCTATTAAAAAATTACGCTAAAAATCACCTAGCCGCACGGTCATTAAAAGGCCTTATTGAACCCGGTATGAAGATACTTGATGTTGGGTGCGGAAAGGGTGAACTGATAGAAGCTTTGTACAATATCGGCTTCAAAAATGTTTCAGGAGTTGAACCTTTTGCGGCAAATGAAAATCACTCAAATAAGTTTCCTATCTACAAGCTGTTTTTGTTTGATTTGGATGAAAATAAAAAATACGATCTTATAATGCTGCACCATAGCTTTGAACATATGGAAAGCCCCGCAGCAATTATGCAAAAGATAAGCAAATTGCTTGCAGTAAATGGTACATGCATGATAAGGATCCCCGTTTGCGATTCGGCAGCATTTGAACAATATAAAGAAAACTGGGTGCAGTGGGATGCGCCGCGCCATGTTTTTCTACATACAGATAAAAGTATGCATCTATTGTGCGAGCAGGCAGGCCTGCGGGTAACAGAAGTAAAAGACGATTCTTATTCTTTTCAATTTATTGGCAGCGAGCAATTTAAAAAAGACATTGGTCTTAACTCTCCAAAATCTTACTACAGGCCCTTTTATAAAAAGCTTTTACCCGGCAAACAGCATTTGTTTTCGGCCAGCGAGGTTAAAGCCTACGAAAGAAAAGCAGAAGAATTAAACAAAGAACATAAGGGCGATCAACGTATGTATATTATTAAAGCAAAAGCTAATTGAGCCAAGAGTTTCATTGGCGGTCGCAATGCCATACAAAAGGAGAAACCTTATTGTGTGTCTAAAGCTAGAAGGTTAGTTTAATCACTTCGTTTTATTGAAAAAAAGGCAACATAAACCAGGTAAATAATCGAAGCGCCCAGTGTTGTGTAAGCCGCTACGAAAACAGATTTAAACTGCCCAATCAATATATAATTTGCCGCGACGTTAAAAATAAATGCAAGTATTATACCCCTCGCAAGGTGTTTCGTTTGCATCTTAAGCTCCAGCGGTTTGTGCACTATTACTGCCATTTGTAAAACGAAAACACCTGCGTAAATAAAGTAAGCCATTTGCATATAGCCTACAGGAATATCATTTTTAAACAGAAGCGCTAAGAGCAATGGCCCCGCCACATAAAGTAGAATAAAACCAGCAATAAAAATTCCCAGTTGAAGTGCAAGTGCTTTACCCACACTTGCATAAGCTCCTTTTTTGTTGCCATCGTTATATTGTTTTACAATATGGGCATGAAACGTAAAGGCTATGGGTGCAGTTGCAAACGTTACCGCTTTATTCACGGCATCGTAGAGTGCTGCATAATTGCCCGAAGCAGTATAACTCAATAACCTGGCAATAACAAACCTGTCGTTTACCATAAGCGCCATTAAAAAAGAAAAGAAAAGTGCGAGGGGCAATCCATAACCTGTTAACTTTTTTGCGGTGTCCGTATTGTAAATAAATGTCACTCCTTTTTTAAATATGCTATGGTCTATTCCTGCATTTTTCATTACGATTATCAGCGGCATTATGTACGATAGCATAAGCGATAAAAGCAGGACTGGCAGTGCTTGCAGGTTACCCAAAAAAAGAAACACGATAAATGGAACGAATACAGAAATGATGGTTCTAACTGTTTCGGCAACCGCTACCAGCCTTGCTTTTTGCTTTGCATAGCAAATCATTAGGCTAAAAGAATAAAGGCCTGAAAGAAAATATGCAGGCATAAGCAGGCAGTAATCTGCAAAGCTTATATCGGCTACAAAAAAAATAATGCCTGTAAAAACGATTAGTCCCAGTAATAGGCTCTTTATTAACAGCTTTACCGCGGTACTGTAAAGGTTTGTGCTGTTTGTGCTGTAAAATCTAATATACCCGTGCCCAACCCATCCATAACAAAATGCCGAAACGGTATTGAGTGTATTAAACGCTATGGAATATTGGGCATAAACGCCGGCTCCGTAACTGCGCATTACAAACGGAATAAATAAAAAAGATAAAATGCCCGGAATTATAAACCCAAGCGAGTAATAGAGGTAATTAATTACCAGTTCTTTTTTAAAACTAAAAAGCATGGGCTGTGTCAGCTATGTTATGCTGCAATATTACATTATAAAATGCAGGGGGTTAATGCAGTGTATTATTTTATTGGCCAGGCTCTATAACGGTTACCAGGCTTACGTTGCGTCGCACTCTTGTACGTTCGGAACTTTATTCAGCTGGCCAAACCCAACTGTACACTGCATATAGTGATTGGTGACAGGTTGCTGGTGAGCGGTGGACAGAATGTACAAGAGTGCGACGCAAGAAAAGCCGATAGGGCTAGTTAAAGCCGGGCTCAAAAAAAATCTGTATTCATCAATATTATTTTGCCAGCCAATAGGTACGGTACAGCATGCCTGCAATTTTTAATGCAATTAATCCAAATATTGCAAGAAAAGTGAAAACAAAAAAACTTAGCGGCACATACAGCAGGAAGGGATATTCTTTTTTTTCAAGAGGGTAGCGCGGCTCGTCTATAACCTGCAGAAGCGGTGTTTCTTTAAGCAGCGAGTACTTGGCCAGTTCAAGGTTTTTGAGTAATTCGCCATAGGCAGTACCCAACACTGTTATGTCAGTTTGCTTTTGCTGGGCGCCAACCAAAGGCATTTGAAATGCGGGGTTTAGATTTGCGTCTAATATGCTTGCCCTGCCAGAGATGGCGCTGTTAAATGCCCGGTGAATAGAATCGGTTCTGCTTTGCAGTATATCTACGTTTTGGCGGGCTTTTTTTGTTTTTGTTTCTACGTAATATTTTGCCACGTCTGCTACCAGTGTATTGGTAAAATTGCTGGTGTATTTTTCATCATTTGTTTTAAAACTTACCTGAAAGATATTAAGCCGCTTATCGGGTTTTACCACTTCGAGCAAGGCGACAGTAATAAATTTATGCATTACACCCATCACACTATCTTGCAACCTGGAGAAAGTTTTAGGATCCATCTTCACAGGAAACATTTTTGCCGGAAGATCGCCACGCATGCGCATAACATCCAGAAAAACGTCAGCATAAGAGTTGGACGTGTTTTCATAAGGCTGCAGCAATGTATTCTCAATAATTTTATGGCTTTTAAACAGTTCAACAATATTGTCGCCTTCAAAAATACCACCTACGCTTCCGCCCAGATCGAAACCAAATTGTGCGGCAATATTTAGCAATCCACCTGCTGAGCTTTTATCTTCGTCCTGTAAAGTGAATGTGAGTTTTGCTGTATACAACGGTCGTTTTATATAGCAATAGATTACACCAAGTGTAATTCCAAAAATTGCAGCGAGTATAATGAGGATCCACTTTTTTTTAAGGTATTGTATGGTGGCCCTTATGCGGTTATTGGTTAATAAAAACGGATTACTCATTATTTTGTAATATTAAGTAAAGCAATTACAACAGACGCAAGAGAAGCGACCGCCGTAGAAATCCCGATAATCTCAGCCGTGCTTAATCCGGAGCCCTTTTTATCAGGCGTTTTGGGTACGAATATTTCATCGCCGCCAAATATTTCAGGATATGTTTTTATGAATAGAAAACTCTTCACTTTTCTCGCATTTCCATTGGTACCTAAAACAAAAGACTTTCTCTTAACAGCGTTGCTGGAGAAACCACCTGCCTTTCCAATATAATATTTCATGTTTTTGTTTTCCTGAAATGCAAATTGAGTTGGAAATAATACCTCTCCGCGCACTTTTACTGCCTGGTTTTTTTTGGGAACAAAAACCACGTCGCCGTTTTCAAGAATAAGGTCATTGGTAATGCCCGGTGTTTTTAAAACTTCTTCCAGGTTTATACCAATAAGGTCGTAAGGTCTTACGCCTTCTTTTGCTAGTGAGTCTGCAGAAGAAGTATCTCTGCTGTTTTGCGAGATGGCTATTTTTTCAATCTTTCGAAGTTTAATTTCCGACTGGGGGCTCATTAGATTTAGTCTTTTTAAAGATGCAGCCGAAGGGTCTGCTGTATTTTTAAAACCGCCAGCCCTTTCGATAATATTGCTCAGCCTCTCATCATTCGAATTTATAATATAAGGTCCGGGGTACAATACTTCTCCATCTACTATTACGGTTCTCTGGGTATAATACCCCGGGTTGTTTCGTACAATTACTACGTCAAAGGGCTTAAGATAAAAGTCTCCGCCAGAGACCGAAAGGTCTTTTTCTGCATCCAGTTGTATTATTTTGGCTATCTCTGTAGAAGTTGCATTTACATCTGCATTGGTAACACGCCTTGCTACTTCTATCCGTTTTGCTGTTGCGGCTTCTGTAAACCCCCCTGCTGCAAATACGAGGTCTTTAATGCTGGTGCTGTCTTTAAAGTCGTAGAGTCCTGGCTTTCTCACCTCGCCCTGAACCGAAAAAGTGAATTTATCCTTAAGGTCCTTAATTGAGCTAATTGAAATATCATCTTCTTTTTTTAACAAAATATCAGGCTGTTCACCGGCCATTATCGCTCCTGGGTCGAAAGAAACAACTTCCACATCAAGATTATCTTTAAGTCTTGTAATTAGCCCACGTATCAGATATGCATCTTTACGCAGGCCATCTGCTTTTTCTATAAGCCCTTTCAGCGTAAGCCCATCGGATAATTCAAATTCGCCCGGCCTGTTTATGGCTCCATCAATCTTTACCCGGTTAGTGTACCGGTTCAATACCTTACCAATATTGATGGAGTCACCTCCCCTTAACGTATAGCTGCTAAAACTGTCTGATAGTACATCCGATACACTTCTTTCTCGATCTGTAAGCCTTGTTATTTTTACGGAATTCCTGTAAGCTGAATCTGTAAATCCTCCTGCGGCACTGAAAATAGAAAGCAATTTATCGCCTTCATTAATTTCGAATATTCCGGGTCTCTTTATTTCCCCGGCTATGTTTACCCTTGACTGGTAATAGGGGATTCTTATTACATCCTGATCCATAAGCCGAAGGTTACCCGCCATACTGCCTTTCAGCAAAAAGCTGTAAATGTCAATTATGCTTACTACTTTGTTGTTTCTTACCAGTTCAATAGCACGGTAAGAACCATTGTTATTTGGACCGCCGCATAAATAAAGTGCATTGAACACCGTAGAAAGCGAGGATACAGTATAGCTGCCCGGCTTTTTTGCTTCGCCTATAATCGTTACGCGTATGCTTCGTATGTTACCCAAGTTAACCTGCACCTTGGTATTACCGGTGTTTATGGCCTTGTAAATTGTACCTGCAAGTTTGGCTTTAATTTTTGAAGTGGCATCTTCCACTGTTAAGCCCGAAACAAAAACAGGACCTGCATTGGGTATATAAATACTACCTTCTGGTGTTACTTTTAAATTGTATTTGGTTTCAGAATTTCCATACACGTTTATACTAAGTTCATCATCGGGGCCTAGTACATAGTTTGCCGGCGTAGCTATCCGCAGATTGGGTTCAAAAGAAACGGATGAACTGCGAAAAAGATCTGAACCAAATATCCGTTTATCGTATTTTTCGTCCTGTTCACTAAACTTTTGCTGGTTTTCACTCCGGCTTGTTGTAACAGAGTCAGGTCTACTGTTTTTTGTACCGGGCGTAACTGACTTTTGTCCGGAGTTTATTTGTTGTATACGTTTTTGCAGTTTGTCTAATTCGTCTTTTGACATTCCGCGGGAGGCCGCTATTTGCATCGCCTGGTCAAGCGAAACTCCTGCCTGCTGCATGCGGTTGTAATAGTAAATAATCTCATCGTCGCTTAATTTATCCACGTCAATCTGTCTCAGGTCTGTCTGCAGCAGTTGCTGTGCATTTGCTGCAATTGAGGTGATTGCGATAAAGAGTAAAAGAAAAATTTTTCTCATATAAAACTTGTGAAATCTTTTTAAATAAAGCCATCGCATTTTTTTAATAAAATGCCCCGGCTATGTTAAAATACTTTTTTTGTGGCCCGGCATAATATCTTTGGGCATCACCTGTTGCGTCGCACTCTTCGGCTTTTAGTTCGGCTATTGTACAACGCGCAAAATGGCAATAAGAATATAGCCGCGGCAAATATAGGGATTTTGACAGGTGGTACTTTGCTCTTTACCCCCTGCACTTAACTTTGTTTTTCAATACTTATTTAGAATAACAATGCTGGTTTGAGTTGGTCAATATGGTTATAAAGTAAAAGAGTGCGACGCAACCGGAGTTTAATAGAATTACTTTTGCCCGGTACATAATCATAATTAAGCTCAAATGATGAATAGTATTATTTTGCTGGTAAAAAGCAAAAAGCCTGGTATACTCATACGCATTTTATGCGAAAAGATTTTTTTGCCCAGGCTTACAAACTTCGGCAGTTTAGTACCATTGTTTCAGCATAAATCCGGTATTGAAATTGGCGGGCCAAGCGGTTTTTTTAGAAAAGGAGGGTACATGCCTATATACCCAATTGCAGGTAGTGTAGATGGCTGCAACTTTAGTGCCAGCACCGTTTGGGAAGGTAATCTAACCGAAGGCATAACCTACCATTACCAACAAGGTAAAACAGGTACACAATACATTTGCGATGCGGTGGGGGTAGAAAAAATTCCGCAGAAAAAATACGATTTTATTCTCTCCTGCAACAGCCTGGAGCATATTGCCAATCCCTTAAAAGCAGTGGAGAACTGGATAAAATTACTTAAACCCGCCGGGGGATCTATTTTATTGATACTGCCACGCAAAGAAAGCAACTTTGACCATAAAAGGCCGGTAACACTGTTTGAACATTTGGTGAGCGATTACCGAAATAATGTAAATGAAACCGATCTTACCCACCTGCCGGAGATATTAAAACTACACGATCTGAAGTACGATCCGCTTGCCGGTTCTTTTGAAAATTTTAAGATGAGAAGTGAAAATAATTTTGATAACAGGTGCCTGCATCACCACGTATTTGATCTTGATCTGCTGGATCAGGTTTGTAATTATTTTAAACTTCGGGTGGTTTTAAAAACAAGCCGCACCAACGATCACATTATTGTTGCTGTAACAAAGTAAGTTTTGCATAGTGTTGCGTTATCTTTATCAACTTGCTTAAAACTAGCTTCTACCATTATGAAACAGCGGTATTATTCACTCGATGTTTTTCGTGGTGCTACGGTAGCACTAATGATATTGGTAAATAATCCCGGCTCCTGGGAGCATATCTATGCGCCACTCGATCATGCGGTTTGGCATGGCTGCACGCCAACCGATTTGGTGTTTCCATTTTTTCTTTTTGCGGTTGGTAATGCGATGGCTTTTGTAATGCCGGCCTTTCAACAGGCTGGTAGTGCTGTTTTTCTAAGAAAAATAATTAAAAGAACACTACTTATTTTTCTTACTGGCTTATTCCTTAACTGGAGCCCCTTTGTAATGTGGCAGAACGATACCCTCGTTTTTAAATCATGGGAGTGGACGGCACCTGATGGCATTTTGCATGGCATTCGTATACTGGGTGTATTGCAGCGCATTGCACTCTGCTATTTTTTTGCATCGCTAATAGTTTATTTTTTTAAAACGGGTAGCGTTTACCTGATCAGCGTAATATTATTGCTGGGTTACTGGTTGCTGTGTTATGCCTTTGGTGCAAACGGCGATCCTTATAGCTTATCAGGTTTTTTTGGAACGCATATAGATAAAGCGGTTTTAGGATCAGCCCACATGTATCATGGCGAGGGCATAGCATTCGACCCCGAGGGTTTGGGTAGTTTGTTTTCCCCAATTGTGCAGGTAATTGCAGGCTACCTTGCCGGGCAATATATTCAACTCAAAGGCAAATCTTACGAAATGCTCAGCAACCTTTTTGTTGCAGGTGCCGTGCTTGTGTTTGCAGGTTTTTTGTGGGATATGGTATTCCCCATCAATAAAAAAATATGGACCGGCAGTTATGTTATTTATACCTCAGGACTTGCTATAATAACTTTAAGTGTGCTGATTTTTCTAATAGAATTTAAAAATTATAAAGGCCCGGTAAGCCGTTTTTTCGACGTGTTTGGCAAGAACCCTCTTTTTATTTTTGTACTTAGCGGCTTGTTGCCAAGATTGCTTGGGCTTATTAGAATTAGCCACGGTTTGTCTGAAACAGGCAAACCATTTTATCTCTCACCGTTTAGCTGGTTTTATGAAAATGTTTGTAAAAATATTGCCACAGATTTAAGAATAGGTTCTCTCTTTTATGCAATTTGTATGATTACTTTTTACTGGCTCATCGTTTATTTACTCGACCGGAAAAAGATTTATATAAAAGTATAGTATTAAATTTTAAATACATTTTTTTTGAACCGGGCATCATCACTTTGTGAGGCTTTAGTTGCGTCGCACGCTTGTACTTTGGTAAAGTTAAGCGGCAGGGGCTCACAAGTTTCAGCGTTCACAAGTTATTTGGTCAAGGATATTTTTTTAACCCGTGAACGGGTGAACTTGTGAACGTTTAAACTGTTGCTGTATATTCCAAATGTACAAGAGTGCGACGCAAGGAACGGTGCACAATGGCCTAATGACTGGCCCAAAAAATTTAGTAAAAAATAACAGTAAAAAATTAGGGATAGGTTTTAAAAATCTATTCCGCTCCATTTTTTCTTGGTACGGCTATATTTTTGAAAGTCGAATTGATACAGTTTGCCGGGGCGGTGTGGCACATCGTCTTCAAGCTCGCCGGTATCTATCAGGAAATCCATTGCAAAGAATTTTTTACGAAAATTTCTACGGTCCATTTTTATGTCCAGGATTGCTTCGTATAAATTTTGCAATTCACGCAGCGAAAATTTTTCCGGTAAAAGATTAAAACCAAGGGGATGCTCCTGTATACGTTTTTGCAGCCAGCCGTAACAGTCATCAATGATCTGCTGATGATCAAACGCCATATCAATTAGATGCTTTATACTGTGCCAGTGAAGTTCATTATCCATTTTCTTCAACTGGTGGTGTTCTATATTAAGCAGGGAACAGTAGGCTACGGTAAGTACGCGGCCACCAGGGTGTCTGTCGGGCTGGCTAAAAACTTTTACCTGCTCAAGGTAAACATCATCCATTCCGGTTCTTTCGCGCAGTACCCTGTTAGCGGCGTCATCAAGCACTTCATTCTCTTTAACAGCATCACCTAGCAACGACCATTTTTCTTTAAAAATTTCCAGATCGCTTCGTATAAGCAATACTTTTAGTTCGTTTTCATCAAAACCAAATATTACACAGTCAACTGTAATTGGAACCAGGGGGTAGGAGTCAATAAGTTTTTTGGCATCTGTAATTAGAGGTGTCGCTTTTATTTCAGAATCGTTTACTATACCTGGTTCAATAATCATGTAGGCAAAACATTTGTTATTTCGAGTAAAAAAATCCAGCAGTTTTATATTAATTACGCCCGAATGTATAAAATAAAGCTTGAAGTGTACAATTTACACTTTAAAAAATTCGCAAAAGAGATATGTGGTTTTCTCTTTTAACTTTACCAGCTCACATTTTACGCTATGTACAATATAAAAGAAACAAGGCAGTTACAGGAGAACACAACACACTTTTTTGGCAATAAAGATTTGGACATAAAAGATTTGACACTGCTTAAAAAAGTGTTGCAGTTTCATGAGTACCGGTACTATGTTTTAGACAACCCCCTTGTAGCTGATGCTGAATATGATCAGCTTTATAAGCAGCTGCAACGGCTGGAGGCGGAACACCCTGAGTTAATTACATCAGACTCGCCCACACAACGTGTCGGGAGCAGTTTAAATGCATCTTTTATTACTGTTCCGCATTTGGTGCCAATGTTAAGCCTTGACAATAGCTATAATGCCGAAGACCTTTTTGATTTTGACCGCAAGGCCCGCGAACTTACCGGTCTCGATTTAATTGAATATTGTGTTGAGCCCAAATTCGATGGTGCCAGCATATCGCTTATATATGAAAACGATTTGCTTACCCGCGGTACTACCCGTGGTGATGGCGTTGAGGGGGAAGATATTACCGGCAATATAAAGCAGATTCGCTCTATTCCCTTATCAGCGCCATTTTCAAATTATGGTTTACAACTGGCAGAGATTCGTGGTGAAATCATCATGACCAAAAACGCATTTCTACAATACAATGAGGGCCTGGCCGAACAAGGTTTAGCACCGCTGGCCAACCCGCGCAATGCTGCAAGCGGTAGCTTAAGGCAAAAAGATCCCCGGCAGGTAGCTAAAAGAAACCTGGATGCATTTCTTTATCAGGTAAGTTACTATGTAGAAAATCTTGACCATGTTCCAACTGCTGCCAGCTTACTGCCAACACATGCGGATACGCTGGAAATGTTGTGGAATTGCGGCTTTCGCAGCCCGCAAAAAGAGAAACTCGTTTTAAAAGGAATTGATGAAGTAATAAAACACGTGCACGATTTTGAAGAAATGCGCGACACACTGCCTTATGAAATTGACGGAATGGTGGTAAAAGTAAATGAGTTTGCACTGCAGGATAAAATGGGCATGACCTCGCATCACCCTCGCTGGGCAATAGCATTTAAGTTTAAAGCAAGGCAGGGAACCACGGTATTAAGAGCTGTTGAATTTCAGGTGGGCAGAACTGGTGCGGTAACGCCTGTTGCAAAACTAGATCCTGTTTTTATTGGCGGCGTTACGGTGTCAAGTATTTCTGTACACAATGAAGAATATATAAAGGAAAAAGATTTAAAAATTGGCGATCATGTATTGGTTGAAAGAGCTGGTGATGTAATACCCCAAATTGTAAAATCGTTGCCGGAGCTAAGGAATGGAAGTGAGACCGAAATTGTTTTTCCCAAACAATGCCCCGTTTGCAGCAGCCAGCTTTTTAAAGAAGAGGGAGAAGCTGTTTGGCGCTGTATAAATATTGAATGCCCAGCCCAGGTTATGGAGCGCATTATTCATTTTGTGAGCAAAGATGCAATGGATATTAAAAATTTTGGCGAAGCCAATGTGCGTAAGTTTTATGAACTGGGTTTACTAAAAGATATTCCCGGCATTTATAAACTCGATTTTGATGCAATTGGTAAACTGGAAGGTTTTGGAAAGAAAAGTATTGATAATCTGAAGCTGGCAATTGAAGCCTCCCTGCAACAGCCGCTACACCGGCTTATTTATGGTTTGGGTATTCGCTTTGTTGGCGAAACAACTGCCAAAGTATTATCCAACGCCGTAGAAAATATTTTTGATTTTACCACCAAAACGGAAGATGCGTTAAAAGAGATGGACGATGTTGGGGTAAAAGTTGCACAAAGTATTTTCAACTTTTTTCACAACGAACAAAACCTCGAAATGCTAAGGGAGTTAGGCGCAATTGGCCTTCAACTCAACAATACCAAAAAAGAAACCGTTTCGGCCGGTGCTTTGCAAGGCCAAACATTCCTTTTTACCGGAACACTCGCTAAGCTTAAACGTAACGAAGCCGAAGCCATTGCCGAAGCCCAGGGCGGTAAAATTGTAAGTGGGGTAAGCAGTAAACTTAATTATCTTGTTGTGGGCGAAGATGCTGGCAGCAAACTCGAGAAAGCCAAAAAAATCAATACCATCAGGATCATCAGTGAAGATGAATTTATACAGTTGACCGCCAAGTAAATAAAAATATTTCTTTACAATCCGCGGTTTTAAAGCGGCCTATGGTGCAAGCCTTTCAATTTTCCAGCCGCCATCCTGTAGCCTGGTATATTGTATCCTGTCGTGAAGGCGGCTGCTTCTACCCTGCCAAAATTCAATAAGTGTGGGTACTAACCGGTACCCGCCCCAATGTGCAGGTCTTGCAACGGTATCGCCAAATTGTGCGGAGAGGTTTTTTACGTTTTCTTCCAGTATATCCCTGTCATTAATAACCTCACTTTGTGGTGAAGCCCATGCGCCAATTCTGCTGCTTAGCGGCCGCGAAAAAAAATAGGCATCGCTTTCTGCATCGCTCACCTTTTCTATGGCACCTTCAATACGCACCTGACGTTCCAGTTCTTTCCAGAAAAAAACCAATGCAGCCTGCGGGTTATCTTCCATTTGCCGGCCTTTATGGCTGTTGTAATTGGTAAAGAATACAAAGCCCCGCCGGTCATAATCTTTAAGCAAAACAATTCTTGCCGATGGCAAACCTGCTTTGGTTGCAGTGGCAAGCGTCATCGCATTTACTTCAAGTATTTCGCTGTTAAGTGCCTCTTTCCACCAGGTGTCAAACTGGTCAAAAGCATTCTGGCAAACATCCCATTCATTTAATGTTTTTAATCCGTAGTCTTTGCGTATGTCGGCAATTTCGCGGTTCATAATTTTTATTTTTTTGTACCGGGCATTGGTATTTCAATTTTACTTCGTTGCGTCGCACTCTTGTACTGCAAATCATTATTCGACTGTGCGATGCTGGCGCTTACAGCTTCAATGATAAATATGCTGTTGCAAAATTAACTATCTCCACTGCATTTATAACCAGCATTGACTTTTATTGTTCAGCAGTATTACCAAAAGTACAAGAGTGCGACGCAAGAGGTGATGCCATGAAAATATTTTGCCGGGCCCAAAAAATTTAAAACAAACCCCGCTATCTTTTATTGATACCGGGGTTTGTTTTATTGGTATTGCAACCGCAACAATTACTGTTTTACAAATTTTTCTGTGGCTATGCCATTATCATTTTTTACCCTTACCATATAAGTGCCGGATGCAAGGCTGCTAACGCTGAAAGTGTAGGCGGCAGCTTTTGCAGTAAACTGGAGCAGTGTTTTGCCCTGTACATCGAGTACAAAAATGGTATTGCTGA
>JBBRDW010000002.1:0-101203 GCA_038203525.1 Chitinophagales bacterium | reverse complement strand
ATGGGCATGAGTTTACAGGATGTGATTCTTCGTTCTACATGGAATCCCGCAACTGCAATTAAAAGGCCAGACCTTGGAAATTTAAGTGTAGGATCAGACGCAGATGTTACGGTATTCAATGTACTAAAGGGCGATTTTGGTTTTCTTGATATCCGCAAAACAAAATTAAAAGGCACACAAAAACTGCAAGCTGAATTAACCATTCGTGCAGGGAAAATTGTCTGGGATTTGAATGGCATCAGCGCACCAACCTGGCAAGATGAAATGAAAAAAAGTCAATGAAAAAAAGTCAATGAAAAACCAGTCAGCATATCAAGTAACTCCTTCCGGCAGCATTCGTGTTGCTGGAAGAGTTTTTTTTATGGTGACAATGATTTTTATAACAGTCTTTTCTTATTCGCAACAATATGATTTGCTTATAAAGAACGGTCATGTAATTGATCCGAAAAATAAATTGGATGCAGTTACTGATGTAGCCATTGCAGATGGAAAGATTGCAAAGGTTGCAGTAAATATCCCCGCAACAGAATCAAAAAAAGTAATTGATGCATCAGGACTTTATATAACGCCGGGTTTAATTGATATGCATACCCATGTTTTTGTAGGCAGTAAAGCAGGCACATTTGCTGATGGCATTTACAGTGTATCGCCAGATGATTTTAGTTTTAAATCCGGTGTTACAACGGTTGTGGATGCAGGCACTTCGGGCTGGCAAAATTTTGCTTTGTTCAAAGAGCAGGTGATTGACAAATCACAAACAAGGGTGCTTGCTTTTTTAAATATTTTTGGTTCGGGGCTTACCACCGGGCAACCCGTTACCGATATTGCCAACGTAAATGAAGATTCTGCCGTAAGTGTAATTCAACGCTATAAAGATATTATCGTTGGCACTAAAATAGGCCACTACGATGGCAATAACTGGACACCTTTTAATGATGCTTTAGATGCAGCATCAAAAACAAATACTACTTTATTTGTTGAGTGTCATTTGCCACAATATAGTTTGCAGGATCAGTTGAATAAGATGCGCCCCGGTGATATCATCACGCATTCTTATGAGCAAATTACAGAACGCATGCCTGTTGTTGACAGCAATGGAAAACTGCATTCGTTCGTGCTCGATGCTCAAAAGCGTGGTGTACTTTTCGATGTGGGTCATGGTGGTGCCGGTTTCTGGTTTAGCCAGGCTGTGCCTGCGTTTCAGCAAGGCCTTGCACCAAATACTTTTGGTACAGATCTCCATCGGTTTAGCATGAATGCAGGCATGAAGAGTATACTGAATGTAATGTCGAAATATCTCAACATGGGTATGAGTTTGAACGATGTAATAACACGTGCCACATGGAATGCAGCAAAGGCGTTGAAGCATGAAGAGTTGGGTAATCTTAGTGAAGGTGCTGTTGCAGATATCGCTGTACTCAACCTGCTTCATGGCAATTTTGGTTTTGTTGATGCAGGCGGCAAACGTTTGGAAGGCAATCAAAAATTAGATGCAGAGCTTACAATACGTGCAGGAAAAATTGTGTGGGATTTGAATGGTTTATCTGCTCAACAATTTAAACAATAAGGGAAATATTTCGAGCCAGACTGAAGAATAGAAATTAAGCTTTTGTTGCGTCGCACTCTTGTACCTTATAACATCGTGCGTCATTGCGAGGAACGAAGCAATCTGCGAAAATAAATCTTGAAGGTTTTGGCGTTCACGCTGATTAAATCATGAAGGCTTTTAAACCTTCAAGGTTTTACTTCGCTGTCTCGCAATGCCGGAAATTTTTATACGCATCAATCTACGCTGCGATAAAAGTTGAATAAAGTTTAGAATGTATAAGAGTGCGACGCAACGATGTTAAAATAGAATTACAAAAGCCGGGCTCAAAAAAAATATCAATTTGATTTTATACAAATGCTGAAGAAAACAAATAGAATAACGGGGTTAGTTTCTTTGCTGTTGGTATTGTCCTGTTTGGTTCAATGCAACCCGGCCACCAAGTTGCCTCCCGGTGATCCGGATAATGGTGGTCTTTTTCTGCCGGGTAATTTTGAAGCAGTTGTTGTTACAGACAGTGTTGGCCCGGCGAGGCATATAGCAGTAAATGATAATGGTGATATTTATGTAAAAATGCGCCACTCCAAAATAGGAGCGGGCAATCTTGTGTTAAGGGATACCAATGGCGATGGCAAAGCAGATTCATCTATTCACTTCGGCGATTATTTTAATGAAGGGGATATGGGCAATTGTATGCGCATACATGACGGGTATTTATATTTTGCTTCGGAACTGGTTGTGTACAGGATGAAACTGACACCCGGCAAAATGGTGCCCGAAGGAAAAATGGACACAGTATTTACAGAAGAATATGCAAGTGGTTCACACTGGCATATTACCAAGCCGCTTGCATGGGATGACAAAGGACATCTGTATATTCCGTTTGGCGCACCATCCAATGCCTGCCAGGATTTGGTAAGAACACCCGGCGGTACACCCGGTTTTGCGGGCATGGATCCTTGTCCTGAATTGGAAGAATATGCAGGCATCTGGGAGTTTCCTGCAGATAAAATAAACATGACGAAAAAGGACGGACGAAAGTTTGCAACTGGCATACGCAGTGTTGTTGCAATGGACTGGAATAAGGATGATAAAAACCTATACGTTGTAATGCATGGCCGGGATGACCTTAATATGTTATGGCCCAATATGTTTTCGCAATGGCAGAGTGCAGTGTTGCCTGCAGAAGAATTTATAAGAATAAAAGATGGAAATAATTTTGGATGGCCTTACAGCTATTACGACCAAATGCAACAAAAAAATGTGTTAGCACCTGAATATGGTGGCGATGGAAAAATGCCTGCAAGAGATAGCACCGTGCAAAATCCTTTGATTGGTTTTCCTGGGCACTGGGCTCCAAATGATCTGTTGTTTTACGAAGGCGATCAATTTCCTGAACGTTATAGACATGGCGCTTTCATTGCGTTTCATGGCAGTACGAACAGGTCGCCTTATCCGCAGGCTGGCTATTTTGTTGCGTTCGTTCCATTTAAAAATGGGCAACCTTCGGGCGATTGGGAAGTGTTTGCAGATGGCTTTGCAGGAGTTGATCCAATTGTGAATACAAGTGATGCGAAATACAGGCCAATGGGTCTTGCCATGGGGCCTGATGGCTCGCTTTATATTTCTGATTCACGAAAAGGAAAGATATGGCGCATCATGTACAAAGGCGATAAGAGTACGTTTGGTAAAGATCAACTCGCTGCCATGGAAAAAAGAAAAGCAAACTCCAACATACGCACACCAGATGAAGCAAATGACAATCTATATAAAGGTTCGGTAATGCCCGGCTCGCAGGTTTATATAAAATATTGCGTATCCTGTCATCAGTATAATGGTGAAGGCGATGGCAACCGTTTTCCTCCGGTAAAAAATTCTGACTGGGTTAGCGGCGACAGAAAAAAATTGATCAATGTTGTATTGAATGGTTTGAACGAAACCATAAAAGTTAATGGCAAAGATTATAACAGCATCATGCCTGCCCACAGCTTTTTAAAAGATGAGGAAATTGCACAGGTGCTTACTTATTTGAAGCAGCATTTTAATAATGAGAAAGATTCTGTAACAGCAACGGAAATAAAGGAACTGAGATATAATCCTGTTAAAAAAAGCAAGCCACACTAAAACTATTTTTTTTATACAGACGGGTCTGTTTAAACAATCAGATTATACCCATGCATTTTTTATTAAACGAAGCCAGTTACCGGAAAATATATTTTGTATGTTATCCTGCGTGTAGCCACGGCGGATAAGTATCTCATTAAATTGCACAATATCTGCAATCGTATCAATATCCCAAGGTGTTTGTTCGGTACCAAAAAGGCCATCGAGATCTGTACCAAATCCAACATGCAGGCAATTGCCTGCAAGCTGACAAATATGATCGAAATGCTCAACTAATTTCTCGAGGTTAATGCCCAATGTCTGTGGACTGTTTTTACCCATTTCAAATTCAGGATACAACATCCAGGTATCGAGGGCACCACCAATTACACCATCACGCCCAATAATTAATTTAATTTGTTCGTCAGAAAATTGTCTTTCGCCCGGCACCAATGCGCGGCAATTTTGATGACTTGCCCAAACAAAACCCTTAGAAATATTCATTGCTTCAAAGAAGCCTTTATCTGTTAAATGTGTTGCATCAAGAATGATATTTAAACGATCCATTTCACGTAGTAATTCTTTACCAAGTTTTGTTAAACCACTTCCATCCGAGTGCGTGCCTGCGGCGTACCTCCCTCTACCAAAATGCGCTGGCCCTATGGCTCGTAAACCCTGTGCATAATATTTTTCGAGATAGTTTAAATTGATGATAGAATCTGCTCCTTCCAAACTTAAAATATAGCCAACAGGTTTTTGGTGATTGGGAATACTTGCATCGTTCCACAAAACCATATGTTTTTCTAATGCGGTATAGTTGTTGATCTGCACCATCTCGCCCATATCTTCCATAACCCTATACCATGACAGCTGTGCCTGTCCATATGCATAGGCTTGTTCTGGAGAATGCCACCCTGGTAAATTCAGTGTTGGCAATGGATTTCCCGCAGCAGAAAACCTTGATATTATTGTGGCAACCACCAGACCAATATTGCCTTTGCGCAATTCAGGAAGTGCCACCGTTCCGTTGCCACGATCCTGTGTATCCTTCCAGCCGAGTTGCTTTTCCTTTGAACGTATTTCGTGAACAGATTTTGTAAGATCCCTGTTTAAAGTAATGGCATTTGTTGCAAGGTCTAAATGTGCGTCTATTGTAAACATGTAAGTGCTGTTATATTTTTTATTAACCCGGCTTTTGAATAACTATGAAGCTTTACTTGCGTCGCACGCTTGTACGTTCGTAACAGTGATTAACTTTTTTGAAACACCAGCACACAAAGGCACTAAGCTTCGCAAATACTTTTTGTTCCTTTGTGGCTTAGTGTCTTAGTGGTTTTAATTGCTGCATAAAGAATTCAAAGTACAAGTGTGCGACGCAAGGAACGATGAAAGGAATTACTTCAGCCCGGCCCATAAATGCCTTTTAAAAATGTTAACCCTTATGCTTCTCTTTTAATCTTTCCTCAACAAGTTTGATCGGGTATTTTCTGGCAAGGTTGTTTATGTCATAAGAAAATTCTTCAAAAGCTTTCTCCCACTCAGCCGCTTCTTCTTTTGTGTATTGATAAAAACCATTTCCATTGGTAATACCATTACCGCCTTTTTTTGCAATGCTTTCAATCATTTTTGGTGTTTCGGTTTGATTAGTAAGCGTAGGAAACAAATCTTTCATCACATGATAATAAGCCTGCAAACCGGTGAGATCCATGTAGCGGAACATGCCGCAGAATGGCATCCAGTGGCCCGCATCATTTCTGCATGCCCTGTCTACATCTTCTATAGTGGCATAGCCATTTTCAACGAGGTTAAACCCCTCTCTGAACATGGCATACATCATCCTGTTGGTGATAAAGCCGCGAATGTCTTTGCGAACCAGTGTGGGTTCTTTGCCCCATTCAGCGGTAATAGCATAAAGCTTTTCAGCTATTGCCATATCAGTTTTGGGTCCGCAAATGATTTCGAGAAATGGCGTTGTAAATGCAGGTTCGGCCCAATGCATTCCTAAGAATCTTTCTGGGTGTAAAAGTGTTTCCTGTAAAATGGCAATAGGGATGGCTGAAGTGTTTGATGTAATGATCGTATCATCCGCAACAGCAGCTTCAATCTGCGCATAGACTGTTCTCTTTATGTCAATATTTTCGATCACACATTCGAGTATCAAAAAACAATTGAGCAGGTTTGCATAATCTTTTGTGTACATAATATTTAGTTGCAATTGTGCCACATTACGCTGATGAATACCTTGTTTGAAAGATTCATTCAGTGCATGAAGAATACGATCAGGAGCCTGTTCCATATCTTTATCAAGCGGGGCGAGGGCAATCACTTTATATCCACTCATCACCATGGCAGCTACAATACTGCTGCCCATTAAGCCTAGGCCAATAATACCAACTTCTCTTATTTCATTATTGCTCATAAATTATATTTTTAAGTGATTGTCCTGAATAGTTTTGTTTTGCTTACTATGCTTTCTTTTTATGCCAGATGCCTGCATAGAAAAGAATTGTAATGTAAAGCGCCATTAATAAATAAATTCCCGCATGGGCACCAAACATAGTGTTAAGTTGTGCGTAAAGAATCGGGAATATTGCATCGCCTGCAATGGCCATTATTAAAAAGGCAGCCGCAGTTTTTGTAAACCTTCCAACACCATTCAATGCCAATGGCCAGATGCAGGGCCAGTTAAGGGCATTGCAAAAGCCCATCGCAATCACAAATAAAACCGATGTAAAGCCGCTAGTAAAAATGGCACCCAGCGAAAAGCAGATTCCCAGAAAGGCACATGCCGCAAGTGCTCTGCTTTGCTTAATGTATTTTGGAATTAAAACAATTCCTGCGAAATAACCAGCCAGCATTGCATAGATAATATAATCAACAAATACCTGCGCATCAGCAGTGTTAAAGCCCATGCTTTGTCCGTAGGGAATAATATAATAGCTGGTAATTGATTCTGTACCCTCTGCACAGAAGAGCGCTAATACGCCCAGTATTAAATTGGGGAACATCCATACACTGGTACGGGCAACACCTTCGTCTTCTGCATTCGATTCCTCTTCATTCACTGCCGGCAATGCAACCACCCACATAATAGCGGCCATTACCAAAAGCAACAGCGTTATGATGATATATGGGTTTATTACACGCAATGCCATATTATCCAATGCAGCTATTTTTTCGGCATCGCTCATTTTTGTCAGGCCTGATATAATCGAATCTGCATTCAATAAAAGTATTGGCCCTAATACACGCTGACTTAAAATGCCTGCCACTTTATTAAACACACCCATTAAACTATTCCGCTGACCTGCACTTTCAATTGGCCCAAGAATAGTTACATAGGGATTGGCTGCTGTTTGTAATAATGCCTGTCCTGTGCCCATTAAAAACAAGCCACATAAAAAAAGCCAGTAAGCCCTGGAGTGTGCAGCAGGAATAAACAGCAAAGTGCCCAGCGCCATTATAACAAGACCCATAACAATTCCCTTTTTAAACCCAATTTTTTTCAACATCCACGAAGAAGGTAATGCCATTACAACGTAAGCTATAAAGAAAGAAAAAGTTACCAGCGTAGTTTGAACACTGTTCAATTCGAGGATGATCTGGAAGTAGGGGATCAAGATACTGTTCAACCAGGCAGCAAACCCAAACACACCAAACAATAACCCAATCATTAACAGCGGGATGAAATACCTGTTCTTATTATTCATGTTGATCAAAGGCTATAATTGTTTAAAAACTTTTGAAGCAATATCAAGTGCCAGAAGAATATCATCTTCTGTATGTACTGCAGAAATATACCATAAACCCCGGCCTATAATGCGAATGCCGTTGTCATGCATGCCTGCAACAAATTTTCCGAGTTTTACTTTATCGTAAGCGAGTACATCCCTGAAATCATTTACCCCTTTAAGCTCTGTAAAACCTGTATGCAGCATCGGCCCAGGGCCTTGTACCAAAAGATTGCTGTGGTATTGCTTTCCAATATCACGCAAGCCTTCCATCAATTGCCGACCGAGTTGAAAAATTCTTTCTGTCACATTGCCCGATTCCAGCACCTCAAGCGTACCAATGGCTGCTGCAACAGTAGAGTTACTGCTGTTCATCGTGCCGGCATGAATTACTTTTCCTTCAGCAATCAGGTTCATCCATTCCCTTTTTCCAACGATTGCAGAAATGGGATAACCGCTTGCCATAGCTTTAGCAAAAATGGCGAGGTCCGGAATAATATTAAAGTATTCCTGTGCGCCGCCCAAAGCAGTTCTGAAACCGGTAATCACTTCATCAAAAATGAGGGCCATATTATATTCATCACACAAATTCCGCATGCCCTGCAAGTAACCTTCTTTGGGTAAAATGCATCCGTTGTTGCACATGATAGGCTCAGTAATGATGGCAGCAATTTCATGATGTTTTTCTTTAATCGTTTTTTCAAGTAATGGCAAATCATTCCATGGCAGAATAATAAAATTATCTTCTAAATGCTCAGGCAAGCCTGCAGTCCATGGAAAAATATTTGGTGACGCTCTTGATCCAAGTGCTTCCACAGATGGCGTAGATAAACCCCATGCTACATTATCGAGCCAGCCATGATAGTGGCCTTCAAAACGCAGAAATTTTTGCTTGCCGGTTTTCGCCCTTGCCACCCGGAATGCTGTTTGCACCGCTTCGGAACCATCCAGGCAAAACCGCATTAATTCAGCAGAAGGAATCAACCGCTGAAGCTTTTCTGCCAGCTCAATTTCCAATAAATGCTGCCCTGCATACAACTGCCCGTTCTTTGCATATTCTTCTACACGTTTTACCACATGCGGATGATTGTGCCCTACCAGCATTGGCCCCTGGCTTAATGTAAAGTCGACGTATTCATTGCCATCCACATCATAAATTCTGCTGCCTTGTGCATGCGAATAAAAAATGGCATGCGGATGATTGTATTTTCTAAATTCAGACGAAACGCCACCTGCTAAAGATTTCTTTGCACGTTCCAGTAATGCTGCTGATTTTTTGTAAGTATACATGCTGGGTTCTGATACAATGATGTTATAAAAAGGATCATTTTTTTGTGAGCCAAACTTCTGTACTGCGATTGATCGTCCCTTGCGTCGCACTCTTGTACGTTCGGAAAAACAGGCAACAAGGCAACGAGGCAATAGGCAAAAAGTAATTCATTTTTCACAGTTCAATGGTATTCTTAAGTACAAGTTTGCAATGAAAGCTAAATTCCTATTCTTCAGCCTTGTACATAAAAATTGTAATTAACTTACAGGTAGTCGAATTACAAATGAAGTTCCCTCTCCTTCCTTCTTCTCCACTTTTATCGCTCCACCATCTGCTTTTATAAAGACTATGAAATTAATTTTATTTGTCAGAACCAGAAATTCAACATAAGACGGGATTTGCTGCCTGATATTTCAACTGTACAAGAGTGCGACGCAAGGAACGATCAATAGTATTCCTTCTGCCGGGCTCACAAAAAAATTCATTGTTAAAACAATTCTTTCAATTGCTTAATTGCAGACTCCGTAAGCTTTTCACCGGAACCGATCTCATATTTTGTTGTGCCTGGTGTTGTTTCGTAACCGGTGATCATAGGCGTAAAGCCCTTTGGCCCCTGTGTGAAAGAAGCCTTTGTGGGGAAGTAACCTTTCTCGTCGTTTGTAAGGCCCATCACCATTGTGTTTTTGCAGGGCGATTGTGCTTTAATGTGCATCCCAAACTCGGTGAACATTTCGCCGGGCAAACCAACAAATGCAGCATCGCCAATTCTTATCACCATTACCTCGAGGCTGTCAACCTGGTCTTGTATACGGCGCATTTCTATCCAGTCTTTTGCATATTGCGCATCGGGAATACCATCGGCCTGTAAAGGCGGCATGCCTTCCTTTTCTACTTTTTTCATAACAGCCTGCGCCCACTCAAATTGCTCGTTTGTGATGGTCATGTGTTTCAATGGAACCATTTCTTTCGACACTTTTAAAATATCACTGGAAACAGGCTTTTCGTTACTAATAGCTTGCAATGCAGACATACCAAGCATATATCCAATTCGCTGACATTCCTGATAAGTATCGGGGAAGCCAATTTTATAATCAACCTGTGTTACATTGCCACAGGTGCCGTTAAAAAACATGGGCATATAATCTTTGCCTTTTACTCTCCTGATAGATTCTGCCATATAACCCGGATAATCTGCGGTGTATAGCCAATTGTTGCCGGTGAGCGTGGTGGCATGGCAGGCAAAATTTACAATTGCGCCTTTTTGTTTTCCGTTTTGTGTTACAGAGAGTGTAATTACTTCGGGATCTATTGGGCCCCATGGTTCGATAACAAATCCCGGAGTAAATTTTTCCCAGCACATATGCGTGGTGCCGTCGATACATTTAAGGCGGCGGTTATGAGAAATTCTGTCTTCAGTTGAGCGGCCCACAGAAAGAACAGACGGTTTTAGATTTTTGTCTGCTTCAACTACTGCGCTTGCAGCTTTAGACAGAAACTCTTTTACCTTGGGCGCATTCAGTTCTGCAACCGGACCACTGTGTGTATGCGTTGCCATGATCATTACATTGCCGGGCTTGATCGTAGTTCTTGATGCAATATAAGCACGCATCATTTCTATGGTTTCTTTTGGAATGTAACAAATGTCAACCGTAAGCAAAGCAACTTTTTCCCCTTTAGCATTTGCAGTAACAAGCGCCTTTGCATACAGAGAATCATGCACACCCCGGGAAGCATAATCATCGCCACGATAATTGCCTGCCATATCAAGGCCAACCTGGGGCGTATAATTCACTTCTGCAATGCCGATCAGCAATGTTGATTTTACCTGTGCTTTGGCAGAAAAAAAAGACAGCGATAAAACGGTCAACAATAACAAAACAGCAGGAATTTTTATGTTAGTATTCATATCAAAAGAAGTTAGAATTATATAAATGTAAAAAAAATCAGAAATGCGCTACGGCATTTTTACAATGGCATCAATCTCTACTTTAATATTTTCTGCCAGTACGGACTGTACGGTTGTTCTTGCGGGTTTTATGCCGGTAAAATAGCTGGCGTAAACTTTATTGTAGCGGTCAAAATCTTTTATATCAGATAAATGCACCGTGCATTTAACCACATCGTCCATGCTGCCGCCGGCTGCTTCAATAATAGCTTTTATGTTATCCAATGTTCTGGCGGTTTCGTCTTCTATGTTGCCCAATACAAAAGCAGAAGTTTTAAAATCTACGGATGCCTGTCCACTTACAAAAAGAAAACCATTTACCATCACGCCGTCAGAATAAGCGCCGGTAACAAAATTCAAATCTCTGTCAGGGTGTACAATTTTTGTCTTGCTCATAATTGCTTTATTATTTTAATCTTTAAAAAATATAATTGATCCCTTCAAATTTACGCAGGCTGCAACACAACCAACTCTGGCTTTCTACCTGATAATTTTATAATTATACAAAACGGGTAATGATTTTTTTGAGCCCGGCAGTTGTAATTTTATTTAAGCATCGTTGCGTCGCACTCTTGTACTGAATTGCATTTTTGAACTGCAAATACAAAAGCGAGGTTTAATAATTTGTCTTTAAATCTTCTATAAGTTTCAATACCCGCTCATTTAGTTCCTTTATATATTTCACAGTTGAATCGTCAGGAACATAAGCCGCCTGACGGGCAATACTGTTGGTAAGTATTCCACGCGCCATCAATAATTCTTTTTCAGCATAATGAAACAATTCCATATTCTGTAGCGCGAAGAATATCTGCGGCATAATGCGTTCAAAAATTTCAAAGGCTTTTTCTGTTTCCCCGTTTTTGCGAAGCATAAATACTTTTTGTAAAATATCGGCTACACCAAGTCCGGGCATTACGCCACTAATGCCGATTGGAACCAACTCCATTAAATACAATCCGCCCCAGCCTTCAAAAACGCCGACTGAGCCGTCAGTTGCTTTAATGATTTCTTCAAATTTTACAGCGCATAATGGCTCTTCTAATTTCAGGTATTTAAAATTGGGATGGTTGTTCCTAAGCTGGTTAATCAACGAAACACTTAAGGATGAACCACCCGGATTAAAATCCTGTATTAATACCGGTGTCTCAGGGATTGATTCAAAGAATGCTGACAGGTAATTTTTTATGGATGCCTCCGGTAAATTAAAAATACGAGGTACAGCAAGTGAAATAATATCAGCGCCAGCAGCCACATTTGCCTGCGCCAATCTGATAGCAATTTTCAACGATGGGCTGTTAGGCTGCCCCATGATCTTGATACGGCCCGCTGCCTGGTTAACAGCGATCTTTACCACCTGCAATTTTTCTTCATCGCTGAGTTTGTAAAATTCACTCGCATAGGCTGGTAAACAAACAGCCTGCAAACCCAGGCCAATAGCAAATTCTATTAATTTTCTCAATGCCGCTTCGTCTATTGCTTCATTTTCCAAAAATGGTGTAGGAATAATAGGTACTACGCCTTCTAATTTTTTATTATTTTCAATCATAACTTGTTTGCTGAAATTTGTTTTGGCCGGTTTGCATTTTTAGTTTACTACAATGTTTATAAAGATGATTGATTTTGGCAGTATTTATTTCATTGTGAATAATTCTTTTCGTGTTCAGGAAATAAATATCGGTGCTTCTCTCCACAATTAAATAAATTTACTGGTATGCCTTGTGTTTTGATGTTGCGCAATTGAATTTATGTAGTATAAAAAATAAAGCAAACGGTTGCATCAAAAAATAAGGCACTTGTTTGGTAGTTTCCCCTGAATATTGTATTAAGGTAACAAATATTTCATCATATAAACTCGATCAACATGAAACGTAGAGATGTGCTGAAGAATATTTCATTTCTTCCGCTTGCAGGCGGCCTGGCAGCAAGTTTTTTCCCCACGGTAAAAACTGTGGCAGCAGTTTCAGGTGTTAAGCGTGATTTGTTTGCAGAGCTTGGTCTGCGCACTTTTATTAATGCAGCGGGCAACTATACTTCCATGACTGCGTCTCTGATGAATGATGAGGTAATGGACGCTATTAACCGCAGTTCAAAAGAATTTGTTATGCTGGAAGAAGTGCAGGATAAAGTAGGCGAAAAAATCGCTGAAATATGCCATGCTGAAGCTGCTTTTGTAACAGCGGGCTGCTGGAGTGCGCTTGTATTGGGCACTGCGGGGGTATTAACAGGAATGGACGCAAAAAAAGTTGCCCAGTTGCCTAAGCTGGAAGGTACCGGAATGAAATCGGAAGTGATTATTCAAAAGACTCATATTAATGGTTACGATCATGCGCTGACCAATACCGGCGTTACTATTATAACGGTAGAAACAAGTGCAGAAGCGGAAGCTGCTATTAACGATAAAACCGCGATGCTTTGGTTTTTAAACAGGGAAGCACCTGCGGGTAAAATCCAGCACCATGAATGGCTGGAGATTGCAAAGAAACACAACCTGCCAACGATGATAGATATGGCGGCTGATGTGCCTCCCGTTGAGAATTTGTGGAAGTACAATGATATGGGTTTTGACCTTGTTTGTATATCGGGCGGCAAAGCTATTTGTGGCCCGCAGAGTGCGGGAATATTGATGGGCAAGAAAGATTTAATTGCAGCCGCCCGTTTAAGTGCCCCACCAAAAGGTGGCAATATTGGCCGCGGAATGAAAGTAAACAAAGAAGAAATCATCGGTATGTATGTGGCTTTGGATAGTTATGTAAAAAGAGATCATGCGAAAGAATGGAAAATATGGGAAGACCGCATTGCGGTAATCAACAATGCTGTTAAACCTGTTACAGGCGTTACAACCGAAGTAATGGTGCCGCCTGTTGCGAATCACAATCCTTCGCTGATTATTTCCTGGGATCCCAATAAAATAAAACTTACCCGCGATGGGATGGGTGAAAAATTACGCAACGGCACACCTTCTATTGAAACGATTGCCTGGGAGACAGAAAACAGTATTCGTATAACGGTATTTATGCTTAAGACTGGCCAGGAAAAAATTGTTGCTTCCAGAATTAAAGAAGAACTTTTACTCGCATCAGCATAAAATAAATTCAAATTATTGCTCTGATTTAAAATTAAAAACACAAAAAATATCATTATGAAAAAAATAAGTTGTTTACTGTTTATTTTGTTTGGCTTTTTAGGCAATGGCGTGTTCGCACAGTCTTATGATATTGTAATTAAAGGCGGCCACGTTATTGATCCCAAAAATAATATTGATGCAATAATGGATGTTGCCATCAACGATGGAAAAGTGGTTCAGCTAGCAAATAATATTGATGGAAAAATGGCGGTGCAGGTAGTTGATGCAAAGGGTTTATATGTTATGCCGGGCTTGATAGATATGCATTCGCATGTATTTTTTGGTACAGAACCAGATCATTATTTAAGCAATGGTTTGGTGGCTGTTGTGCCCGATGGTTTTACATTTCGCGTGGGTGTTACAACCGTATGCGATGCGGGCGGTGCAGGCTGGAAATCTTTTCCAACATTCAAGAAAAATATTATTGATAATTCGCAGACACGGGTGTTATCTTTTTTAAATATTGTAGGCGACGGCATGCGTGGCGGCGCTTATGAACAGAACGTAAACGACATGGATGCAAAGATGGCGGCATATGTTGCAAAAGAATATAAAGATATTGTAGTGGGCTTTAAAGTGGCACATTACAGTGGCGCAGAGTGGGCACCGGTTGACCGTGGTGTTGAAGCCGGCAAACTCGCTAACATGCCTGTTATGATTGACTTTGGCGGTAACAACCCTCCACTGTCCATTGAAGAATTGTTTATGAAACATCTTCGCGCCGGCGATATTTATACGCATACTTACACGCTGCTCGAAGGTAATGTAAGAGAGACAGTCGTTGATTCCGCAACCAGTAAAGTGAAACCATTTATATGGGATGCCATAAAAAAAGGAATTGTGTTTGATGTAGGTTACGGTGGTGCAAGTTTTAATTTTACGCAGGCCATCCCTGCATTGAAGCAAGGCTTTTTTCCTAAAACAATCAGTACCGATTTACATACGGGCAGCATGAATGCATCGATGAAAAGTCAACTCGATGTAATGTCTAAATTTTTGCTCATGGGCATGCCATTAAATGAAGTAATTAAAGCAAGTACATGGGCACCTGCACAGGTAATTAAACACGAAGAGCTTGGCAATCTTTCTGTTGGTGGCATTGCCGATGTTGCAATATTGGATTTGCGCCAGGGTAATTTCGGATTTTATGATAAGACCGGTTACAAAGTAAACGGCACACAAAAATTGGAATGCGCTATGACGATAAAAGGCGGCAAAATCGTTTATGATTTAAATGGAATTGCAAACCCGATTTATGCCCCACGTAAAAAGTAAAATATTTATGAGCCGGGCAGCAGAATTACTATGAAGCTTCTCTTGCGTCGCACACTTGTACTAAAGGAATTCTATTGAGTAAGGTCACAAAAATAATTTTCATGAAAAGATTAATTCAGGCTTTCTATTTCCTATACTTGCTTACAATACTGTCTTGTAATGCAACCAATCACAATACTGCCAAGGAAGAGTTTTACAAGTCAGCCGATCTTACTGCAGTCAATAGTTTTACTTCAGGTGCTGAAGGCCCGGGCGTAGATAAGGCAGGCAATTTATATGCAGTAAATTTTCAGCACGAGGGAACCATTGGAATCATTACACCAGCAGGCCAAAGCAGCATTTTTGTTGAATTGCCCAATGGCAGTGTTGGTAATGGAATACGCTTTAACAGCAAGGGAGAAATGTTGATCGCAGATTATACCAACCACAATATTTTGAAAGTGGGTATGGCTACTAAAGCAATTGTTGTCTATGCTCATGAATCAGCTATGAGCCAGCCAAATGATATTGCGATCACCAAGAAAGATATACTCTTTGCAAGCGACCCAAACTGGAAAGCCGGAACAGGCAGTATTTGGCGAATTGATACCGATGGAAAAGTTACTTTACTTGAAGCAAATATGGGAACTACAAATGGCATTGAAGTAAGCCCCGATGAAAAAACATTATATGTAAATGAATCGGTTCAGCGTAAAGTTTGGGCTTATGATTTATCTGCTTCGGGTAACATAAGCAACAAAAGACTGCTGATCCAATTTCCTGATTTTGGTATGGATGGCATGCGCTGCGATGTAAATGGAAACCTTTACATAGCAAGATGGGGAAAAGGTGTGGTGGCAAAGGTTTCACCACAGGGAGAGCTGGTAAAAGAAATTTCTCTGACTGGAAAAAATTGTAGCAACATCGCATTTGGCGGGGCTGACGGAAAAACAGTTTATGTTACCTTGCAAGACCGGAATAATATTGAAAGTTTTAAAGCAGAAGCGCCGGGTAGAGAATGGAAGATGAAACAGTAAAACATTTGCTTAATATATTCAGGCAGTAGTTTGTATTTTGTTGCATTTTGTATCCTACCGTACAAGAGTGCGACGCAACGGATGCCTCATAGCGTTTCAAAAGCTGGGTTCATAAAAATTGTTTTCTTCTTTAATTAAGCCGTCATGAAATTGAAATCATTAATTGTATTTTTTCTTCTTTTTAGTGCGTCAAAAATTTTAGCGCAAACCATTCCGAAAGAAGAACTTATTTTTTTAACCAATGAATGGAAAGGCGAACGCTTTGCCGATGGCAGGCCAAAAGTTTCTGATGATCTTGTTAACCGTGCAAAGAACATTGGTATAGAAGAAGCTTGGACCGTACTAAAAAATGAAGGGTATAAAAATCAGTTTGAAGGCAACTGGAAAATGGTAAACGATAGCGTGAAAGTTGTGGGCCGTGTTGTTACCGCGCAGTTTATGCCAAGCAGGCCAGATGTGGAAACGGCGATAAAAGAACGGGGTAAAATTGAAGGCCGCAAAGGCAATACGAATGCATGGCCTATTGATATGCTTACCAAAGGTGATGTGTATGTGGCAGACTGCTTTGGCAAGATTGATAAAGGCACATTGATTGGTGATAATCTTGGTAACGCAATATTTGCAAAAAGTGGCAATGGTGTAATTTTCGATGGTGCAGCACGTGACCTATCGGGGCTTGCAGAAATAAAAGGATTCAATGCGTTTGTGCGTGACTTTGACCCATCCTTTTTGGAAGATGTAGTATTAATGGGTTTAAATACGCCTATAAGAATTGGCCGTGCAATTGTATTACCTGGTGATCTTGTAATAAGCGAAAGGGAAGGCGTGCTTTTTATTCCTGCTCACCTTGCCGAGAAGGTTGTAAGCACGGCTGAATTTATCGGTGTACGAGACGACTTTAGCCACGAAATGCTTAAATCGGGCAGGTACACACCAGGCCAGATAGACAGCCAGTGGACGGAAGAAATTAAATCTGCTTTTATTAAGTGGCTGAAGGAACATCCGGAAGAACCAAAACTTACGAAAGAACAGATTGACTCCTTTCTGTTAAAAAGAACCTGGTGATTTATTGTCTTCGCAATATATCTATAAATTATTTGCACTAATGCTTATGAATATTTATAAAATTTCTCTTGGTCTGTCAGCTGGTTGTTTAATAGCAGCGTTGGTGATGATTATTACCGGTAACATTACCCAGGCCGGGCCATTGTTCATTGCTTTTTTTATTTTGCTTGCTTTTGGTTTTCGTGGTTTTAAATTGTTGAATGGGTTCACGTTTACTGTTGCCATTTTTGCGGCGGTAACTACTGCATTATATTACCCGCAATATTTTATTTCATGGAACGGTCTTGTGCTTGCAACACTAATTACTCCTTTATTGCAGATACTGATGTTTGGTATGGGAACTTCTATGAGTTTAAAAGACTTTACCGGCGTCTTAAAAATGCCGAAGGGCGTTTTTATTGGTGTAACGAGTCATTTTATAATAATGCCGCTATTGGGTTTTACACTTGCAAGGCTCAGTAATTTTCCTCCTGAAATAGCCGCGGGTATTATTTTAGTCGGCTGTTCGCCCAATGGAATGGCATCGAATGTTATGTCTTATCTTTCTAAAGCGAACCTTGCTTTATCTGTTACTATCACTGCAGTTTCCACTATGCTAGCACCGCTAATGACGCCATTGCTGATGAAACTGCTGGCAGGTTCTTTTGTAGAAATTCATGCACTTGATATGATGTTTGATATTTTAAAAATGGTCATTGCTCCGATTTGTGCAGGGCTTTTGTTTAACCATTTTTTGAGCGGAAAAATGAAATGGTTAGATAATGCAATGCCGCTGGTTTCCATGTTTGCCATTGGTTTTATTATCGTTATTATAACTGCTGCGGGGAGGGACAATTTGTTGTCTATTGGCCCGGCACTAATTCTGATTGTATTGGTTCACAATTTATCGGGTTACGCGCTGGGTTACTGGAGTGGGCGCCTTTTTAAAATGAATGAACGCGATTGCAGAACCATTGCAATAGAAGTTGGTATGCAGAATGCAGGGCTTGCTTCCGGCCTTGCAAAAACTATGGGTAAAATGGCAACGGTGGGTTTGGCGCCTGCTGTTTTTGGCCCGATGATGAATATTACCGGATCCATGCTTGCCACCTACTGGCATAAGAAACCAATTGTTGAAAATGAAAAGATTGATGCAACAGCAGTATAATTACAAATTAAAATATCAGTTATGAAAAAGCTAGTGTACCTGTTACTGTTTTTATTCGTGTCTTCAACGGCTGTGAATGCTCAGTCTGCCGAGGAATCAAGGGTTGCTGCTGCTGTAGCAACACTTAACAAAGCAATCATTGATGCGGATAAAAATGTGCTGGAAAGTTTGACTGCAGAAGAGTTGAGCTATGGCCACTCTGGTGGAAAAGTTGAAAATAAAACACAGTTTGTTACTGCGTTAGTAAGCGGTGCTGTTGATTTTATTTCCATTGATATTGCCGATCAAAAAATAACCATTTCAGGTAAAAATGCAATTGTGCGGAGTTTATACGGAGCAAAGCTTACAAGCAATGGAAATCCGGTTGAGCTTAAAATAGGATCGTTGATGGTTTGGGAAAAAGCTAAAGGAAAATGGAAACTACTTGCAAGGCAAGGGTATAAATTATAACCAATGAGTATAAATAGAAATAATTGTTACCAGCTTACCCTATTCGTAGTTTTATTACTGGCATCATCAGCAATGGTTGCACAAAATAACAGCGGCGTTATTAAAGTAAAAAGTACTACGGATTTTACTGTTACCGGCAGCGGCAGTGCTGCTAACTGGGCAACAGCTGAATGGAATAATATACAGCAGCGCGATAGTAAAACACTTAGAAATAACAGTTGGAATATTCCTTTAGAAAACGACAGTACAAAAGATCTTGAATACAAAACTTATTTCAAAATCCTTTATTCCGATAAAGGAATTTATCTTTTGTATAAATGTGAAGACAGTTTGATAACTGCAACCATACAGGGCGACTACCTCAACCTCTACGATGAAGATGTTGTAGAAGCCTTTCTAAGGCCAGATACAACTTTGCCGATTTATTTTGAGTACGAACTTTCTCCTTTAAATTTTGAATTACCCATTCTCATCATAAATAACAACGGTAATATTATGGGCTGGCAACCCTGGCAATACGAGGGTGAACGCAAAACAATTCATGCCATTAAAATAAATGAAAGGAATACAAATGATAGCCGCCTAACCTGGACTGCTGAGTTTTTTATTCCGTACAAGTTATTGAATCCATTAAACAATGTACCGCCGGCAAAAGGGGCACAATGGCGTGCCAATTTTTACCGTATAGATTACGACCGCAATCCCGTTTACTCAAGCTGGCAGCTAACGCGAAACAGCTATCACGATCCACAAAAATTCGGTATTATTCAATTTGAGTAAAACAAAAATAATAATTTTCCGGGCAATTTTTTTGAGCCCTGCATTTGAACAGATGGCATCAACTGTTGCGTCGCACTCTTGTACTTTCTAATTATATTTCGGCTGTTCCGACCCACAGTATTAATCCAATATCAATTGAAGAATATTACAAGCGGTCAAAAAAAACAATCATTATTTTATCTTCGAAAATGGAATATTACCAATTGGGTAGAGTCTCCAGTCCTTATAATCAAAATGCCACCATTCATATTCGTAAACAGTAAAGCCTTCACTTTCCATATTGGTCCTTAAAAGGTCACGCATTTTTCTTTGCTCTTCTGTGCCGCCGGTGTAGCTGGGGTAAGAGCGTTCGCTCATTTCATCGTATTCACCGGTCATGATAATCTCTTTGCCAGTTTTAAGATCGTATAAACTTAGATCTACTGCGCAACCCCGGTTATGTCTTGATCCTTTTTTTGGATTGGCTACAAACTTTTTATTTTCTTCGCTGGTAACGTCCCAGAATAGTTTTGTTACGCTCCAGGGCCGGTAACCGTCAAAGACAAGCAGTCCATAACCCAGCGGTTTTAATTTTTGATTTACTCTTGCAACAGCTTCGGCTGCGGGGCGTTGCAGAAAAGCCCTTGCTTCTTGATATACAGGTTTGCCCGCAAGATTATTACTCGTTGCATAACGTATATCCAGTTTAATTGTAGAATCGAGTTTTACAAGTTCAATTAAATCAGGTTTTCTAAAATCGCCTTCTTCATGAGGCGGCTTTGCTGCGCACCCGGTTATAGCAGAAGATAAAACTATCAGGAAGTAAAGGAAAAGCCTTGAGCGTTTTGTAATCTTAAACATGTGATTTTTTTATGTTGGATACTTCAATTTGCTGAATAATATGATGTTGTACAAGAGTCCGCCTCCGGCGGAGGGAACGATTCACAAAGAACTTTTGCTTGGCCCATAAAAATATTAACCAAGTGCCTGCTCAAGATCGGTAAGTATGTCCTCAATATTTTCCATGCCCACACTCATGCGTATTAATCCATCGGTAATGCCAAACTGAATTCTTTCTTCCCTCGATACGCCGTAATGCGTCATCGATGCGGGGTGCGAAACAAGCGTATCAACCGTGCCCAGCGAAACGGCACGCACACACATTTGCAGTGCATCAATAAATTTTTTACCGGCATCCAGTCCGCCTTTCAATTCAAAACTTGTCATCGCTCCGGGATGCCGCATTTGTTTTTTTGCAACAGCATAGTCAGAATGCGATTCAAGTCCATTGTAATTGACATGACCAATTACAGGATGCTTCAATAAAAAATCGGCAACAGCCACAGCATTGCTGCAATGCCTTTCCATTCTTATCTCTAATGTCTTCATACCAAGCGTTAACAGAAACGCATCAAATGGGTTGCTGTTGCCCCCCAAAAGACGGTGCCACTTGGTTGCTTTGGTATTCATGAAAACGATGTCTCTGCCCAGCAACACGCCGCCAATTGCAGTGCCATGGCCATTTAAGAATTTTGTAGTGGAATGGAACACAAAATCTACATCGTATTTAAACGGCTGCTGCAGATAAGGCGTGGCAAAAGTATTGTCAACAGAAACAATCATGTTATGCTGTTTAGCAATGGTTGCCACCGCTTCAATATCCACACACTGAATGGTTGGATTGGCCGGCGTTTCAATGTGTACCAAGCGAATTTGCGGATGTTGTTTAATCGCTTCTTCCAGTTTATTTAGATCACGCAAGTCCACTATCACGGGTTCAATATTATTTTGCGGCAAAACTTTATGTAGCAGTTCATGGGTGCCGCCATACAAAGAATAATGCGAAAGAATTTTATCGCCGCTTTTTAAATTACTCAGGAAGAGTGTTGTCATGGCGGCTTGCCCGCTGGCATGCAGCAGCGCTTTCAGTTGTAACGGATCGCCCTTTGTATCTTTTAAATTAAATGCCTCCAGTGCGGCAATTGTTTCTTCTGCAACGGTGAAAGTTGGATTGCCCCAGCGGCTGTAAATATAACCTTCTTCCTTGCCGGCAAAACGGCGCATGCCCTGGTCTGCGGTATCGAATGTAAAAGTTGAGCTGGCATAGATGGGCGAAAGATGAGATGATTCAGCGAAATTTTTATCACCGGCATGAATGGCTGCGGAACTGATACCTTTAAACGGAAATTTTTTATTGGCCATGAGAAAATTTATTAAAGTATAATTCGCTTAGTGCGTATTTTGTACCGCCAAAAGTAAACGAAAACAATGAAGGAAGTTTTAGAACAATATGCATCGTATAATGTTTGGGCCAATCAAACTTTGTTAAAACCCGTACTGGCTTTGAGTGACCTGCAACAACTGCAAATAACCCCGGCCAGCTTCAACAGCATCAGATCATCCATAATCCACATTTGGGATGCAGAAAGCATTTGGTGGCAGCGGCTTAAACTGCAGGAGCAAATTATTAGGCCAGGTTTATCCACCCAGTTAACGATGCAGGAAGTTGTAGATGGACTTCTTGATCAAAGTAAACAGTGGGAAGTTTGGGTAAAACAAAACAAAGAAAATATGCTGGAGCATGTATTTGGATATCATGATTCAAATGGCGAGTACCAGAAAAATCCTATCTGGCAAACGATCATGCATTTGTTTAATCATGGCACTTACCACCGCGGCCAAATCGTCACCATGTTTCATCAGCTTGAAATAAAAAAAATTCCCAATACCGATTTTATTACCTGGTGCAGGAAGAAGTGATTTGCGGATGTGCAAATGTGCGAATGCGAATATGTGAGCATGCTGGGATCAAGACTCTTTCTAATTTCTATTTTCATTCATCCGCACATTCCCGCATTTGCACATTCACATATTTTCAGGATACCAGCAAATAATTTCATAGCAGCTTCGTTGCGTCGCAATCCGTTCATCAGCATATCTTTTGGCAGCCGGGGCCTAACAACATACAGCCTGCTGCTACCCAAGGCTTCTCTTAATAAAAAATAACCTTACCTGTTATGGCTGTCTGAAAAGAATAACGCTGCTGCACCTTGCTGAATAGGGTTCTGAAAGCACAAGAGTGCGACGCAAGTAAAGTCTCCTGTTTATTCATTTGCCTGGCCAAAAAAAATTATACTTTCTTTAGCCAACCTCAGTCAGATGCTTCTGCCAGGCGGTATTTTTCATGATTTAAATCAAATTTTTTACTGATTTTGGTTTTCTGTATTTGCGCAATCTTGTCTTAACTCTGCATCAACAAATATTTTACAGAATGGCAAAAACAACTAACGCCGGAAAGTACGTTTACTTCTTCGGCGGCGGCAAAGCCGATGGCAACGAATCAATGAAAAATTTATTAGGGGGCAAGGGTGCAAACCTGGCCGAAATGGCGGGCCATCCTGCACTTCGGCTACCGGTTCCTCCGGGGTTTACCGTAACTACGGAAGTTTGCACCTACTATTATAATAACAAAAAAACGTATCCGGGATCGATTAAAGCGGAAGTAGAAGCAGCACTTGCACAAATAGGAAAGCTCACCGGGAAAAAGTTTGGTGATGAAAAAAATCCCTTGCTCGTTTCGGTTCGATCCGGTGCAAGAAAAAGTATGCCCGGTATGATGGAAACGGTTTTAAACGTGGGACTGAATGAGCAAACGATAAAAGGAATTACTGCCCATAGCGGCGATGAACGTTTTGCCTATGACGCTTACCGCCGTTTGATCATGATGTATGCAGATGTAGTGATGGAAAAAGGTAACGCTGTTGAAGTAAAAAATGGAAAAGGCATCCGAAAAGTGCTGGATGAAAAGCTGGAGCATATAAAACAGAAAAATGGATACACCAGTGATACAGACCTTACCGTGCCCGAATTGAAAGCATTGGTAAAGGATTATAAGAAAACGATTAAAAAAAGGTTGGGTACAGATTTTCCTGATGATCCCTTGGAGCAGCTCTGGGGCGGCATTGGCGCCGTTTTTGGAAGCTGGAATGGAAAGCGTGCTATAGAATACCGCCGTATAGAAAAAATACCGGACGAATGGGGTACTGCCGTAAATGTACAGGTAATGGTATTTGGTAATATGGGTAATGATAGCTGTACCGGTGTTGCCTTTACACGAAACCCCGGTAACGGCGAAAATAGATTCTACGGTGAGTATCTGGTTAATGCACAGGGCGAAGATGTAGTTGCCGGTATCAGAACACCAGCACCGGTAAATGAATACTCAAAAAATGCGCAAAGCAAACAATTAACTACACTGGAAACAATGATGCCCGCACTTTACAAAGAATTGTTCAGCTATCAGAAAAGGCTGGAACAACATTATAAAGACATGCAGGACATTGAGTTTACTATTGAAAAAGGAAAACTTTATATGCTGCAGTGCCGTGTAGGCAAACGTAACGGAATTGCCGCGGTGCGTATGGCAACAGAAATGTTCGCTGAAAAAATGATCGACGCAAAAACAGCCATAATGCGCGTGGCGCCAAACCAGCTGGTAGAACTGTTGCTGCCGATGCTTGACCCCAAATTGGAATTAATTACCAAACCAATTGCCAAAGGTTTGCCTGCAGGCCCTGGTGGTGCAAGGGGGCGTGTGGTATTCACTTCCGATGATGCCGTTGCCTGGGCGCACAAAGGAGAGCAAGTAATTTTGGTTAGGGAAGAAACATCACCCGAAGATGTGGATGGAATGCACAAAGCACAGGCTATTCTTACCACTAAAGGCGGTATGACGTCTCATGCCGCATTGGTTGCAAGAGGGTGGGGGAAATGTTGTATTGTGGGTTGCGGCGATGTGGAAATTCATAGCGATACTAAAACATTTCATGCCAGGAATGGTGCAATTATCAAAGAGGGCGACTGGGTTAGTTTAAATGGCACAAAAGGCCTGGTTTATGAAGGTAGCTTACCGGTTGTAGACATCGATCTTGATAAGAATAAATCATACAAAGACCTGATGAAACTGGTTGATAAAACAAAAGTAATGGGCGTACGCACCAACGCCGATACGCCAAAAGATGCAGCTCAGGCTTTAAAGTTTGGCGCTGAAGGTATTGGCTTGTTCCGCACGGAACACATGTTTTACGGGGAGCATAGCGAAAGGCCATTGTTCCTGCTGCGCAAAATGATCGTAAGTAAAACACAGATGGAACGCCGCCTTGCGCTGAATGAATTATACACTTTTGTAAAAAAGGATTTTAAAAACACGCTTGAAATAATGAAGGGTCAGCCAGTAACTTTCCGCCTACTTGATCCGCCGCTGCATGAATTTGTTCCGCATGATGCTGAAAAACTGCACCAGTTAAGTAAGGAATTAGGTATCAGCATGAGCCTTTTAAAAAGACGGGTGCTGGCTTTGCACGAAAACAATCCAATGCTTGGACACCGTGGTGTAAGGCTTGGTATTAGTTATCCGGAAATAACAGAGATGCAGGTAAAGGCCATTCTTGAAGCAACAGCCGAACTGCTAAAAGATGGTAAAAAAGCTTTCCCCGAAATCATGATCCCGGTTACCTGCACGGTAAACGAATTAACGCATCAGAAAAAGCTTGTTGATAAGGTTTATAAGGAAGTGTGCGAACAATCTAAGCTCAAAAAAATTCCTTACCTCTATGGCACTATGATCGAGATTCCACGGGCAGCTCTAAAAGCCGCAGAGTTGGCTACTGTAGCTGATTTCTTTAGCTTTGGCACCAACGATCTTACACAGATGAGTTTTGGCTTTAGCAGGGATGATATTGGCGGTTTTCTGCCAACCTATCTCGAGCAGAAATTACTGAAGGATGATCCATTTCAAACCATTGATCAGGAAGGAGTGGGCGAGTTAATAAAAATGGGCACAGAAAATGGCCGCAAAACAAAACCAAATCTCGAAGTTGGTATTTGTGGCGAACATGGTGGCGATGCCGAAAGCGTAAAATTCTGTCATAGATTGGGTATGAATTATGTAAGCTGTTCACCATTCCGCGTGCCCATTGCAAGACTAGCCGCTGCACAAGCTGCGTTGGAATCGCCCAGGTAAAAAAATCTGCTGAAAAAAGAATGCCCGAAACATGTATATGTGCGGGTATTTTTTTGGCCGAACTGAAGAATATGAATGAAGCTTTTGTTGCGTCGCACTCTTGTACTTTCAGTCCCACAATCATCAAATACGGCCGATTGATATTTCAATCTACGCGTAATTGTACTTTTAAATAATAAACCGGTGTAGCGATTTTTATCTTTGAGGCAGGGGCAGCCTGCAGCTGACTAATAAAATATGCTGAGTCATTAAACTTTATCTGGTATTTAGTAGCTGAAACACTACAAGTTCTCAGACAATAATAGAGTTGACTGACGGTGCTGAATTGGATTCCAACGGTACAAGCGTGCGACGCAACCGGGCTTAATAGCATTAATGAACCCGGGCTAAAAAAAAATATTTCAAAACTTCATTAAGTGATAATTTCAACCAATTATAAAATGTAAAAACATGAAATACATTGCCTCTGAAGACAGGTACAAAAAAATGAAATACAACCGCTGCGGCAATAGCGGGTTATTGTTGCCCGCATTATCACTTGGGCTTTGGCACAACTTCGGCCATATTGACCAATTGGAAAATGCACGCAATATTTTGCGCGTGGCTTTTGATAATGGCATTACCCATTTTGATCTGGCAAATAATTATGGTCCGCCTCCGGGTTCTGCTGAAGAAAATTTCGGCAGGATATTTAAAGGTGATTTTGCCAGTTACCGCGATGAGCTGATTATATCAAGTAAAGCTGGCTGGGGTATGTGGCCGGGGCCCTATGGCGATTGGGGATCGAAAAAATACCTGGTTGCAAGCCTTGACCAAAGTTTAAAACGCATGGGGCTTGAGTATGTTGATATTTTTTATCATCACCGTCCGGATCCGAATACGCCGCTGGAAGAAACAATGGGAACACTTGATTTAATGGTGCGCCAGGGAAAAGCACTGTATGTTGGCATATCGAGCTATCAGCCGGCTGAAGCAGCAAAAGCCATTAGTATTTTAAAGCAACTGGGTACGCCCTGTTTAATTCATCAGCCAAAATATTCTATGTTCGATCGCTGGGTTGAAAATGGGTTGCTGGATGTGCTGGAACAAAATGGCGTGGGTTGTATTCCTTTTTCTCCACTGGCGCAAGGCATGTTAACCAATAAATATTTAAAGGGAATTCCCGAAGACTCAAGGGCGGCAAGCCACAGAGGTAACGGAGCTATTGAGGAAGATTATGTATCTGATGACAAAATAAAAAAAGTTCGCCAGTTGAATGCAATTGCTGAAGAACGCGGGCAAAACCTGGCACAAATGGCGCTTGCTTGGATTTTGAAAGATAAACGCATAACAACGGTACTTATTGGCGCAAGTAAGCCGGGGCAGGTATTGGATTCAATCGGTTGCCTCGATAATCAATCCTTTACTGAGGAAGAGCTTACAAGAATTGATACTATTCTAAAGCAAATCGAATAAGCCAGGCTGCTGTGTTTAAAGAATCAAAACCAGGAGCCTGGTTTTTTTGCTTAACAGGCCGTTACACACAGCTCCTTCCTGCATGCCTTCAACCAAGAATTTTAGAGTTTTTATGTTGTTGGTGGGTTCTACGCTGCAAATAGACACGCAGTTTGGGGTTAATTGCTTTTCTTTAAATTAAATGTTAACGAATAATCGATACCTGCCTCAAATTTTACAGGAAGGTTAATTAAAAAAGCATAGGCCTGTACTTGGGTTATTTGATCGCTCCAAAGTTGAGGTCATTGCCGTGTAATGGGAACTTCTGCAAAGTGAGGTTACTGCAGTACAAGCGTGCGACGCAACCGGGATGCCATGAAAAACAAATGACCGGCTCAAAATTGTGTTTGGAACCTCAGGGAGGGCCAGTAAAACTTTGTTTATAAACGTGATTAAAAAATAACTGTATTTTTAAAAAATATTTGAGAGTGTTTTTGAGTTTATAATAAACGAATTTCTACTGAATGGGAAAAGTTATCAGATATATATATTGTTTATTGTTTTTAATATGTTTTCAGATCAAAGGTTTTTGCCAGCCTGGTACTACTGTAGACCTTAAAAAACCTGCGAAATACGAAAACCGTGTGCTTACTTCTGAAAAAACGGGTAATAAAAAATTTAGTTTCCCAAAAAGGGTGACTCAAAATGCTTTTAGCCACTACAATTATTACTTTAATGCAAATAACTTGCTGAATGATATAATTGATGATGCCAAAAAAGTTTTTAAAGACGATTATACCACATTATTGCCTTTCAACAGCTATAGTCTGGATGCAACGGCCGGTAGTGGCAACATAGATTCAGTCATTTATAAATGCAATGCCGGCATACTTCTTCACGACCTGAGGAGCAATTGGGTTGATAATCTATACCTTGCTTTAGGGAAAGCCTATTTTTTGAGGAAAAATTTTGACTCGGCTGAGCAGGTATTCCGGTACATTAATTATGCCTTTGCACCTAAAGAAGCCGGTGGCTATGACATTCCAGTTGGAAGTAATGTTTCGGCGACCGATGCAACATTCAGCATTGCTACCAAAGAAAAAAGTAGTTTCCCCAAAAAATTAATTTCAACACCTCCCAGCAGAAATGATGCACTGTTGTGGTCCGCAAGAAATTATCTTGAAAGTGATAAAACTGCGGAAGCTGGCGGTATACTGGAAATTTTGCGCAACGATCCCTTTTTTCCATCACGTCTGAAAAGTGATCTGGAAGAACTGGTTGCTTACTGGTATTATCAGCAAAATCTTTACGATAGTTCGGCCGGCCACCTTATAAAAGCACTTGGTGTAGCGGATGATAAGCTGGACAAAGCCCGAATGGAATTCCTTGCAGCCCAACTTTATGGTATGGCTGGTAACAAAGAAGAAAGCATTAAATGGTTCGGGAAAAGTGCTGAACAAACAATAGACCCGATTATGGAGGTTTATGCAAACCTGAGCAGCATCAGGATAGCTGGCGGTAACTCAGATAGTATAACCACTCAAAAGCTGAATGCACTTTTGAAGATGGCTCATCGCGATAAATATCTGTCGAGTAAGGATATTATTTATTATGCCATAGCCCAGGTTGAACTGGAAAGAAATAATGCCGCGGAAGCCCAGGTAATGCTTAAAAAAAGTATTTTCTACAATACAGATGATAACCGTGATCAGCGCAGTCAGTCTTTTCTTTTACTTGCAGATATTAATTTTGATCTGCAAAAATATGAAGCTGCCTATAACTTTTACGATAGTGTAAATGCAGCATCAATCCCCTCTGAAACTGATAAGCAGCGCATGGCAGAAAGGAAAACAGCATTGGAGGTAATTACCCAAAACATTGGCACCATTCATGAGCAAGACAGTTTACAAACTGTTGCAATGATGCCCAAAAACGAGCGGGATGCACTTATTAAAAAAGCGGTACGTTTCTACCGCAAGCAGCAGGGATTAAAAGAAGATGACACCGAACCGAACGTAAATCCTGCCATACAACAGACAGCAACAGTTGATATATTTAATACCGCTGGAAAGTCTGACTGGTATTTTAATAATATTTCATTAAAGGGCACGGGCTTCAGCCAGTTTAAAATAAAATGGGGTAACAGGCCAAATACCGATAACTGGCAACGGCAAGCAGCCATAACTGCGCAACTTGCTGCTGAACAGGCAGAAGATGATTCGTCTGATACCGATGACGGAGACAATGCCAGAGAAAAATTAAATCTTCCAAGGCCCAAAGCGGGAGTTCCAGCCCCTGATAATAAACAATCCACGCTTGCAAATGAAGACGGCGAAATAACCTACGAAGCTTTGCTCGCAAATTTGCCTCTTACGGAAGAACAAATAATAGCATCCAATGATAAAATAGCGGATGCACTTTTCTCAAATGGCCAGGCATTTCAAAACATGCTGGAAGATTATCCATCTGCAATAAATGCTTACGAACAGTTTCTTAAAAAATATCCCGATAATAAAAACAGCGAGGCGGCTTTATTCAGCCTCTATTATTGTTATACTAAAACAGGCCGAAATTTTTCGGCTGATTCTGTACGCAACGCGATGGCAAAAAATTTCCCAGATGGCTTAATGACAGCAAAACTTAATAACGCCAAAGCAAATACTAAAGAAGAGAATGCACCTGCAACCAGGGAATATAAATCTATTTACAACCTGTTCATTGAAGGTAAATTTGAACAGGCAAAAAATGCAAAAGCCAAAGCCGATAGTACCTGGGGCAGTAAATACTGGACGCCCCAACTGCTTTATATAGAATCTGTTTTTTATGTTTCAAAAAAAGAAGACAGCACTGCCATTAACCGACTCAATAACCTTGTAACGCTTTATCCTCAGACACCGCTGGCAGAAAAGGCAACGGCCATGATAGATGTGCTGGGAAGAAGATCCGAGATTGAAGATTACCTTACAAAGCTGCAGATAACACGCAATGATAAGGAAGAGCCTGAGCCGGTTGTTGACCTGACTCCGGTAAAACCTACCATAGCAAGAACCGTGATAAAAAGAGATTCTGTGGTAAATAAGCCCACCAGCCAAATAGCCAAAACTACAATAGATACAGCTACGGGTAAACCTGTTATTATTAAGAGTTTTGAATTCAATGCAAAAGACCCGCAGTTTGTTGTGCTTATATTAGATAAGGTAGATCCGGTATTTATCAACGAAGCAAAAAATGCATTAAGCAGGTATAATCAGATCAATTTCTACAATCAGAAACTTGCACTGTCGCCGGTAAAATTAGACGACCGTTACAACCTTGTATTGGCAGGTCCTTTCGCCGATGCTGTGGCTGCTATTGACTATGTAGATAAAACAAAACCACTCGCCCCCAGCCGTATTATACCCTGGCTGGCACCCGAAAAATATAACTTTACCATCATTAGCCAAAGCAATCTCGACATACTAAAACAAAGCAGGGATGTAGATAGTTACAAACAGTTAATGGAAAAAATATTGCCCGGCAAATTTTAAAATTAAACCCTGCTTCTGGTAGTGTCTGTCAAAATTTTTGAACCCGGCTGTAGTTATTATGGCATCACCTCTTGCGTCGCACTCTTGTACTTTTGAAGTCAAAGCAGCTTTTCTTAAAGCGAAGGTCAGGGCAAGCAATAATCGTAAGAATCCGCACAAAGCAAGGCCTGAAAATAATTGCGGTAAGTTATGGTCTCAATATTTTTCAACCATCCGCACCGTTCTTCTTTCAATACGTTTTTCATAATTGCTTCCCTCGAAAATACGGTGTACATATATGCCCGGTACATGGATAGCATCGGCATCAAGCTGGCCAGGCCGTACAAGTTCCTCAACTTCTGCAATCGTTATATCTCCCGCTTTTGCCATCGATGTAGAAAAATTGCGGGTTGCTTTACGAAAAACCAGGTTACCCAAAGTATCTCCTTTCCATGCTTTTATTATTGCAAAATTTGCATGCAGTGCATACTCCATCAAATGCATTTTTCCATTAAATTCTTTTGTTTCTTTTCCCTCCGCTATTTCGGTACCATAACCCGCCGGTGTATAAAATGCAGGTATACCCATGCCTGCCATTTGTATACGTGTGGCCAGCGTGCCCTGCGGTATAAGATCTACTTCAAGTTCACCGGAAAGCAGCTGCCTTTCAAATTCTGCATTTTCGCCCACATAACTACTCATCATTTTTTTTACCTGGCGTGTTTTAAGCAGCAGCCCAAGACCAAAATCATCAACACCGGCGTTGTTACTTATGCAGGTAAGATTTTTTACACCCTTATTAACCAATGCAGCAATTGTATTTTCGGGAATACCGCAAAGGCCGAAACCACCCAGCATCAGCGTATCACCGTCTTTTATGTCATAAATTGCTTCGGTGGCGTTTGTAAATACTTTACTCATAGTGGTAATATTATATAGGGCAAATGTATTGTTTGTTTTAAGTAATGTGACAGATTCTAAAACAGGACACTCGCAGTTGTAAAATTATACCATAGGTTCGCCTTGCGATTTTTCTAGATGCTCAATGACATAATGTACAAGTGTGCGACGCAAGGGACGATTAATTGAAAAACTTAAAGCCGGGCTCAAAAAAATACTACCAGCCAATTCCATAATCTTCTCCATGATTACTGCTGCCACCCCAGAAACTTCCGTGCTTCCAGTCGAAATAAATGGCATTGATGGGGCCGGAAGTGCGGTCGTCAAAACTTAAAGTATAGCCCATTTTTCTTAGCTCTTTCCTTGTAAAATCCGGCGTATTGGAATTGAGCAGAATATATCCTGGCTTGGGTTTTCGGTCTTCGCCACCCAGGGAAAGATACAGTTGATCCGTATTAATATTAGGCGCTTCGGTAGCTTCCTGCACCGTCATACCAAACTCCACCATATTTAAAAAAAACTGAAGAAGATTTTGATCCTGGGTGTCTCCACCCTGCACAGCAAAAGATAAAAATGGTTTGCCATCTTTCATGGCGAGGGTGGGCGTTAATGTTACCCTTGGCCGCTTGCCAGGTTCTACAACATTAAACGGGTTTAAAACGGGATCACACACGAAACTTTGCATACGCTGACTCATTCCAACACCAGTATGGCCCGCAATGCAGGCTGGTAACCAACCACCACTCGGTGTAATGGAAACTACCCAGCCTTCTTTATCAGCGGCTTCTACAGAAGTGGTGCCCCGCCACAATTGATCCAAATAATTTTCATCGGGCGGAGTTGTGTTATAAACAAGACCCCATTGCTGCAAATAATTAAGATATGGATTTGTCTTGCCTTCAAAAGGGTAGGGGTCTCCTGGTGCCGCCTTCGCATCGTTTTTAAGCGGATTAATTTGTGCCGCCCTTTTCTTTGCATAATCTTTTGACAGCAATCCTTTAATGGGTTCCTCAGGCGAAAAATAGGGGTCGCCATAATAAAAATCCCGGTCAGCAAAAGAAAGATTCATTGCCTGGTAAAGCGTGTGTATATAGCGTGTAGAATTGTAGCCCATGCTTTTAAGATCGAAATTTTCAAGAATGTTTAAAGCCTGCAGCATTACTGGGCCCTGCGTCCATTGCGCCAGTTTATAAACATCAATTCCTTTGTAGTTTACCTTAAGAGGTTCTTCGATAATTACTTTCCATTTTGCCAGGTCGTCTTCGGTAATTAAACCGCCCTGCTCTTTACTGCTGCGTGCATATTCTATTGCAATATCGCCCTTGTAAAAACGGTCGTAGGCTGCATATATAGCTTCTTTACGGGTTTTGCCTTTCTTTAATGCCTGCTGTTCTGCTTCCACCATTTTATGCAGCGTTTCAGCCAGATCTTTTTGTACAAATATTTCACCAGCTTCGGGTGCCTCACGTTCATCACCAGCATGTGGTAAAAAAACAGCCTTGGAATATGGCCATTGTTTTATTAATTTTTTATTTCGTTCCATGCTGTTTGCAGTCTGTGCTTCAATAGGATAGCCTTCCGCCATTTGTATGCCAGGGTCTAATACTTCTTTCAAACTCATGGTACCATATTCGGCAAGCATAGTACAAAGCCCACCTGGCGTGCCGGGTGTAACCGCTGCAAGTGGGCCATATTCGGGCGGAAAATTCATACCCTTACTTTTAAAAAAATCTACAGTAGCCCCGGTTGGCGCAACACCCAAAGCATTAATGCCAATTACTTTTCCGGTATGTGGATTATAAATCAGCGCCTGCGTTTCGCCGCCCCAGCTCAAAACATCCCACATGGTGCAGGTTGCTGCGAGCATTGCGCAGGCTGCATCTACCGCATTACCGCCTTTCTCGAAGATAATGGAGCCAGCAGTGGCTGCCATTGGTTTGCCGGTAATTGCCATCCAATTTTTACCGTGCAATGGTGGTTTTTGTGTCTGCTGACAATAGCCGCCAATGCCAATCATCATTAAAAGGAATGCGCCGAAAATGGTTTTCATAAAAGCATGTTTTTCTAAAGATAGTAAATAGAAACAAAGCAGTATGCAAGAAGTTGAGCCGGGCTAAATTTGTTTTTAAGATTATACAATAATCCTTTTTGCCCTCGTAACAATGTTTGTATTTAGTTGCTCAATCATATTAATACGGTACAAGAGTGCGACGCAACCAAAGCCCCACAATGTAATGGTGCCGGGATTAAAAAAAAATCTGTTGGTATGGGTGCTATTTTATTTTTTTTAGCCGGGCTGAATAACTTTTTTCAACTTTTCTTGCGTCGCACTCTTGTAGATCATAGCTTTACGCAACGGCAGCGTTCACAATATGACGCCTGCGGTAACTTTGAAAACAAAACCAGCAAGCTTTAGAAACACAGATGTACGCAATTGTTGATATAGAAACTTCCGGCAGCCACCCCGGAGACAATGGTATTACCGAAATAGCCATTGTACTTTACGACGGTAACCAGGTAGAAGGCCGTTTTGAAACGCTGGTAAATCCGGGTTATCCAATTCCTCCTTTTGTTGTACAGCTTACGGGTATAACCAATGAAATGGCCTCGCAGGCGCCTCCATTTTCTGAAGTGGCCCATAAGATTTTTAACCTGCTTAACAACCGCATATTTATTGCCCATAATGTAAATTTCGATTACTCTTTTATAAAGCATCACTTGCGTGTAGCGGGTTACGAGTGGCTGCCAAAAAAATTATGTACACTCAAGCTAAGCCGCAAGGCTTTTCCCGGTTTGCCGAAATATGGATTGGGGCATATTTGCAGGGCCATGGATATACCGGTTACGAACCGACACCGTGCGGCTGGTGACGCAAATGCGACTGCCATTTTATTTGAAAAGATATTGGTGGCAGGCGGCGATAAACTGATAAGGGAATTTTTGAAAAAAGAAAACCGCGAACAGATACTGCCCCCAAACCTACCCAGCGAACAGGTGAATGGTTTGCCCTATGTACCCGGTGTGTATTATTTTAAAGATGCCAAAGATAAAGTGATCTATGTAGGCAAGGCCAAAAGCCTGAAACAGCGGGTGATAAGCCATTTTACAGGACTAAATACCGGCAAAAAAAGACAGGAATTTCTACGTAATATTTACTCGGTAAGTTATAAGGAATGCCCTACTGAGTTTACTGCCTGTATACTTGAGAGCATCGAAATAAAAAGGTTGTGGCCAAAATACAATATAAGCCAGAAAACTTTTCAACAGTTGTATGGCATTTATACGTTTGAAGACAGTCGTGGTTTTAAAAGACTGGCTATTGATAAGAAAAGAAAATACTTTGAACCGGTTGTTTCCTTTAATCTTTTTACAGATGCACACCGGATGTTGTGGAAGCTTGTGAAAGAACATGAATTGCACCCCTCCTTATGTTTTCTGGATAACACTGTAGTAACGGATGATGGGTATCCTGAAAAGGAAGACTACAATAGCAAAGTGCAAAATGCCCTGGAAGAAATGAAAAACCAAATGGGTACCTATGCTATATTTGAACCGGCAGATTTTGGTAAGAAATATTCCTGCGTACTGGTGGAAAATGGAAAATTTTATGGCATGGGTTTATTGCCTGAGAATACCAATTTTACCAATATTGATAAATTGAAAGAACGCCTTACCAATTACCCGGAGAATGAAGTAGTAAAATCTATGATACGCAGCTATGCGCATAAATATCCTTCCAAACTTTTGATGATGAATGATTAGAAGGTGAATGGTGAATGGAATTGCACTTAAGCTATTCGTTAATTACCTTACTTTTTTGTTCTCTATTAGCTAAAATGTATAATACCTCTAAACCTTTAAAGCGGGTTTTTATTTACATGAAATTGATTGATGATTCTATTTTTTCTTTTCAATTCCTCCCATTATTTTCGCCACCCTTTATACAATAAAGGTTTGATGCACAAGTAAACCGTTGCGCAAGGCTATAAAGTACAAGAGTGCGACGCAACAGAAGATTAATAATATTCCTAAAGCCGGGTACAAAAAAAGAACTATAAAAAAATAACATGACTGAGTTTTCACAACCAATAGCACTGAAATTAAATATAAGAACTGCTCAGGCAGTAGCAGTATTGAATCTGTTTTCAGAAGGTGCAACCGTGCCGTTTATTGCACGTTACCGTAAAGACGTAACCGGCAACTTAGACGAAGTTCAGATACTTCAGATACAGGACGAAGCGAAATTTTTAAAAGAGTTTAGCGAACGCAAAGCGGTGATTGAAAAAACGATTACTGAGCAGGGCAAAATGACGGAAGCTTTGCAGGAAAAACTAAACAAAGCAGTTACTATTGCAGCACTCGAAGATATTTATTTGCCCTACAAACCAAAACGAAAAACCAAGGCATTAATAGCTAGGGAAAACGGGCTGGAACCATTGGCACTGCAGCTTCTTGAACAAAAAGATATTGATGTAAATGTAGAAGCTTTGGCTTTCATCAATGATAATATTAAAACGGCTGATGAAGCATTACAAGGAGCAAGAGATATTATTGCAGAGATGGTAAATGAAGATGCGCAAGTGCGTGCTAAAATGCGTAAACTGTTCGAAGATTCGGCCACACTGCAAAGCAAAGTGGTGGCAGAAAAAGAAACAGAAGGCATTAAATACAAAGACTATTTTGATTTTAGTGAACCGGTTTCAAAAATTCCTTCGCATAGAATATTGGCAGTGTTAAGAGGTTTTCTCGAAGGCTTTTTACGCATGTCAATTGCGCCTCTTGAAGAGGATGCTGTTGAGATGATTGAAGTTCTATATATAAAGGGTATGGGTGCTTCAAGTGATCAAATTCGCAAAGCGGTTAAAGATGCATACAAACGTTTGCTGCAACCAAGTTTAGAGACTGAATTCAGAACGGCTCTTAAACAAAAAGCAGATGAAGATGCCATTAATGTTTTTGCTGAAAACCTGCGCCAGTTGTTATTGAGTTCGCCTTTAGGTAGCAAAAGAATTTTGGCAATCGATCCCGGTTACAGAACGGGTTGTAAAGTTGTTTGTCTTGATGAAAAAGGAGAGTTAAAAAAGACAGATCTGATCTATGTCCATGAAGCAAACCGGGTGTATGATGCAGAATATAAAATTAAAGAACTGGTTAAGCAATACAACATTGAAGCCTTTGCTATTGGTGATGGAACTGCGGGCCGCGAAACAGAACAGTTCGTTAAAAAACTGGAACTTGGCCTACCCATTTTTTTGGTAAATGAAGATGGCGCTTCTGTGTACTCGGCTTCAGAAATTGCAAGGGAAGAATTCCCTGATCAGGATATTACGGTTCGCGGTTCTGTAAGTATTGGCAGGCGCTTGATGGACCCGTTGGCCGAGTTGGTAAAAATCGATCCCAAAAGTATTGGTGTGGGCCAGTATCAGCACGATGTAAACCAATCCCGCCTTAAAGAAAAGCTCGATCAAACGGTGGTAAGTTGCGTAAATGCGGTGGGCGTAAACCTTAACACTGCGAGTAAACATTTGCTTAGTTATGTAAGTGGTATTGGCGCAACGCTTGCAGAAAATATTGTAAAACACCGCAACGAAATTGGTAAGTTTTCTAACAGGAAAGAATTGCTTGAAGTTGCCCGCCTTGGCGGTAAAGCCTATGAGCAGTGCGCCGGTTTTTTACGGATAAAAGAAGGTGCTAATCCGCTTGATGCAAGTGCTGTTCACCCCGAAGCTTACCCTGTTGTTCAACAGATGGCTGCCGATGCAAATACAACAGTTCAATCGTTGATTGGCAACGAAACATTGATTAGAAATATTAATGCAAAAAAATATGCAACTGAGCAAATTGGCGAACTAACTATTAAAGATATCCTCAACGAATTAAAGAAGCCCGGCCTTGATCCGCGCAGCGAAGCGCAGCAGTTTGAGTTTGCCAATATCTATAAAATTGAAGATGTAAAACTGGGCATGGTTGTGCCCGGCGTTGTTACCAACATTACCCGTTTTGGTGCGTTCATAGATATTGGTGTAAAGCAGGATGGGCTTGTGCATGTAAGCGAAATTGCGCACAAATACATCACCGACCCCAACGAAGTTTTAAAGCTAAACGATAAGGTGCAGGTGAAGGTTCTGGAAGTGGATATTCCCCGCAAACGCATTGCACTTTCCATTAAACAAACGCAGGAAATGCCCGTAAGAAATACGCTAGGTTTTAAGCCACAAAACACTGGCAATAAATTTCAACCCAAAGCAAAGCAGCCTGAAGATTTAAGTTCACTCAACGTTAACGATGCATTGAATGCGTTAAAGAAAAAGTTTGGTAAATAATTTTTTTAACCAGGCATGAGAATTACTATGAAGCTTTACTTGCGTCGCACTCTTGTACTTTCTAAAATATATTGGGCTTTTATCGAAGCGAATGTTGCGGGCGAAAACACATGTGCCTGGGGGATATCTATTTTAATATTGTAAGGCTTTTAGCGTCCATTCTCATCCTGATTTTGCCATTTTCTCAATTGTCAACCCCTGTATTAAAATACTGAAAAGCACGCAAAAATAAGTGGCAATTAAGAGGATATTTTTTGTCTCACTGTATGGCAGTGATAAAACTAGAGCCAAAGAAAGGCCACCGCGCAAACCGCCCCAGGTAATGAGCCTGGCTTCATTATTGTCTAAGTTTAAGAATTTTGGGAACAGCAAATGTGGTAAATAAACAATAATCGTTCTTGAAAGTAAAACAATCAAAACAGAGATCAATCCTAAAATAATATAGCTTCCTTTAAAGTCAATTACAATTAATACGAATGCTATTATAATAAATAAAATAGCATTAAGAATAACATCGGTCAATTTCCAAAACTTGTGCACATAGTCTTTTGTTGTGTCGCTCATGGTAATATCCTGTTTGTAGTTGCCAACCATAAGCCCCATTACAACCATTGCCAAAGCTCCCGAAATATGTGCGTAATTGCAAAGGGTATAGCCACCCATTACAAAAGCAAGCGTAAGTAATATTTCTGTTTCATAATGGTCTATTGATTTTAAAAACAAATGCAAACAGTAACCCAAAACCAGGCCCATTAAAATTCCGCCAACTGCCTCCTGAAGAAATAGCAGTCCGAAATGAGAAATACTAAAATTGCCGGAATTTAATGTGTCTAAAAGGGCAATAAACACTACAACACCTACTCCATCGTTAAAAAGGCTTTCACCAACAATTGTATCTTCTGTTTTCTTTGGCACATTGGCCTTGGTTAATATACCCAAGACTGCAATTGGGTCGGTTGGAGAAATTAATGCTCCAAAAAGCAAACAGTAAATAAAATCGATCTGTAGTTTTAAAAGCTGTGATATGCTAAAGAACAGAAAAGCAATAATTATTGTTGAAAGCAAGACGCCACCTAAAGCAAACAGGGCTATTGGTTTTATTTGTTTTTTTAATCCTTGCCAGTTAGTGTGCATAGCACCTGCAAAGAGCAGGAAGCCTAATAATATATCTAAAATAATTTTATCAATTTTCGCATTGGCAATTGCCTGCTCAATTTCGTCATAGGGCAAATTCAACCAAATCCCTGAACTTAAAATAATAATCGACAAAATGGTTGAAAGCAGGAATAGGCCAATAACAAAAGGAAGTTTTAAAAACTTTTGATTGATAAAAGCAAAGCCCGCCGAAAGGCAAATAAGTGCAACTGCGGCAAAGTAAATATTCATATTATTTTTCTGTCTCTATTATTTCAATATTGTCAACGCCTAATTTTTTCAACATCCAGGTTCTCAGTTTTACTTTGTCTGCTTCAACTAGTTTTGGATTTGAATAATAAATAAGTATCATGGATATCCGTGTACTGTCAAGTGATGCAATGTTTTGTTTGGAAATGGAAACGGAATTAATTGTAGGAAATATTACATTTATTTCAGAAAGCAGCTGTTTGTTGTCAAATGTATTCTCATTTAATTTTTGTTCCAGCAACGCAATACTTTTATCTTTTTCACTTAATGCGTTATCTTTTTTATTTACTTCATTCAGTATATCATTTTTAAAGCTTTGCAAACTATCAGAGGAATTTTGTCTTATTAATAGTTTAACATTTTGCAATCCAAAACTTTTTAGCTTTTCATTTAGTTGCTGCACTTCAGTTTCGGAATAGCTTTTATTCAAAAACGCCAGTTCAATTGTTTTAGATCCTGCGGAGTAGCTCAATTTTTTATATACCAATGTATTACCAGTGTTTGCAAATTCTTTTTCAATAAAGTTATCGGCCACCTGTTTAAATTGTTGCTCCCTGTATAAATTGAACGCAAAAAAAGCGCTTGGTAAAAGCATTAAAAAAACAATTGTCAGTATGCCATATTTTACTTGATTTTGATGCCTTCTGTCAATTTGTTTTGCCGCCGGGTATTTTAAATATTTAACAATGCTAAAAGTTGCAATGCAGATAAAAACGCAATTGATACTATACAAAAACAAAGCACCCAAAAAGTATTTCCAGTTTGCAGTAGCAAGTCCGTACCCGGCAGTGCAAAGCGGAGGCATCAGCGCTGTTGCAATTGCAACGCCGGGTATTGGGTTTCCTTTTTCAACTCTTGTTATGGCTATAACACCTGCTAAACCACCAAAGAAAGCAATTAGAACATCGTAAATATTAGGTGCGGTACGTGCAAGTAATTCTGACTGGGCTTCTTTAAAAGGGCTTAAATAAAAATAAACAGTTGCAACAATTAAGCTTGCAACTGTTGCAATTGCAAGGTTAAACAACGATTTTCGCAGAAGGGTAAAATCATAAATGCCCAATGCAAAACCCGCCCCAACTATAGGGCCCATTAACGGCGAAATAAGCATGGCCCCAATAATTACAGCTGTTGAATTTACATTTAATCCCACGGAAGCCACTAAAATTGCGCATGCCAAAATCCAAAGGTTATGTCCTGTAAAAGAAATATTACTTTTTACATTATCTAAGGTCTTTTCTTTGCTTTCTTCGCCTTTATGCAGGTTAAATAAATTTGTCAAAAAATTTTTCATGTAATTCTCTTTTCAAAGTTGGAAACCTGTGTCCTTTGCTTGCCAATACCGTCTAAATTGGCGTAATTAGCCGAAGTTTCCAAAATAATTGCCAGGCGGTTTTCATTAAGCTTCTGTTACCCAATTCCAATCGTTGTTTCAGCCACACAATTTTTCCATTCAATACTAAACCTTTAGTCTTTTATCCACACCAAATTCGTTGCGGGCGCATGCAGTGTTTCCCGGTAATTTAAGATCCACCGGTTGATTAGTACGCAAGCTTACGGTGGAATATTGGTTTGATCGGGCCTTGTGAATTACTATTATAGGTTTCTTGCACACTCTTGTACGGTTTTACTATTTACTAAGCTTTTATCGAAGCGAATTTAGCCGGTCATAATCCCAGCATCAATTTTTAGCGTATGAAAAAGTGTAATACAGAAAAGCAAACCCTGCTGCCTTCTATCAACTTCTAAATAAAAGTTGAAAATAACGCCCATTTTTTTTTAAAAAAATTATGGTGGTGCGGCAATAACTCCTGTAACTGGCTGAGGCAACTTCTCTGTCGGCTTCACTATAGTTCTTTTGATTTTACCCCAGCAATTAGTAACCATAAACAGGTACCAATTTCGCCAATACTTGCAGGTAATCTGGTTTTGAAGCAGCAGGTAGCAAAGGCGCAAGGCTACTTCGCAAAGGTCATCTCGTATTAATTTGTCGTTAGGCACAGAATGTTTGCCTTCGTTAAACAGCATATAAAGTGTATTAATACGGTTTAGAGCCTTTCTGCAATGAAAACGGGGGTGGGAACTTCCAGTGCCATTTTTCCTTGGCGCAGTAAAAGCGTTTGGTAACTGTATCGTCGGCATTAAGAAATGCGCCGGCAATTTCGTGCACATCCATACCTCAAAGTGTTCTGAGTTAGAGTGCCATTTGTGATTCTTACGGAGCGGAGGGATGGCAGCAGGCGAACATCATACGCAACTGGCTGCCGTGTATTTCATCATCAAAAAACAGGTTTTGAATACAGGCATCGGTGTGTTTATCATTATCCTGTTCCCTTCCATATTGAGCACCAATTTTTCTGAAAGATTATTCTATGCGCAAGAAATCAACGACTTTGTTTTTTGCAACAACATAAACACCCTGCATGGTTTTCTCGAACGCTGCCAAAAGCCAATGTCATCATGGCTTTAAGCAAAGTGTCCTGCATAAAATCCTGTACGGTTTCAAGGTTAGCGAAGTCAGGCAGCTCTGTTAATACTGCCACCATTTTCCCCGACTCGTGAGGGAAAAGATGGTCTGCAATTTTATTATTATCGGCTTGTTTTGCTGGCATCAAAAAAAATACCTGTGCAGTAAATATATCTACAGTGCAGTTTTGTAGCTAAGGGTGATTGGTGAATATAACTGCAAGCATTTGACGATTAAACATTCACCATTCAACATTTCTCTACATTTCCATTTTAATAATCTGGTGTATTTGTACGCTGCCACCGGTGTTAAAATCAGGATGGCCTTTTGAGCGTTTAGCGGCCTCATCATAGTCAGCCGCATTTACAATAAAGTAATCGACAACAATTTCTTTTCCTTCCACATAAGGGCCATCGGTAACCATTTTATCGGTCCCGCTAACTCATTTGCCACCCAGTAGCAATGGTTCTCCACTTACCTATTTGCAAGTTGATTTCAATTCGCATGTCCCCGCCATCTATTTGCCCATGCTGGCCTGCATTTCTTCGGGCGAAGGTTTTACGCCAGTTACGTTATGCTGAAAAATGAACATAAATTTTTCTATGTTTATATTTTTTAGAAAGTAAAAAATATTTTCATCATAACGCACGAGGTATAGACATGCGCACCGGAAAGGGAAAATTTTTTGCTCCCGGCAATTTTCTATATGGCATCGCCGGTTGCGTCGCACTCTTGTACAATGAAAATCCAATTCCGCTTTTCCTGCATTGAATGGAAAAAGACGAGCTTCTATTTTTTTGATTTTAACATCAGTTTTATGCCACTGTGTGTTGATAAAAAAGCAATTTTTTTTGTTTTTGCAGCAGTCTTTTTTTCTTTCGTCTCATTATGAACAATACAAAAGCTGCAGCGTTATACTTTTGTTCTGCAAATGAAAGATTAAGGCGTACAAATCAACAACGGTAATACTTTCAGCAAAGCAAAAAAAATATTAATACAATTAAATTAAACAAAAAATGAAAAAGCAAATCCGCACACTCGCAGTTGGTTTAACAGCAATCGTATGTTCAACTGCAACTTTTGCAACTGTTAAAAATGTTAACACATTTACAGCAAACGAAACAGCAGCAAAAAAAGTTTCTACATCATTTAAATATGTTGGCGACAACGGCTATACTGTTCGTTCCGTGTTAAATGGTAATGATGTAATGACGGCCTTTGATAAAAAAGGTAACCTCGTTTATTCTATTGAATATTTGAATGCCGATAACCTGGCCAAAGATATTGTTGACATTGTTAAGGATGGCTACGGTAAATATTATATATCAGGCATGGAAAAAATTACCCAGCCCGGTTTAGAAAATGTTTTTATAGTGCATCTTGAGGATGCTGTTTCTATAAAAACACTAAGAATAAGTGAGGGAAACTCCGAACTGGTACAGGAGTTTACGAAAGGGTAATTTTCAAAAGACCGGATGTTAAACGAAAATGTCTCCCGTACTGTGGAGACATTTTCGTTTATTATTTTAGGCAAAAAATATGCCTGCAATGGTAGCCGGTGAATAAGAGCCTACTACTTTGGGTTAATGAAAAAGCTGCTTGTTATTGCCAAAGTATAAGAGTCCGCTTTAGGCGGAATAGCAGATGCTTTATACAAAAAACTGCCGGGGTCAAAAAAAAATTACTTTACAATTTAATATTTATGGCCATCATAAAATTGGTTCCGGCCATTGGGTAATAATAGTTGTCGTTAATTAATGCGCCCCCGTATATGTAAGGGTAAGTATAACCACTGGGCTCGTACTTGAAGTTAAAAATATTATTAGCCTGAAAAATCAAATTAAACTCTTTAAACAAAAGGTTTTTTAAGGTGTATATAAACCTTGCATCCTGCGTGTAATAATCAGCCAAACGGCGGTTATTGTTTTGGGTATTGTCCATATACTGTTTGGCAACATACTTGCCCACTAAACTAAATTCGGCATTTTTAAAAGGTAAAATGTTTATAACGCCACCGCTAATAATGGTTGGAGAAAAAGAAATATCAGTATTGCTGTGTTCTACGGTTTGCTGTTTGTAATTGTCGGCTTCGTCGTAATCGTCAATGTACTCGATAAAGGATTTTATTTTGTTACGGCTTAATGTAATGTTCGCTGAAGCATTCAGCCATTTGTTAAATTTAATACCGCCCTGCAGTTCAAGTCCCAGCCTGTAGCTGTTGGTTACATTGGCGCGGCTGTAGCTGCCCACATCATTTATTTTTCCGGTAAGTACCAGCTGGTTGTCGTACTGCATGTAATAAAAAGTAGCTGCCCAGTTATAGCTGTTTGCTTTTTTATCAATACCCAATTCGAAATCGTGCAGGGTTTCATATTTTGGTTGCTCGGTAATTTCGGCCTGAAAATCGTCGCGGTTTGGTTCTCTATGTGCCAAGGCATAGCTGGAATAAGCATGGAAACCATTAGCATTATAACTAACACCCAGTTTTGGATTTAAAAAATTAAAGTTGCGTTTAATAAATAAGTCGGGGCTGCCCTCGAAACCTTTCATATTATGCATTACGGTTCTAAACTGCAGATCGCTGAACAAGCTCCAGTTTGTAGAAAGCTGGTGCAGCCACTTTGCATACACATTTACATCTGTTTTGGTGGCCGGGTAGTTGTAATACTGGAAGTCTTTTGGAATACCCATATTCGCCCAGATAATGTGGCCATAATGTTTACCGTCGTATTTTGTCCAGCTGCCGCCGAAAGTTAGTTCGTCTTTGCTGCCTTTATATTGCAGGGAAAAAACCTGTCCGTAGAAATAGTTGTTCAGCCAGCGCTGGCGCACCAAATCGGTTGAAGTGAGTGTATCGCTGCCAACGATTACATTATCTAAACCATAGCTGGCATAATCCTGTTCCGCTTTGTATTCTTCATAATATCCTTTACCTCTTGTAAGGAAAGAAGCAATGTTCAAATTCAACTTACCCGTCAAAACCTGGTTGAAGAAAAGTTGATAATGGTCTTGTTGATAATTATCAGTCTGGTTAACGTAAGGTTCTCCAGGTTTCTCCGTTCCCGCAGCGTTATAAGTTCTGTCGCTTTTCAAAAGCGCTTCGGGTAAGCCATACCATGACTGGTAAGTTTTTTCTTTACCAGAAAAAATGTTTAGTCGCAGAGATGTATGCTTATTGGTATAAGCTGGAGAAAAATAGAATGACTGCAGGTTGCTGGCGGCCCTGTCAACGTACCCATCGCTGCTGATGCGGCTAAGTCTTGCATCAATTGTAAAATGGTCATTGATTAAACCGCTGCCCAGTTTTATTGTATTCTTCCATGTGTTGAAAGAACCATAGCTGTTGTTGCTTTCGGCATACGAATTTTCATTAAACTCGTTGGTGCTCATATTAATAGTTGCGCCAAATGCGCCTGAGCCATTGGTAGAAGTTCCTACGCCGCGTTGGATCTGTATTGAGTTAACGGAAGAGCCAAAATCGGGTAGGTCAACGAAATAAGTTCCCTGGCTTTCTGCATCGTTGTAGGGAATTCCGTTTAGCGTAACGTTAATGCGTGTTGCATCGGAACCGCGTATACGTATGCCTGTGTATCCTACTCCATTACCCGCGTCAGAATTAATTACCACAGACGGAGTTTGATTGAGCAGGAAGGGAATATCCTGCCCAAGATTTAGTTTGCTTAGCTGTTGTTTAGTGATATCAGTTTTGGTAAACGGCGATTTATCAGATGCTCTGATAGCTTTTACTTCCAATGGTTCAAGAAAAAAATCTGAAGCCACTAAAACAAAATTAAATGAACGGGTTTCTGTTGCTGTAAAATCCTGTTCAATTTTTTTCATACCTACAAAACGGATAGTGATTTTGCAGTTTGTATTTACGCTAATGCCGTTAAATACAAAACCGCCCTGTTTGTCTGTTGTAAGGTTTCTTTCGTTTTTTGAGCTTACCAGCAGCGTTACTGATGCTCCTTCCAGCGGCTTATTTTCTTTATCAGCAACTTTACCGGTTATTCTGATCTGCGCGAATGCGGTGGCCGCAATAATTACGGCCATGGTTGTTCCCAAAAGCTTTTTCATCTGCTTCAGTTTTTAGCGTTCAACAATAAATTTGGGAACAGGAATAAATTGCTTGTGGAGAGTAATCATGTAAGAATGATGCACCTTCCCTTCGCAGGCATTACCCTGTTCAGGTTCAACGGGTTTAATCTCAGCCTTAACTTTTTAAAGTTAAAGCACCCCGGGAAAACAGTAAGAAAATGGAAAATTGGTGAATGTAGTTTTGAAAGTACAAGTGAGTGACACAACGGAAGCTCAATAGTAGCAGTAAAGCAAAACAACAAAAAACTATTTCAAAAAAATCTTACGGTCTGTATTGCAAAGTAAGTGCAGAAACTTTAATTTGGCTGTAACTTTTTAATGTATGGTTCGTTTTAAAGAATAAAAAAAGACATATGCAAAAGATAATGGTTGGCCTGTGTGCCGCTTTTGTGCTGATCAGTGCAGGTGTACATGCCCAAAATCTTGTTTACGATGAAAATGCACAGGTTAGAAAAGTAGGTGATTTTAATGGAGTTGCAGTATCCAGCGGAATTAAATTGTTCATTTCACAAGGTAAAGAACAGGCCGTTGCGGTAAGTGCTGATGATGCCCAATATATTGGCCGTATTATTACTGAAGTTAAAGACGGCATTTTAAAAATTAGGGTCGAAAGCAAAATGTGGAACAACTGGAATTGGGGCAATAAGAAGTTGAAAGCCTATGTAACTGTTACCAATCTTACCTACCTGGGCGCTTCCGGTGGCTCCATCGCAAAAATTGTAGATGAGATATCGGTAAATAACCTCGAGTCCGATTTTAGTGGAGGCAGCATTGTAGAGGGCAAACTAAAAGGTAATTCTTTAACTGCCGACCTTAGCGGTGGCAGTATGGCTACACTCAGCGGTTTTTTTGATAAGGCCCGTATAGAAACAAGTGGCGGCAGTATTTTTAAAGATTACGGTTTAATGCTCAATACCTGTAATGTGGAAGCCAGTGGCGGATCTATAATTAACATAAGCATCAGCAAAGAATTGAAGGCCGATGCAAGCGGTGGCTCCATCATTAACTACAAAGGAACGGGTGTAATTACCAGCGTAGATGCCAGTGGCGGATCGCAGATTAAGAAAAAAGATTAGTAATCAATTTAATAAGTTTGGCTCGTAAGCTCTCTGCCCTTACTTTTGCACCGCGAAGTAGAGCAGCGGTAGCTCGTCGGGCTCATAACCCGAAGGTCAGAGGTTCGAACCCTCTCTTCGCAACAAAACTTAAAAGCCTCATTTGAGGCTTTTTTCTTTTTAAGAAAAGAATACATTTTTTTGAGCCCGGCAATAGAATATAATTTAGCTTTTCTTGCGTCGCACTCTTGTACGTTCTTATTCATTTTTGAGCAATAAAATGCAGAAATGCATACTATAAACTACAAACTATAAACGTTGAAAACCGGTTTTGTAAACATATTCGGTAAACCAAATGCAGGCAAAAGCACTTTATTAAATGCTTTACTGGGCGAAAAACTGGCAATTGTATCGCCTAAGGTACAAACCACAAGGCATCGTATCAAAGGGTTTTTAACAGAGCCTGGCAAATACCAGATCGTTTTTTCGGATACCCCTGGAATTATAGAACCCAGGTACAAACTGCAGGAACGCATGATGCAGTCAGTTAAAAGTGCATTAGAAGATGCAGACGTAGCATTGCTGATTGCCGATGCCAGTGAAGGTGTTGAAGAAAACCATAATTTATTCGAAGCATTAAAACTAAAAGTACCCGCAATAGTGGTGCTAAACAAGGCCGACAAGATTGGCGACAAAAGAATTTCAACCGAAGAGAATTTTTTTATGCAGCATGCTTATTGCAAAAAAGTGATAAAAATATCTGCACTAAAGAAGGATGGCCTTGAAAATCTTGTTGAGACTATTCTTGAAATGTTACCTGAAGGCGAGCCGTTTTATCCAGAAGACGATCTTACCGATTTGTCTACAAAATTTTTTGTTAGCGAAATGGTAAGAGAAAAAATCTACGATCTTTTTGGAGATGAAATACCTTACCATACTGCGGTATTAATAAATGAGTTCAAAGAAAAAAATACATTGATAAAAATTCAGGCCGATATAATTGTGCAACGTGAAACCCAAAAAGGTATCCTGCTGGGCGAAGGTGGTAAAATGATAAAAAGGCTGGGTACACTGGCAAGAGAAGATATGGAAAAATTTTTACAGCGTAAAGTATTTCTCCAGCTTTTTATTAAAGTAAAACCCAAGTGGCGGGACAATGATCTGCAGCTAAAAGAATACGGCTATTAAATGATTGCACTATGAAATTTTTGTTCATCGTTATTTTCATGATCACAGCAAACACCCGGTTTTGTTCAGCTCAGTATATGCAGCTTTTTCCCTGGAACACCGGGAGTTATGATAAAGCCAATTCCAATGATTTGCTGGTAATGGGGCAAAGCGACGAAATTGATATAGACAATGCAGAAATAGGAGGTAGCCCTTTCTGGAATACAGATTGGAAAACTGCATTATTATACACCGGCAAATTCAAAATACTTATTGCTAAAGTAAAAATGAACCTCTACAAAAATAGTGTGTGGTACACAACACCGGAAGGGGTTGTTATGATTGCAAAAGCAGGACAGGTAAAAGCAATCACTTTTTTTAATGGCGAAGACACCAGCAATATACTTGCAAATTTTGTATACTTAAAAAATGATGAGGATAAAAATGCTCATTTTTACCAGGTAATGAACGATGGTAAAACCGAACTGGTAAAACTAGATAAAGTAATCGTTCATAAATCTTTGTACGACCCGTTTACGGGAAAAACAGAAATGAATTATAAAAAGGAAACCGCATACTTTCTTTATGAAAATGGAAAAATGCCATTGTTAAAAAACCTTAGTAAAGAATCCGTATCCGCTATTTTAAAAACTACTGCCCCGGAAGAAGACTGGCTGAATAAAAACAGAAATAAGCTAAGGTCAGAAACAGAGGTACTGCAATTCCTGCATTATATCAATGCAGAAAATAAATAATAGCAAACTATTTTTAAAGAGGTGTATAAGTTAATGAACATTGAAATAAAGCTAATGGAATACACGGCGTTAATGCTAACTTTAATTATTAAAGTCACTAAGGATGAAATCTAATAATTTGCAAAAAATACCTTTAACAGGGTTGCTGTTTTCAGTAATATTATTGTTTTCAAATGTTTTGACTGCGCAGGTTTTCATTGAAAACCATCCCGGCGGTAATGCGAAAGATCCTACCATTATGATCTGGGGTTCCGATGGCTTGCAAAAGAAACTTCCTTACGAAAACGTAAAAGGCAGTCCTTTCTGGAGCGATGATTGGAAACTGGCCACACTTTATGGAGAAACCTCCAAAGAGCTTTGGGTTTGCAAAGCCAAACTAAACCTTGCAACAGGCGAAGTGTATTATTTGGATGATCAAAACCATGAGTTGGCGGTTACACCGGGTCTTGTTAAGAAAATAGCTTTTCACAAGGGAGAAGATACATCGGTAAATGAGGCTGTTTTTATTTACAACTATTTGCCATCGCAATTGAATTATAAAACCATCAATGCTTTCCTGCAAGTAATGAATGAAGGTAAATACCAATTGCTTAAATTATATAACCGGAGAGTTACGTCGGCCGATTCAATGTTCGGCACGTTGAAAAGATATTATTTTTCCGACGAGATAAAATATTATGTGGCACATGACAGAAAAACAGAGCTAATCAAGAAGCTCAATAAAGACAATGTGCTGATTTATTTTCCGGTTTCATCTATTTACAATGACTGGGTGTCGCAACATAAAATTGATTTTAGAAAAGAAGAACAGGTGATTAACTTTTTTGATTATTACAATTCAAAAAACTGAATGGCGGCTTTATGCAGTAAAGTTTTTTGGTTAAATAATACTGATGGAAATGTGACCCGTATTAATACTAAAGTAAAAGCGTACTACGCAACCAAAGGTAAATAGTAGTAATGCAGACCGGTCCAAAGAAAATGAGTTGTTAATCAGGTATAATTTTTCAACATTTATTTATAGAAACCTTTTACAAAAAGGGTTTTCGAGAGGCAAAATATTATGAGTTTTACAGTAGCAATAGTAGGCAGACCAAATGTGGGAAAGAGTACCTTGTTCAACAGGTTGCTGGAACAGCGCAAAGCAATTGTTGATGATATTAGTGGCGTAACCAGAGACCGGCAGTATGGCGTTACAGACTGGAATGGTAAGACTTTCAACGTTATTGATACCGGAGGTTTTGTGCCCGATACGGAAGATATTTTTGAAACAGAAATACGCAAACAGGTAAAGATTGCAATTGAAGAATCCGATGCATTGATCTTTATGACTGATGCCGCCATTGGCATTACAGATCTTGACGAAAGTATGGTAGGCCTTTTGCGCCGAAGCGATAAACCTGTTTTTCTCTGCGTTAATAAAGTGGATAATCCTGAACGCATGTTCCTTGCATCGGAGTTTTACGGACTTGGTTTTGAAAATATCTTTTTCGTGAGCGCCATGAGTGGCAGCGGCACCGGCGAACTGCTGGATGCTATTGCAGAACTGATGCCTAAAGACGTGGAAGAAGATGAAAATGCGGAGAAAAATGAACTGCCCAAATTTGCAATAATCGGTCAGCCTAATGTAGGTAAATCTTCTTTGCTAAATGCAATGATAGGCGAGGAGCGCACTATTGTAAGCGATATTGCCGGCACTACCCGCGACAGTATTCATACGCATTACAACCTCTTTAATAAAGAATTTATTTTAATTGATACCGCAGGCTTAAGAAAGAAAAACAAAGAAAAAGAAGACTTGGAATTCTATTCTGTTATCCGTGCCATTCGGGCAATGGATGAAGCAGATATTTGCTTGCTGTTAATTGATGCAACCAAAGGAATTACCGCGCAGGATGTAAATATTTTTTCGCTTGTAACACGCAAAGGCAAAGGCATTGTGGTGTTGGTAAACAAATGGGATCTTGCAGAAAAAACTACCAACACTGCCCGCGATTACGAAAAGCAGTTAAAAGAAAAACTAGCCCCGTTTACTGATGTGCCGGTGATCTTTATCTCCGCAAAAGAAAAAACACGAATCTTTAAAGTAATAGAAACCGCACTGGAAGTTTACGCAGGCCGCCACGTAAAAATACCTACCAGCAAACTGAACGAAGTAATGCTAAAAGCCGTAGAAGCTTACCATGCGCCGGTAATACGCGGCCATCCATTACGCATAAAATATGTAACACAATTGCCCACCGTAGTGCCATCGTTCGCATTCTTTTGCAACTACCCCGATGATGTAAAACCATCGTACCGCAACTACCTCGAAAACCAGTTGCGTAGTAATTTTAAATTAAGTGGCGTACCTATAAGAATTTATTTCCGAAAGAAATAGAGAAGTAATTTTTTGGGCCCGGCTACAATGCTACTATTTATCTTCTGTTGTGTCACTCACTTATACGGCTATATCCCTATTGGGCCTATGCGAGCGGCGTATCATTTTTTAATCCGGCTGCTTTTTTAAAACGGGAGGAAAAGTATGCAATAGCCGATGCGCCATTGAATTGTGCAGAGATTATCAATGGGAATAAAGTACAAGTGTGCGACGCAAGAAAAGCTTCACAAAGTATCTGCTGCCCGGCTCAAAAAAATACTAACCATTCTTACCGCTTAGCATGGGCACAAAAGAAAAAAGATCGAATAATTCTTCGCTGTAACTGCCGTCATCTTTTTTTGTAATACGGAGCATACGTTGAGAAGTTCCTTCATCCACAGGTATCACCATAAGTCCACCGGTTTTCATTTGGGCAATAAGCTTTGGCGGAATAAAAGGAGCGGCTGCGGTGATGAGCACTTTATCGAAAGGCGTATATGAGGGCAGGCCTTCGAAACCATCGCCATAAAAAAATTTGAGCCAGGGATATTTAGTTTTAAAGTAATAGTCTTTTGTTTTCTCGAATAATTTTTTCTGTCGTTCAATGGTAAAAACCTTTGCACCCATTTCGGCCAGAACCGTTGCCTGGTAAGTACTTCCGGTTCCTATCTCCAATACCTTTTCGTTACGTTTTACCTGTAACAATTGTGTTTGATACGCCACAGTGTAAGGTTGAGAAATGGTTTGCCCTTCGCCTATTGGGAAAGCCCTGTCTTCGTAAGCGATTTTATCAAATGCTGAATCTAAAAAAAAATGCCTTGGAATATGAAGGATTGCAGTTAACACATCTTCATCGTTAATGCCTTTACTGCGTAACACTTTTATTAACTGGTTGCGCATGCCTTTGTGCTGGTATGTGTCTTCGAATTTTCTCATTGCGGCAAAGCTAAAAATAAGTTTGTGTTTTATGGTTTGTAGTTTGTGGTTTGCAGGTGTTGTGCATAAAAAAAATGCTGCAGGTTTTTATCCACAGCATTTTGTTTGTATGCAAAAATATTTCTAGAAAGAAAATTTATTTTCCTCTGTTATGTCTTTCCAACTATCCGTTCTGAATGGCGAAGCTGGGAAGCCTTCTTTGTTAAAAAGATTGTCTTCACCGGCATCGTCCGTCCAGCCAAAACGAACGGCAACAGGGTTGTTTACTTCGTCGCAGAAAACAACGAGATGATCGCCTTCGATTAATGCTTTTGCATAATGAAACTGTTGATCACTGCCTGCAATTTCGAAACCTTTTACATAACCGTATTTATCCTTCGCCATTAAGCCGCTGCCTACATGCGTGAATGAAACAATTATTTTGTTGCCATCCACTTTCATGGATTGATACATTGGGCCGCTGTAGACTATATTTTTTTCATATACATTATGCAATGCAATAGCGGCAAGTCGCTTGCCAACATCCTGTTTGTTTTTTGGATGTATATCATTGCTCGTTCCAATATCTGTTGTAACCGCCATACCTGTATTGGGTAATGACAAAGTCATTGTTTGCGCTTCACGCAATTCGCCCCAGGTACTGCCATTTTTACTGTTGCCATTTGCTGAATTAAAGCTCGCTAACTGCACATAATAAAAAGGAAAATCGCCTTGTTGCCAATGCTGCCGCCAGTCAGTGATCATCAGCGGAAACGCTTTGCGGTATTGGTATGCACGACCTGCGTTCGATTCGCCCTGATACCAGATAGCGCCTTCAATGGCATAAGGAATTATTGGATTAAGCATCGCATTGAATAACAACGTAGGATAATCATTCGGGCCAACAGATACATTGCCTTTCATAACCGATTCAATTTTATAAGACCAATCACCAGCAAGTGTTGCAGTGGTTTGATCGATCGTTATTTTCAAGTCCGCTGCTTCACCATAAATGCCGCCGCCACCACCGGTGTCACCCACACGAACTGCAATATTATTTTTACCAGCTTTTAGCAGACCTGCTGGTATTGTATAGTTTCTTTTTTCATTGTAAGTACCGGTACTGCCAACTTTTGTTCCGTTCACATAAGTAACGTCGTTATCATCAATCATCGCTAATTCCAGCGTTGCAGCTTTGCCTGCATCGGCCGCTGAAACTTCAACGGTTTTGCGAAACCACACCACACCGTCCAGTCCATCGAGTCCCATTTGTTCCCACAAAGAAGGAAGCTTCATCTGTGGCCATTTGCTGTCATCAAAGGAAGCATCTTTCCAGGTTTTTGCATCTGCATTTTCATCAAATGCGCCGGGTATGGAAGATAATTTTTTCTTCATTGCTTCCGCTTTTACTTTACCTAATGAGTCAAGGTTCAGCGATGGCATTCCGATGATCATGCTTTTAAATTCATCACTGTTTTCAAATGCTTCACGGCTCGTCCACGTTTCAGAATGTGTTCCGCCCCAAGAAGTATGAATCAACCCAATAGGTATCTTTAATTCATTGTACAATTCTCTTGCAAAGAAGAAACCAACCGCTGTAAAATCGCCAACCGTTTCGGGGCTGCATACTTTCCAGTCACCGCCTAAAATATCGTTCTTTGGTGTTGAACTCACATCTTTTTGAACAGTGAAATGATGGATCATTGGGTAGTTGGCTGATGCGATATCTTTATCAGAATTGATGGCACCCTTTACGCTGAATTCCATGTTGCTCTGGCCGCTGCAGATCCAAACTTCGCCAACCAAAACATCATTGAATGTGATCGTGTTCTTTCCTTTCACAACAAGCTGAAACGGCCCGCCAGCAACAGTTGCATCAAGTTGCAACATCCATTTGCCGCTCTTGTCGGCTTTAATATATTTTACCTGGTTATTAAACTGCGCTACAATTTTTTCATTGGGTGCAGCCCAGCCCCAAACAGGAATTGGCTTGTTGCGCTGCAGCACCATATTGTCTCCAAAGATTTTGGGAAGGCTTACATTAGCCTCCGCAAAAAAACATACAAACAATACAAACGGAAGAAGCAATATTTTTTTCATATCAATCGAATAAGTGTTGAGGCAACAATTTATAAAACTTACCGCACTCTGTATTATTAAATATTTTTTTGGACCGGGCAGAAGGATATGAATTGAGCTTTACTTGCGTCGCACTCTTGTACGGTTGGGAATTTTATTGGGCTTTTAGAATTTCGTAGATCGGTAATATTAGTGTAGGCACTTGGGCTAAGCCCGTATATATTTCTTTTTCTATAATTCAGGCTATAAAGCCGGGGTTATAGAAAATCATTCTTGGGGCTTTAGCCGAAATGTTTTTATAAAGCTTCTTATAAACAGGCTAATAGTTTTTATAGCCCAGCTTCTTCTGCATTTTACGCTGGTACCGAAAGAATATTATATGGTTTTTAACAGCCTAACCAAAAGCAATTACTTTGTTTAATTAATGAAGGGGAATGGATATTCTAATAAATAAATGCTGCTTCCAAGTTTTACACCACCGTTAATTAACGCTCCGCCGATGTTGGTCGCTGACCAACATCAACCGCTGCAATCTTCGCTATAATAAAAGCTCCCTCATAATCCAACAGTACAAGAGTGCGACGCAAGTAAAGCTAAATAATGGTTCCGCTGCTTTGGCCCATTATTGTATTGAAACTATTCCATTGCACTACGCTGCAATTTTATGTAAGTGCCGAGATTAAGTGTGTAGCAAAATTTCCTCACGTTAAGTTGGTTTGGTTAAATATTTTCTTTTACAACTCATTTATGTCCGTTAAATTATGATGTTCTGATGTATATCGAGGATATTGCGAATAGTATTTTTCTCTGGCTTCGTTTTTGTGTTAAAAAATTAAAACATATATTATGCTTTGGCAGGGAAGAAGAGAGAGTTCTAATATTGAAGACCGCAGGGGTATGAGTGGCAGAACGCTTGCTACCGGCGGCGGAATAGGCGGATTGATAATAGCGGGGATTATATATTTGTTAGGTGGCGACCCAAGCCAGGTTCTAAATATTGATCCGTCTGCTAATGCAACTGAACAAACAACGGGTACCAATATAGTAAATGATGAGTCGGGGAAATTTGTGGCGGTTGTGCTTGCTGATACGGAAGATATATGGAGCAAGCTGTTTAACGATATGCACAAACAATATAGCGACCCTACGCTGGTAATTTTTTCACAGGGAACCCAATCTGGCTGCGGCTTTGCAAGCGAAGCAACAGGACCATTTTACTGTCCGGCAGATTCAAAAGTATATATTGATGTTTCTTTTTTTCAGGAAATGAAAGACCGGTTTAATGCTACAGGAGATTTTGCACAGGCTTATGTTGTTGCGCATGAAGTGGGGCATCATGTGCAGCATTTGCTGGGTATAACCAACCAGGTAGATAAGCAACGCGGAAACCTGAGTGAAAAGGAAATGAATAAATTATCTGTTAAGCTGGAATTACAGGCTGATTTTTTTGCTGGCATATGGGCGCACTACGAACAGCAAAAAAAAGACCCGAAGTTTAATGCATCTATTATACAGGAAGGGGATATTGAAGAAGCTTTGAATGCAGCAAATGCTATTGGCGACGACAGGCTGCAAAAGCAATCGCAGGGATATGTAGTACCGGATGCATTTACACACGGAACTTCCGCACAAAGAATTTACTGGTTTAAAAAAGGTTATACGACAGGAGACGTTAACCAGGGCGATACTTTTAATGATCCGCAACTTAACTGATGCGACAGCACAAGTGTGTTACGCAACGTTAATGCCCCATGGATTAAGTGCCAGTGTCAAAAAATTATAACGAATAAAATAAAAATGCTGCTGAAAAAATATCAGCAGCATTTTTTTATAAAGGTCTCTTAATCATCATCCACGATTCACGATTCACGATTCACGATTCACGATTCAATATTCACGATTCAATATTCACTATTTCAATTTCATATCCTCAATAATTCCACTTATTCTCGCCATGAGTGTGGCATGTGTTGCATCGTAAGCCTCTTTGCTGGCAAGCTTTGTGTTCACGCTGAAATAGAATTTTATTTTTGGTTCAGTACCGCTTGGGCGTGCAGAAATTTTTGTGCCGTCTTCGAGTAAGAACTGGAGTACGTTGCTCTTTGGCAAACTAATATCCCAGGTTTCGCCGCTCTGTATATTCTTGCCAACCTGTAGCTGGTAATCCAGCAACTGCGTTAATTTTACACCATTGATAACCGATGGTGGATTGTTGCGGTAGCTCTGCATCATCTCAGCAATTTCTTCCTGTCCGCGCATGCCTTTCTTGGTAATGCTTATCAAATGCTCGAGATAAAAACCATACTGAATATAAAGCTCGATCAGTTTATCATACAACAGTTTGTTGTTGTTCTTTTCGAACGCCGCCATTTCGCTTAAGAAGGCAACAGCACTTACCGCATCTTTATCACGCACCTGGTCGCCAATCATCATACCAAAACTTTCTTCCCCGCCAATTACATAATTTTCTTTGCCTTCTTTTTCTTTGATCAACTCTGCAATCCATTTAAAACCGGTAAGTACATCGTAGCAGGCAACGTTGTTTTGTTTGGCAACTTCATTGATCATATCGGTGGTAACAATTGTCTTTACCACCATATCGTTTGGCTGCGCCAAACCCTTTGCCTTGCGGGCTTCTATCATATAAGTGAATGCGAGCACAGCGGTTTGGTTGCCGTTCATGAGCACCCATTCGCCTTTATTATTTTTAATGGCAATACCTACACGGTCGGCATCGGGATCGGTACCGAGCAAAATATCGGCATCAATTTCTTTCGACTTTTTAAGGCCAATACTCATTGCCTCAGCTTCTTCAGGATTGGGATAAACAACAGTTGTAAAATTACCATCAGGTTTTGCCTGCTCCTCAACGATGGTAACATTGGTAAAGCCAAATGTTTCCAGCACCTGCGGCACCAGCATAATACCGCTGCCATGTATAGAAGTATATACAATTTTAAGATCGTGTTGTTTGGCAATTACTTCGGGGTAAACGCTCAGGCTCTTTACCATCTTTATATATTCCGCGTCTACTTCTTTGCCAATAATGGTAATGTTGGCTTCACCGCCGCTCCATTTTACATCGTCAACAGTAGCAACAGCTTCCACTTCGCGTATCACATTTTTATCGTGAGGTGGCACTAATTGTCCGCCATCATTCCAGTAGGCTTTATAACCATTGTATTCCTTGGGATTGTGCGATGCCGTACAAACTACACCACCATTACAGCCAAGGTGACGGATGGCGAAACTCAGTTCCGGCGTGGGTCGCAGCGCATCGAATAAAAAAACTTTTATGCCATTTGCCGCGAAAACATTGGCAGTTGTTTCAGCAAAAAAGCGGCTGTTGTTTCGGCAGTCGTGTGCAATCGCCATCTTTATTTCAGCACTGGGAAAAGTTTTGTTCAGGTAATTGGCAAAGCCCTGTGTAGCCACGCCAATGGTATATTTATTCATACGGTTTGGGCCTGCGCCCATTAGCCCGCGAATACCGCCGGTACCAAATTCAAGCGTTCGGTAAAAACTTTCAGCAAGTTCATCCGGACTGTCTTTCTGAAGACGTAAAATTTCATTTTTAGTATCCTGGTCGTAATTTCCGTTGAGCCAGGTATTTACCTGTGTTTCGATTGCAGCGTCCATATTGTAAGCATTTTAATTGGATGGCAAGTTTAAGCAATATTCATGATTTAAACATTGGAAATTATTATGGACCCAGCCACTGGTTTTCATGGCATCGTATCTTGCAGCTTGCCCCGCCCAAGACGGCGGTCGCACTCTTATGCTTTCGGAAAATATATTGACTAAAATACACAACCAAAGGGGCATAGAGTTAGGCACAGGCTTTCAAGGAGTTTCTCTGTATAATCTGTGAAAAAACTCAGTGTAAAGCTGTGCTTCAACACCTTCGGTTTACTGGGCTTAATACTGTTCATGAATAACTGTACCTATCGCAAAAGAAGAATCTGGTTCAATAATTATTTCTTTAGCCGCTGGTACACCTCAACATATTTAACTCCTGTTGGCATTGTAATAGTTTGTTTGAATTCGTTGGTGCCTTTTATTTCAATATCACCTTCAAATGCCTGTCCGCGTAAAGCTGCGCTGGTGGCGGTTATAACTGTTTCTTTTATTTTATTATTGCCGTCCATTTCGAAGGTTCCATACGCGATGTTTGTATTGCCTCTTTGAAGAGAGTCAATACCGAAAAGCCCTGTGCCCCAATGGCCGGCGTAAAATATTTTGTAAAGTCTATCGTTCAGCTTTGTGGTATCGTTTCCATTAATGGTATAGTTCGCGGTGTTCTTCCAGGCGCCATCTAAAGGCGAGGCCGCTGGTTTACCAAGAGATTCATACACTTCGGTAACACGCAATAATCCTTTATCTGACATTATTTGTGCTATTACCTGCTCGTATCCCTTATTGTTCCCCGTTATATTAAAGCTATCCAAAGTAGAACCAGGGATTTCCATTTCACCGGCAGTGCTGTAAATAATATTTTCTTTGAGCTTGCCCGAATCAAATTTATAAGTGCCAATGCCAAAAGCAGAAACACTGTTTGCCAAATTAATGCGCAGGTACATCATATAATCATCTGCATAAATTTTAAGCTGGGTACGGTTGGTATAAGTTGTATCGAGTGAAATACTGTTAAAAGATTGTGACAGCATATTGTATGCGCCCTGCATGCGTCCGGTTTCTATTAAGCCTCCGTTGCTGCAACTATAAAGGATTAATAAAAGAAGATAAAAAAAATGTTTTGGCATGGATAAATTATGTTTAGCAATCAAGAAGAATCAAAGTATTTATTTTTTACAGCTGGCCGGTAATTTTTTTTCAGAGGTATCCCAAAAAATTATTGACCCCGCTTTATTCATTTTGCCTGTTACCATTTGCACCTTGCGCTGCCCATGCTTTGGCCGAATACTTCGATGTTTGGGGATAGTTTTGAACAGGCGATATCAACAGCGGTTATTAGACAAAAGCTCCTGTAATTTCATTATCGGTTACCTCTACCTGAATATGATCGTCCATGGTAGTTGCCAGAGATAAACCAACATAGTCAGGCTTTATGGGAAACAACTTGTGCATTCTTTCAATAAGCACCAGTGTTTGTATGCGGTGCGGATAAAAATTGAGCAGTGGTTTCAATGCGTATAAAAGCGTTTTACCACTATTGCATACATCATCAATGACCAGTACATTTTTATCGGTAAAATCAATTTCCCGGCTTAGGGTAATTTCTTTGGGCATCTGTTTATCAAACGATACGGAAATAATTTCCATTGGTGCGCTGATGTATGGCCGCAGGTATGCGCCCACTTTGTCGGCAACTACTGTACCGCTGTTTCTTATACCTATCAGGATAAGCGGTGCTTGATCGCCGCTCAGGTGCTCTGCTACTTCCAGGGCAAGGCGGTGTATTTTCTGTTCTGCCACTTCGCTGCTTAGTACGTATCTTTTTTTATCCATGGGTTTGCCTGTATTAGATGCGGCAATCAAAAATAATAACTATGCTCTTAAAATTGACGAGGAATATTTATTTAAACGAGCTGGCGGCTGTTGACTGCTCATTATAGGTTCTTGAAGTATAAGTGTGCGACGCAAGGAACGATTAAAAGAATTACTACAGCCTGGCCCAAAAAAATATGCAGATCGTTTTATTGATCTGCATAAACATAATTTAGAAACTCTACCTAATGGTAATCTTTTACTACAAACCACTTTTCATCTCTGCATAATACTCATGAAAATAGGGGATTGTTTCTATGCCTTTATAGAAATTAACAAGGTCGTATTTCTCGTTGGGGCTGTGCAGGTTATCGCTGTCTAAACCAAAGCCGAGAAATACCACTTTGCAGCCCAGTTCTGCTTCGAATAAAGCGGTAATCGGGATGCTTCCTCCACCGCGAACTGGAATGGGCGATTTGCCAAAAGAGGTTTCAATTGCTTTGGCTGCGGCGCGGTATTCGATGCTGTCAACCGGCGTCATATAGGGATCGCCGCCATGATGCGGTTCTGCCTTTACGGTAACATAAGACGGCGCTATTTTCTTAAGATGACTGATGATAAGCTCTGTCATTTTTTCGTGTTTTTGATTGGGTACCAACCGGCAACTAATTTTCGCATGTGCTTTTGATGGAAGCACGGTTTTAGAACCTTCGCCGGTATAGCCGCCCCAAATGCCGTTCACTTCGAGTGTAGGACGAATGCCGGTGCGTTCGCTTGTGCTGTAACCCTTTTCGCCCCAGAGTTGGGTAACGCCTAACTCTTCTTTGTATTCCGCCTCGTTATAAGGAGCTTTTGCCAGTTCCGCTCTTTCTGCAGGGGTTGCCTCAACTACATCGTTGTAAAAATTGGGTATGGTGATATGGTTATTTTCGTCGTGCAAACTGGTGATCATGTGCGCAAGAATGGTTATTGGGTTGGCTACTGCGCCACCATACACCCCGCTGTGCAGGTCGCGGTTGGGGCCGGTAACTTCCACTTCAATATAGCTTAAGCCGCGAACGCCTACGTCTATACTTGGTGTATCCATACTTAGCATGGCGGTATCGCTTATCAATATTACATCTGCTTTTAAAAGCTGCTTATTCGCTTTAACAAAATCGCCAAGATTTGCAGAACCAATTTCTTCTTCGCCTTCAATAATGAACTTGATATTTACCGGAAGAGAGTTGGTTTGCACCAGTGTTTCCAAAGCTTTTACGTGCATATAAAACTGACCTTTATCATCGCAGGCACCACGGGCAAAAATTTTTCCATCTTTTATTGTCGGCTCAAAAGGCGCACTGTGCCACAGTTCCAGCGGATCGGCGGGCTGCACATCGTAGTGGCCATATACCAAAACGGTGGGTTTGGCAGCATCGATCATTTTTTCGCCATACACCACCGGGTGGCCTGGTGTGGCATAAATTTCAACGGTATCTGCACCTGCTTCAAGCAGGCGTTTTTTTACCATTTCGGCGCAATGCTGCATATCTTCTTTATGTTCGCTGCGTGCACTTACGCTGGGTATACGCAACAGTTCGAGCAGTTCATTTAAAAAGCGGTCTTTGTGCTGCTGCTGATAATCTTTCCAAGCCTGCATAATCTGTAAATTTTGATGACAAGAATATATTTGTTAGCAATAAAATTAAGAGCAACGAAATTAATGGGTTTTTGTAATATTATGTGCCGGGCAATTGGTAATTCTATTTAACTTTTGTTGCGTCGCACTCTTGTGCTCTTGGTAATCATACTGAACTTTGGCCTCAGTCTTGGGAACACGAATGAGGGCAGCAACAAACCTCTACATTATTTTAGCGCAATGCAAAAGCCTGTAAATTTTCAAATCTTGTGTGGCAGTAATTGAAAACAAGAAAGCATTTGTACGCCAACACACAAAACCTGACCCAAATAGCTAAGGCCATGGAGCAAATAAAGGCAGCTTACTTGGCCTTAAAAAGACTATCTTCATTCCGTTGGCGTTTTATTGGCTGAAGGTTCAGGTACCAGCGACAAACGATATCATTTTGAATAAAAATTATTTATAGAAATTATGAAACAGAAAATTAGCAAACAGGACATATTAAATATATGCATACAAAAACAGGAAGAACAGGTTGAAAATTTTGATAGCCGGGTAACGTCGATGAAATTGGATATCAATAATAAATCCTTTTCTGCCAGTCAGAGTGAAGATCGCAATACGGGTAAAACAGAATTGCTGATCATCTATGAAAATGAACTGGCCTTTTCCGCAACTGACCTTAATTATTTGAAATCTTTAGACCCCTCCGCCGAATATTCAACAGTACAGCCGGGTGCCCTTGTGATAACAAATGAGTTCCTGTTTTATATAGCCATTGCTACCGAAAAATTTGTAATAGATGGGGCGACGGTTATAGGCATCTCTGCCAGGGCGCCCATCTATAAAGCGATGCAGGGGCTGTCAAAAGGCGATACCTTTAAATTTAATGAAATGCAATATTTGATTGAAGAATTATATTGACCCACAACCTGTGCCATAATCCTATGGGTGAAGATGCAGGTACCGGCTTTTTCTGAGGAATTTTATGAGCCTGACTTATAGTAATCCTATTGGGCTTGGGTTGCCTCGCACTCTTGTGCGGTTGGAATGATAAGCGTCATTAAATGCGTGGCAGCCAGCATATTCGAATAAAGCAATAAAATATTTGTAACTAAAAGCTGGCGAGCTTTTTTAAAAACTCATCTTTTCTGCGGGTAGAGACTTCTACTTCTGAATGGTCTGTCATAGTAACCGAACCTCCTTTGCCCTTGTTGTAACTCTTAATAAATACCAGGTTGATAAGATGCGAATTATGCACCCGAAAAAAATTATAGTCTCCAAGTAACTCTTCGAATTCCTTTAATGTTTTAGCTACAGTAAGTTTCTGTTTATCGGTTAAAAAAATTGTTGTGTAATTAATTTCGCTCTGGCAGCGAATGATATCATTTACCTGAACAAAAACAAAACCATTCACTGTTGGAATACTTATCCGTTTTGCTACGTTCTGCGTGTGTTTCAGGTTGTAAAAAAGTACTTCCATTTTACGGGCAATTTCATCTTTGTCAATTTTTTCTTGCAGTTTATATACAGCCTGTTTAAGGTCGTCTGGATCTACAGGTTTTAATAGATAATCGATAGCACTAAATTTGAAAGCCTGCACTGCATATTTATCGTATGCAGTTGTGAAGATTACGGAAAAGTTGATTTGATTTAATTGATTTAACAGATCGAACCCGGTTTTATCCTGAATGTGTACATCGAGAAAAACAAGATCTGGCTGTAATTTTTTAATCGCTGTTAAACCTTCTTCCACTGTTTTAGCAGTATCCATAAGGAGGATGGAATCACTGTAATCCTCTGCCACCATACAACTTAGTCTGTCAATGCAGTGCTCTTCATCATCAACTATAATTGTACGGATCATATCACTGTTTTAAAAACTTAATTCCAAAGGTAGCCTTACTTCAACACGCAGCCCTTCTGCAAGATCGGATAATTCTATCGCCGCTTTTGATTTTTTAACTTTATTGATAATATCGATACGTGCTTTTGTGATTTTCATTCCAAGCGATTTCTTCTCTGGGTTTAATTGTTCTTCGGTGGCCTGATGTTGCCGCCCAATGCCGTTGTCTTCTACAACGCAGTTGAGTAAGTTACCTTCCTTTTTTATATGGATTAATATTTTTCCAGTTCCGTCTTTATTTGCGATGCCATGCCAAATACTGTTTTCAACAAAGGGCTGTAGAATGAGTGGCGGTATCATAGTATTATCTGGGTTAATGTCATCGTCCACAATTATTTCGTAGCTGAATTTGTTTTTCATGCGCATAGATTCAAGCTGGATATATAATTCAAGGGCTTTTAGATCATCTGTAAGTGTCACTTCTTTTTGGTCAGAATTCTCCAGAATCATGCGCATGACTTTGGCAAACCGGGTTAGATAATAGTCGGCGGACTTAATGTCATTTTTTAAAATATAGTCGCTTATAGAGTTAAGGGAATTGAAAATAAAATGAGGGTTCATCTGGCTGCGAAGCGCCTTCATTTCCGTATCGGCAACTTCTGTTTTAAATTCCGCATCTATCTGCTGCTGCTCTGCATCCCGTTTTCTTTTATAAAACATGAAGATGAATACTGATGCAGTTGCTAATATCACAGCACCCCAAATAGCGGCATTCTTTTCTGTTTGCTGCTGATTTATTTCTGCTGCAGCAAGGATTTTTTTCACATCGTTTTCAGCCTTAGTGAGTGCTTCTTTTTTATCAAACTCATATTGCATGCCTTGCCGCGTAGCTGTTTGTTTTGTTTCATCATTTAGAACCCTGTCTTTCAGGGCAACAGACTCTTTGTAGGTATTTAATGCTTGTGGAAAATTTTCCTGTTGTTCGTAAGCACTACTCATTAGTTCCAGTGTTGCTGATTGTTTTGAAAGTGAGCCGGTTTTTAAGGCGAGCCGATGACTTTGCTCCAGATATTTATTTACGGCTGCATTACGTTCTGCTACTGACATGTGCTGCCTGCTTAAAAATGTGTTAGAAGCCTGCATATAGAGACTTGCTATCCCGTCCAATACACCCGACATTTTATATTCATCGGTATATGACTCATAAATTTGAAATGCCTGCTGCAGGTAATTTAAAGCAGTGTCATATTGTTTTACCTTTTGGAAAATAACGGCACAGTTCATAAGGGTGGAAGCTATACTGCGCCGGTCATCCAACACTCTGTAAATAGATAATGCTTTAAGATAATATTCCAATGCTTTATCAGTGCTCTTCATCTCATCATAAATATTGCCAAGGTTATCATAGTCATGTGCAAGATTTTCCTGGTTACCACTAAGCTCATCTGTGTTAATTGCCTGCATGTGATATTTAAGCGACTGAGGGTAATCAGATAAATGATAATATACATTGCCAATATTGGTAAGCACCATTGAGTTTGGTTCTTCAGGGTTTACCTGGTTATATATCTTTAAGGCCCTGAAATAATTTTCAAGCGATGCGGGGTAAGCAGCAAGCCGCATATAACTGTTGCCGATACTGTTTAGTGCATCAGCCTGCTCCTGCAGGCTGTTCAGTTGTTCATAAAGTTTTAATGCTGCCTCATGGCTTTTAAGCGCTTCGAAATAGTTGGCAATATCAAAATAAATGTAACCCATATTAAACAGAAGATCAGCGGCACGCTTTTTTTCTCCAGCTTTTGTATAGATATCCAGTGCCTGGTTAGAGACGGCAAAAGCCAGGCTGTCTTTACCCAGTTTATGGTAACTGATGCCTTTGGTGGTAAGTGCCGACGCCATTTTGATATTATCATTTATTTTCTTTGCAACAGCAATTGCTTCATCTGCCATTTCAAGGGCTTTTTGCGGGTTTGTGTTGTTGTAGGCACGGGCAATATTCTTCAAGAGAAAAAAACGGGTTGTATCCTGCTGTGTGTGCTTATTTAGTTCGCCAATAAGTGAATCTATTTTTTTTTGCTGTGCAAATGGTGCCATGCTGATTACGCAAAAAAATGTAAGCAATATATCTTTTTTCATGCAGGATTTTGTTTGTGCTAAAAGCAGTACTTTAAAATTATTTTCTTAAAATGAATATACTGTTGGCGATGCTGGTTAATGGCTGCTGAAAGCTAAGTAGAATTACTGGCGTACAAGTGTGCGACGCAACCGATGCCTTATTCATATTCTTCTGCCTGGTACAATATTTCATTTTGTTTTTTTTAAATCAATCAAAAGATAAAAATTATTCGGCACTTACAGGTGTTTTTACTGCAAATAATAAATGGAACGCTGCAAATAATAAATATCGGTTTGCCTGCCTTTGCCGGCAATGTAAGTTCGTAGTGTAATTATCAATTCATTTTTAAAACATTTAAAAATGTATACTTATAAAATCAGGGCTATTAAAGTGCAGCATGACCGCCTGCAAAAACGTTCTTTTTTTAACTATTTAAAGAGAAAGTTGTCAGGAGCCATTAGCCAGATCCTGGTCAAACAAAAGAGTCGAGCTAACTGTAAAACGCCCCTAATGGGTGCCAGCAGTATTAATTCGATCAAAGTTCCTTTTAGAAAAAATCTATAAATAAATTTTCAAATAAAAAAAATGGTTATGAAAAATTATTTTAAACTTTCGTGTATACTGCTCTGCGTATTGTTTGCAGTAAATAGGAGTATAGCGCAAAAAATAAGTTACGACGAGATAAAAAAAGAATGCACCGGCCTTGCGCTGGAAAAAAGAGTGCGTGTTTCTGTCTCCAGTTTTACCGTGGCTACACCCACAGCGCAAGGTAAGTTTGGCACTGAACTCTCGCAGATGTTAACCACGGCACTACAGGGAGTAGATTGTTTTAATGTGTTGCTTAGCCTCAATGATATTGGTAATGCAACAGACGAGATTAATTTCAACAAGACCGGATCCACCGATCAAAACTCCAGCATACAGGGCGGCAAAATGAAAGGTGCACAGGTAATTGTTATGGGCAAGGTCACCGATTATTTTCCCGGCACTTCAAACAACGGATCATTAGGTGCAGGTAAGGCCAAGATTGGTTTTACCATTCAGTTGGTTAACCCACAAACAAGGGAGATTATCGATTCAAAACCCATCAATGTCCAGGGTAAAACAATTATTGGTATTGGTGGTACATCCAATAAATCATTAGCCGATGCGATGGAGAAGGGTATTTTCGAAGCAGTGCAATTTATTGCTGCAAGCAAAGACAAAATGCCGATGCCCGAAAGTGGCACAACTGCTGCCGCTGGTAGTGTTACGGAAATAAATATTATTAACACTGACTATGCAAAATTTAAGTTTCTGTTAGATGTTCTTTCCGCGAAAGGGAAGGTTATTGAGAAATCTATTTCAAACGGAAACGGTTATATAAAATATGATCATACAGGCTCTACAGTTGATCAGGTAGTTGATTTGATTGACAGTAAAGCAGGTACCAAATTCAATATAAAAGACTTTACCAGCAATGGTATTACGCTGCAGGCTAAATAAAATATTTTGAGCCAGGGCATTGTTTTTCATAGTATCGCCTCTTGCAGCTTGCGCCGCCCAAGGCGGCGGTCGCACACTTGTACGGTTGGATAGTTTATTGAGCTTTTACCGCAGCGAAGATTGATGGTAAAAATATATTGGCTAAAAGGAATTTCGGTTGTTCGGGACACCTCCCCATTGATCATTTTTTGTTATTAATGAACTTTACTTTGATTCGTCTCCGTAACATTTATAAAAGGTTGCGTCTGTGCCGTTCCATGCAACGTAATAAAACATGATAATTATTCGTGAAGCAACGAACCTGGGCGAAGAACAAAATAGGATAAAGGTTTGTGAAGAAGCGAACCTTGGCAGTGTGATGAAACCCTAAGAAAAAATTGGACTTGCCTTTAGTTTCTCAAAGTCCCGCAACTGCATAAACACGAGGGTAGCAGCAAGGCTGGTTAGCAATTAACCAATGCCAGATAACTATAATAGCTTTGAGGGAAGGTAAAAAAAACGCCCACCCAGCATTAGTTTATTGATAAATAATTTTACCCATTGCTTTAATTTGCTCAGGGCCAATATTACAACAGCCTCCAATAATATCTGCACCCAAATCCAGCCATTCTTTTACCATTAATTCGCAGGAGAAAGTATCCGAAAGACCAGTCCAGGTTTTGCTCTCAGCATGATAGACGGCTCCTGAATTTGGATACACCACTATTTTTTTATCTCCTGATTTTGTTTTGATGGATTGTATTAATGCTGAAATGTAGTCTGGCGAAGTGCAGTTTACACCCATAGCAAATACGGCAGGATGATGGGCGAAAAAGGCAGCACATTTTTCAATAGGCGTTCCATCATTAATGTGTTTGCCGTCCTTACAGGAAAAAGAGATCCAGGCAGATTTTTTTTTGGTCTTTAAACAGGCAGCCAACACCTTAGCCTCCTGAAAACTTGGAATGGTTTCGCAGGCGAAGATATCTGCCGTTGAATTATCCAGTAAATTGATTCTTGGCGCATGAAAGTCTGTTAGCTCCAGATCAGTAATACCGTAATCACCACGATATTCTGAGCCATCTGCTAAATAGGCTCCATAAGGTCCAATGCTGGCAGCGATTAACGGCTTGGGTTCACGAGGATTTAATAACATGAAACGCCTTCTGGCTTCTTCCGCCAACTGAACCGATTTCAGTATAAGTGCACTAGCCGAATGCTTATCATAACCAATCGCCATAAACCCGGGAATGGTGGCCTGGTAACTGGAAGTTATGATGCACTGTGCGCCCGCTTCAAGATAAGCCAGGTGAGCAAGAACAATCGCTTCGGGGTTAGATTCCAGCAACTGAGCACTCCATAATTTTTGATTCAAATCACACCCTTGTCTTTCCAGTTCATTTGAAAGACCACCATCTAACAGCATAGGATAATGAATAGTCATTGATCAGTCGAAATTAAGGTAACTAAGCCTTTTACCAAAATAGGTTGCGTTTCAAATTTCCGGAAGAATTTTATTAGCCAGGCTGCAGTACTACTATTAAACCCGGTTGCGTCGCACGCTTGTACGGTTGGACAGTTTATTGAGCTTTTACCGAAGCGAAGATGGTAATACACGCTAAATGAATTGAAGCGTAAAAGCAGTTGCGAGAAGATACTTTTAAGAACGCAGGTAATAGTTATCATTTTTAATTTTGTAACAGGAGATTATTTAAAAACTAAATTATGCAAAGAGTAACTATAGATATCATTAATAGTAAAGCTATAAAGCTTTTACAGAATCTTGAACTTCTGCAGCTTATCCGCTTGCACAGGGAAAAACAACATACTGTTAACTGGGCTACAAAATACAAGGGAGCTATGACTAAACAACTATTAACAGATATTGACAGTCAGCTAAAAGAATTACGAAGCGAATGGGACTAAAACATTTATGCGATAATAATACTGCTATCTATTATTAGCAGCAACAGTTACCCCTGGTTGGTGAAAAATTTATTGATGATTTGCTAAAAGACGAGCAGCCCGTAATGTCCGATATTACCGAAATTGAATTACTTTCTTGGAAAACGGCTACCAAAAAGGATTTGGAAGTAATGCACAATTTTATCAATGACGCATTGGTTATAGAACTGGAGCAGCAAATAAAATTAAAAACAGTAGATATTCGTAAAGCTCACCATGTTAAACTGCCTGATGCCATTATTGCTGCTGCAGCTTTAGTTTATGATCTTACATTATTCAGCTGGAATGTTACAGACTTTAAAAGTATTACTGGTTTAAAAATAGTTAGTGCCTGAGATAAATAATTCTACGGAATTTTTTATCCTCTAGTATGTTATTATTCCCCACATCCTTCGCTTCCAACTACACCGCAATAAAAGCTCAATAAAGTATCAAACCGTACAAGAGTGCGACGCAAGAAAAGCTTCACAAAGATCCACTGCCGGGTACAAAATAATTCCTTCAATCACATCTGCTAAAATAACTGAGAGGAGTGACCGTGCTATTGTTTAAATTTGAATAAACATTCTATTGCATCAGTTTCTTAAATCATATTCATGGCGTTTATAGATTATTACAAAGTATTGGGCATTGAAAAAAATGCAACCGATGAGGACATCAAAAAGGCTTACCGTAAACTTGCCCGCAAACTGCACCCTGATTTGAACCCCAATGACAAAGAAGCGCATACCAAATTTCAGCAGGTGAACGAAGCTAATGAGGTTTTAAGCGACCCGGAAAAACGTACAAAATATGATAAGTACGGTAAAGACTGGCAGCACGGCGAGGAATACGAAAAAGCCCGGCAGGCGCAGGGTTCACGTCCTCAACAAGGGGCGGGTGGCAGCCAGTTTTCAGAGTCTTATGATGGCGGTGATTTCTCTGATTTTTTTGCATCTATGTTCGGCGGTTCTGGCGGTGGCAGAAGCGGTGGGCGGCAAGCAAAATTCAGGGGGGAAGATTACAACGCTGAACTGCATTTGCACCTTAAAGATGCTTACCATACACACCAGCAAACGCTGGCGGTTAACGGAAAGAATATTCGCATTACCATACCGGCGGGTATAGAAAACGGGCAGGTCATAAAACTGAAAGGTCATGGTGGCAAGGGCATAAACGGCGGGCCCGATGGCGACCTTTATATAACATTTCAAATAGCCGCCGACACACAATTTAAACGTATGGGCAACGACATTTATACCACAGCAGAACTGGACTTATACACTGCGGTATTGGGCGGCGAAATAACTATCGATACCCTGAGCGGTAAAGTGAAACTGAAGGTAAAGCCTGAAACACAAAACGGCACTAAAACGCGGTTGAAAGACAAGGGTTTTCCAGTTTACAAGAAGGAAGGTCAGCACGGAGATTTGTACATAACCTACACCGTAAAAATACCTACGGACCTGACGGAAAAACAGAAAGAATTATTTAGGGAGTTATTGAAACTTTCATCGTAAAAAATTATCTCCATGCAAACGAAAAATTTAATACCAGTAAATGAGTTTTGTGTACATCACCATGTTGAATTTTCTTTCATCAGTTCCCTGCAGGAGTGCGGCCTAATTGAGGTGGAACGTAAGCAGGATTCGGTTTTTATTGTGGCCGAACAGTTACCCGAATTAGAAAAATATGTGCGCCTGCATTACGACCTTGCAATTAACCTGGAAGGTATTGAAGCCATTGCGCATTTACTCCATCGCATGAACAATATAAGTCATGACATGCTGGTACTTAAAAACAGGCTGCGGATTTATGAAACAGATGAATTGTAATAATTCTTTGTTTTGAGCCCGGCTTTAGATAATACAGTTAACCTTTTCTTCCCGAAGAGGCACACATGCGTCAAGCTAAGAAATACATTTATTGACCCAACAGTATTACTACTATTGAGCTTTCGTTGCGTCGCACTCTTATACTTGGGGTTCCCTTTGCGCCTTGGAAGACTCAGTTGCTTTTTTTCCTTGCCAATGAAAGCGAAGATTATTCTGAAACGCATTAATATTTAATACCATTTATTAAACCCTTATTGCAAGACTACCTAAAACCATTACTGGCAAACACTTTCAGCGATTTTTATTAAAAATTAGCTTGACGCCAATGCGCAGAGGCAGGACTCTTGTACGTTCGTAAATTTATTCAACAGCAGGCGCAATGAGTTGGTTGTTGTTTGATGGAGGGTCTCATATTTTTATTGCATTGAATGTTCCTTCGCCGCTTCCCAGGCAATTATCGCAGTTTTACGAATGCTGCCCCAATGATACTGGCCAAACGAGCCTTTAGATTGAATTACACGGTGGCAGGGAATTAAGAAAGCAACCGGATTATCGCCAATGGCAGTACCCACAGCACGGGATGCTTTGGGGTTATCAATGGCCTTGGCAAGGCGACCATAAGTAGCTAATTTACCCATAGGTATTTTTAACAATGCTTCCCAAACTTTTACCTGGAAATCGGTGCCTTTCAGGTGCAGTTTTATTTGGTGCAGTTTACTCCAGTTATGGGCAAAAATAAAGAGCGCATTTTGCTGAATCGTATCAACCATTTGATTTACATGTGCATTAGGAAAATTGTTTTTAAATGCTGTAAGCGCATTTTGTTCATCATCTGCAAATGCCATATGGCAAATTCCTTTAGCAGTTGAGGCAACCAGAATATTTCCAAATGGGCTTTCGGCAAAACTATAATTAATAGAAAGATTTTGGCCGCCGTTCTTGTATTCGCCGGGTGTCATTCCTTCAATTTTTATAAACAAATCATGAAGGCGGCTAGTACCGGAAAGGCCAGTGCTAAATGCTGTATCAAACAAAGTAGTGTTGCTTTCTTTCAATATCCTTTTAGCGTACTCTATGCTCAGGTATTGTATAAATTTTTTTGGGCTAACGCCGGCCCAGTCTGTAAACAATCTTTGAAAATGAAAAGGGCTTAAATGCACTTGCGCAGCTACTGCATCAAGATCGGGCTGATCTCTAAAATTTTTCTGAATAAATTCAATTGCAACTGCGATGCGATTGTAATTGAGATTGTCTTGTGTTTTCATTTTATCTTTTTCTTTAACACAAAAATATTGCCGGCTATTGGTTTTTAAAACCCGAAACTTGCTCCCTTGTTTTGCTTTGCACCAAAGAACCCTATAATTTTACTGAAAGCAGCAAAATTGATTTGAAAAGCCGTTCTGCACTTGCCGAATATAGTACCCAAAGTACAAGTGAGTGACACAACCGGAGCCAAATAGCAGTAATGCAGCTAAGTAAAAAATAACCGATAACGCTATGAAAAAAATATTGATAACAAGGCCATTGGCGGCGGAAATAGTTGAGCGGCTGAAAGAATATTTTGATGTATCTCTAAATGAAGGAAAAAAATATTCAGCAGTGGAATTGCCAGAAGTATTGAAAGATATGGATGGTGTTTTGCTTGCCGGTGGAGAAAAAATTGATGCGTCGGCTGTGGCAGGTGCAACACGTCTGAAAGCTATTTGTGTAACAGCCGCAGGTTATAACAACGTTGATGTTGATGCGCTTACAGCGGCAGGTATAATTGTTACCAATGCCCCGGGGCCGGCAAATGAAACCGTGGCGGATTTTACCTGGGGTGTGATGATTGCATCCGCGCGCAGGATAGCAGAAGCGGCACAATATATAAAGGAAGGCAACTGGAAGCATCCGGTAGGAACGCTTTTTTACGGAACGGCGGTAAACGGCAAAACCCTTGGTATTATTGGCTTAGGGCGTATTGGCCAGGCTATTGCAAGACGGGCTGTGGGTTTTAATATGCGGGTAATCTATAACAACCGTAACAGGGTAGATGCTGCTGTTGAAGAGGAATGTAAAGCGGGTTACAAAACAAAACAGGCACTTTTATCTGAGGCAGATTTTGTGGTGCTTGCCCTTCCATTAACAAAAAATAATTATCACTATATTGGGGAAAAAGAACTGGATTTAATGAAACCATCGGCAATATTAATCAACATTGCAAGAGGCGGTTTAATTGACGAAGCGGCCCTTTCGGCAGCTTTGCAACAAAAGAAAATTTCCGCCGCTGCGCTTGATGTTTTTGAAGAGGAGCCTGTTATTTTTCCCGGCTTGCCTGGGTTGCCTAATGTGTTGCTTACACCGCATATTGCAGGCGGCACGGCAGAGACGCAATACGGGCTTGCAAGTGCCGGAGCGGATAACCTTATTGCGGCATTGGGGTATGGTCCGCATGCGTTTCACCCGCCGGCAATCTTAAACCCTGAAGTACTTAAGAGATAATCAACCTGGTTAACCAGTAAAAAAATCTTACATTTAAATTTGGATAAAATGTAAATAATATGAAAAATATAATCGCATCTGTGGTATTTGCTTTATGCACTTCTATTGTTGCTGCACAAACCCCGGAAAGCTGGTATAAAATATTTACAGGTAAAATAGGTAATCTGCCAGCTACCCTTCATTTACATAAAGCGGGAAAAAATTTAAGCGGATATATCTGGTTTGCGCAAAACCAATGGCCAATGCCTTTGTACCCCGGCGAAGCTGTATCAAGCCCAGACAGTATGAGCATAAGTGCAATCAGCGGGCCGGTTAGCATTCTGCTTACTGGCATGGTGAACGGTGACATGTTTATAGGCAAAAGCACGCTTACAAAGGAAAATAGCCCAGAGAAAAAAGGCAACTTCGAGCTTAAGGTTAGCAATGAAAAAATGTTTACACCTTTTAGCTATTTATTTGCAGAAGGCAGTGCCACACTTGCTAAAAAATATAATAATGAATCTCAGTGCGATTATTTTGGCGCATCAATTTTGCCTGTGGGCACCAATGCCACAGACCTTGCCGTAAAAAAGCAAATACTGCAAATGCTGAATATTAAAACACCCTCTGTTCAAATTGCAAAATGGATTGGCGATGAAAAAAACAAAGTACTGTCTACCTGGAAAACGGAGAACGAAAAAATGCTGCCAAAGGAAACTGCTGAAATGGGTTTGTCTTTATCATCGCAACAGGAAGAAAAAGTAATGGTGATGTATGAAAATGAACAACACATTACACTTGCTAAATATAGCTATGACTTTAGTGGCGGCGCACATGGAAATTATTCAACAGCACTTGCCTGTATTAATAAGACAAGTGGTAAAAAATTACAGTTGACAGATGTGGTAAATGAAGCAGGCATTAAAGTACTTCCTTCATTGCTGGAACAGGTGGCACGCCTGCAGTACGGTATAAAAAACAACAAGCCACTCGACCAAAATTATTTTCTTGTAAACAAAATACCACCAGCTGCAAATTTTTATATTACTACCAGCGGTATTGGTTTTTTGTATGCCCCTTACGAAATAAAATCTTTTGCAGATGGGGAAGTAAATTTACTGGTACCATTTACAGCGATTAATAATTACCTGCAGCCAGGGTTTAAACGCTAACATTTATTTACTATTGAATAGTACAGAAGAAAGAAGAAATTTATGGGCCAGCCAGAGGGAATACTATGAAGCTTCGTTGCGTCGCACGCTTGTACTTATTGTAATTCATTTGTGCTTTTACCAAAACGTAGATTGAATCGAAGATTGTTGAACTTACAAAAACACTAACAACGACGCGCACTGCTTAATATTAATCTTATATGGGACACCAGTAGAAATTTTTCGATTAAGATGATGAATGGACGCGCAACTTTTTGACTATTTGTTTTTTGGTGCCAAGGATTGTTCTACAACCTTTTTTTGTTAGGTAAATGTATGCAGCAGTGTTTTTATAGCACAAAAAAATAACCTAGGGTTGTAAGGCATCAGTAAAAAAATTATACAGCGGACCCTTTCCTGTTGAAAGATCGATGCACCAAAGTACATTACCTTCACCACTGCTTACTTCTTTATTATTCACTCCAAAAATAAAGAGTTGTTTACCTGTGCAGATCCAGTCAAGCCATTGATGCAATTGCGAATTAAAAGTCCATTGTATTGTTCCATTCACATCCATCATACTTAGCTGTATATTTCCTTCGTTGCCAATTTTGTCTTTATAAATTACCAGGAAATTTTCTCCATTTGAAAGATGAATGGGTACTCCTGTTTTCTTGTCTAATAAAAAATTTCCATCCAAAAAATAAGAGGATGGAGAAGGCATATTTGCTGCATCTTTATTCAGTATTGCATCATCATATTTATTGATTGTATAATCAGTAATAAAAAATTGCCTTCTTGCCGTTTCGTCATAGGCAGGGTTGTATCGGAAGTGATTGTAAAGGTTTTCAAATTCTTCTTTTGTATAAAGCCCATACCATTTTCGTTTTAAGGTATCCTGGCTTGCCCCAATCGAATTGTAGCTTAAACCCGTTTGTTTTAATGATTCTATTTTATCCTGTAATTCCCTTAAACCATTGTTCTGTTTCTCTAATTTACTTTTTATCTTATAAAGACTATCTCTTTGTTTATACAGGGTATCGCGATGTTTAAAATGCTCACTGCTCAAGCGGCTGTATTCTTTGTAAGTCATTTTGCCAGCTGAATATAGTTTTACATCACTATCAGCATACTTTTTATATAATGAATCAATTGCTGATTTGTTTTTCTTTTCCTCTTTTTCTAATTGTAAACGCAAAGATTTTAAAGAATTAATTTCATTCGAATATTCATGGGGTATTGCAATGAATGATTGTGTATTCAGTTGCCATTTTGTGCCATCTGTTGCTGTAAAATAAATTTGACTATCATTACTGTTGAATGAGTAGTAAATTCTTTCCGCAGGGAATTTTCCTTTAAGCGCAGGGTTTTTTTCTTCCAGTATTTGTTTATCTGCTGCGGCCTTAAGCGTAAACGGATCAATTGCCAGCAATTCTCCCAGGAATAGCCATGCCTGCCCGTTTGAAGCGCCTAATATTTCTATAGGAAAGTATTTTATATCATGTGCATCTTTAATTTTTTGCTCATTGATCTTTGCACCAGTTTTTGCATTATTCGATTGCACTGAATATTCGGTGGTTGCTGTTTTTTGTATAACCCCCCCATCCCGCGAATACGAAGTTGTTTTATCGAATTTTACAATGGAAAAAATAACCGCCTGTGTGTCTTTTTCAAAATATAAAGAACGTGCAATTGCAGAACGTTCATCATATTTTGAAAGGCAGCCACGCATTAGAAAGAATAGAATGACAATAAAACCAGTTATTAAAAAGAATCCCCCAAATATGGTTTTTTTTATCGGGCTCATGAAGCAGGTAATTTGGTTGTTTTTAAAATAAACAGACCAGCAATATACGAAAACACAAACTGTTTATTTTACACGGCTTACATAAGTCTATACATAACTTCCGTTTTGAATTGGCTTGCCTCATGGCAACATACGCTTACACTTTTCAAAGTATTATTAATGGGAGCAGCATTTATACCGTAATTATTTTTATGAGCCAAACTATATTACTAATATTTAGCACCTGTTGCGTTGCACTCTTGTGCGTTTTGCCCACCGCTGAGCAATGAGCAATCATACAGACTAAATCACTAACTTATTATTGATGGTGTTTCGACATGCATCTTGAATTGAGGATTAAATGCCCGATATGAAGGGAGTTCATAGTAATATGTTTAATCATTATCTATTTTCTGTTTCTGCGCAAATATTATTACCTCAAGTATTCTTCGCTGTAATCTACGCTTAGGTAAAAGCTCCATAAAGTATCAAACCGTACAAGAGTGCGACGCAAGAAAAGCTCAATAGTGTTATTTTCGCCGGGAACATAAAATGTATTTTCTAATGGAGCAGAACATTATTAAGAAAAGTTCGATAGAAAAACTGGGTTATAATTTTATAAAGCCGGAATACCTGCCAAAAGGCAAAGATGAATATTACCTGCGCAACCTGCAGAACCGCAGCGGTATTAACTACCGCCAGCTTACCGCCCACGAAATAGAATTATTAGTGCGCAATAACAACAGCAGTGATGACTGGAATAAGATTCTTGTAAGCGATGCTTTTAATGCAGAACTGGTAAAAGGATGTACTTTTTTTGGGCTGGTACGTATTGGTAAACTGGAACCTTTTTGTTTAGAATTCAGCGATCTGAAACTGCCGGTGGGTTTGTACAATTCTACCATCATAAGCTGCGATTTTGGCGACAACGTAGCCATAGATAATGTGAACCATTTATCGAACTACATTATTGGCAATGAAGTTATCATTGTAAATGTAAATGAACTTGCCACCAGCGATCACGCAAAGTTTGGCATAGGTATTTTAAAAGAAGGCGAACCCGAAAGCGTACGCATTTGGATGGAGATATGTAATGAGAACGGTGGCCGCAGTGTAATACCTTTTAACGGTATGCTGCCCGGCGATGCCTGGCTCTGGAGCAAATACCGTGATGATGAAAAGCTGTTGCAGCAGTTTAAAATATTTACCGAGAACGAATTTAAAAAACACCGGGGCTACTACGGTAAAGTAGGAGACAGGACCGTGATAAAAAACTGCGCAATTATTAAAGATGTATGGATTGGCAGCGACGCTTATATAAAAGGCGCCAACAAACTTAAAAACCTAACTATTAACTCTGGCCCCGATGGTAAATCGCAGATTGGGGAAGGTTGCGAAATGGTAAATGGGATTGTGGGTTTTGGCTGCAGAATATTTTACGGTGTTAAGGCGGTACGTTTTGTAATGGCTTCAAATTCTATGCTCAAATATGGTGCAAGGCTTATCAATTCGTATTTAGGAAACAACTCCACCATTTCCTGCTGCGAGGTATTAAATTCACTTATATTTCCCGCCCATGAGCAGCACCACAACAATTCATTTTTATGCGCTGCGGTGTTGATGGGGCAGAGTAATATAGCGGCAGGCGCAACCATAGGATCGAACCACAATTCAAGAGCTGCAGATGGCGAGGTTGTTATGGGCCGGGGCTTTTGGCCGGGGCTTTGCGTAAGTATTAAACATAATTCCAGGTTTGCCAGTTTTACTATTCTAGCAAAAGCAGATTATTCTTATGAGCTTAATATTACTATACCATTTTCGCTCGTAAGCATCAACACTGCAAAAGATCAGCTGGTAGTTATGCCGGGTTACTGGTTCATGTATAATATGTATGCACTTGCCCGAAACTCCTGGAAATATGGAGACAGGGATAAACGCATACTGCCGGTACAGCAAATGGAATATGAGTACCTGGCACCCGATACGGTTAATGAAATGTTTGAGTCAATCTCGCAGTTGGAATATTTTACCGGAAAGGCCTTTTACAAAAAAGAAAATCCTGAAAAAAAAATTCCCGAGAGTGCATGCAGATTAAAGGGCAAAGAACTTCTTCAAAATGATGATACGGTAATTGATTCGCTGGAGATTGAAGCTGATGGCTTTGAAAACAGCAGCAGAAAAACAGTAATTATAAAAGTGAGAAAAGCTTTTGCTTTGTTCAGCCAGCTTATAAAATATTATGGCGTAACTAATTTACTTTTTCTGATAAAGGAGCAAAAGATTACAAGTGTTGAAATGCTTAGAGGAGGTCTTCCCCAAAAGTTTAGCAGAAATGCGTGGCTAAATGTAGGGGGGCAGTTAATTCCGACTGCGGATGTTGAACTTATTAAGAAAAAAGTTAGAGACGGAAAAATAAAATCATGGACAAACCTTCACAATACTTATAGTGAGTACGGTACAAAATACCCGCATCAAAAAATGCTGCATGCACTTGCGTCATTAACAGAAATATCCGGAATAACCCTTAAGAAAATAACCCCCGAAGAGTTGTCGGGATTGGTAAATGAAACACTATTCACAAAGGAATGGATCGCAAAAAGTATTTACGAGTCAAGGGCAAAGGACTATAATAATCCATACAGGAAAATGCTTTACGATACAAATGCAGAAATGACAAGTGTTGTGGGCAGCCTCGAAGACAATAGCTTTATCAATAATCAGCAACGGGAATTGAAAACTTTTAAAACCAAAATTAAATCACTCAAGCAAAAACTGAATTTAAAATAAGGCAGATGAATTATGGGCCCGGCTTTTGACGTCGTGGCATCCCGGTTGCGTCGCACTCTTGTGCTGAATAACTTTATTCTGCAAACCAGAAAATAACTTTTTCATTCCTGATGGGGATTTTTTTAATTCCAGGAACCGGTATGTTTTCAATACATTTTTATTTTTCACAACGAGAAAATCAGACTCTTTTTTTTAATTCTCTTATCCAGAAATAAGTCGTTTATCACTTGTTATGTATTTACAGCAGGAATCAAAATAAATGTTAAACAATATTTTGAAAGCCCGCAACTCTGGTATATTTTGCCCAAAAGTTCTAAAATCGCAGTTATGAAAATTTCACCAAATAAAATTATCCTCGCAGTTCTTGTATTGCTTGCAACAACTTTATTATCTTGGAATGGATTTAATAATCCAAAACCAATCTACAAGACCAGTTCAGACCAAATGAGTGAATTTGATTATTCGCAATTGCAGGAACAAAATGAAATTGACGCATATAATGCAAATTACGACTATGATTTTGGCGTGATAGTTCCGAACTTAAATTCGAGAGTGCCCCCAGCCGAGGATGTTTTGGTTCAAAAAATTCAAGGCGATAACAGCCACCTGCTAATGATGGCTTATTACCCAAAAGAAAGGTATCCGGGACATTTTGTAACGATCAAACAATTCGGTACAAATATCGACTTCAGGGATGATGGACTTGGGGATGATAAGAAAGCAGGTGATGGTCTTTTTACCGGAAAAATTTATGCAGATGTAAATGATTTCAGAAAAACAGCCGTTAACATGGATGAAGAAATGAAAAAAAGCGGCCAGAAGCAGTTTCGTTTTGTACACCGGGCAATGACATACAACCCCGATGAACTCGAAAGTTTTGACGTTAAAAAGCTTGATAATTACTCACCCGTGTCGGTTACGTCTCTATCCCAGGCCGGGATTACTAAAATTGATGACTCTGTTAGAAAGAGTTGCATTTTTATTACAGATCTAAAAGTTGTTGAAGACCCTGCGCGTACTTGGAACCCCTGTACTCAAACTGGCAATGTTAATGGTCCATGGACGATGAAAACATTATTGAAGGAACTCGCTAAAAAGACTCCCGCAAGCGTAATAACTGATTCAGCACTATCTGATTTTGTGAAGAATTCATGGTTTGCCAATTATCAAAAACGAAAGATTATCAACAGTGATACCGTAAAAGCAAGAAAGCTTGTCAACGATAAGATACTTGATCCATGGATTGCCAAAAGTGAAGCTGCTGGTGGCCGGCCGGGCCAGCTGGATTTCAGATTTTGTCCGTTTAAATTAACCGGCATCGCCAATCGTTTTGATCTTCGTGAACGTTTCTCAACCATAGCAGCAGGAGAAGGAAGGTACACTTTCAACTTGATAAACAGCAGCTGCACCGATAAAGAAGATTTCACCGTGGTAATTGAATACGCAGTTAACTACCCTGATATTTGTGATACACTCAGAACCTGGGCACAAAAGTGGTACGATCTCAAAAATTATGAGATGGGGAGCAGTGCATATAATGCTGCGCTAAATAAGATTACAGATTATTTTTCTTATTGTGGTTCCACTCCTTCAAAAATTAATCAAAGCAGCCTGCAAACGCTCCGGACTAATGATAGGGCACTTTCTCCAAATCCAATTATTTGTGAATTCAGAGAATTTATTTTAGGGCTAACATCAAATGTACTTTTCCAAAGAGAGGTAACACACCATCCGGCAGATATTTATAATGCAAAAGTTGACAATGCAGCAACCAGGCGCCTTGCAAACTGGGCAAATTCTAACTCGGCCAATATTAATGCTGATGTTTATCAAGTTCCCAGCTTTTGGCAAGACAGCCCATTTAGAGCAGGGAAAGTACAGATACTTGGTCCAACAACGGGTTCTAATCTACCCAACGTTTACTACTGGGATGCAACATCTGATAAAAACGGATTAGCTTATATTACAAATAACACAACCAGACAAGTATTCTCCTTGAACACTTGCACAGGATGTCATTCAGGCGAAACGCAAACAAATTTTACCCATGTTGACCCTGTTTTTTTTGGAACCCAGGCAACACTTTCCGGCTTTTTAACCGGGAAACCCGGGCAGGGAGGAAGTTATGATTGGGACCTTAATCCAAACAACGATAGTATTCTCATCAAAGACCCGGCGTTAAGGCCTACTCCTAATCCAAAATTGCGCGGGTTTAATGATATACTAAGAAGAGCAAGAGATTTAAAAGATTACGCAACAACACCGTGCGGTTCAGTTTTGGCTATAAGAAATGAATTAATGTTTAACTCTGGTGTAGCGGTTCATTAGGCTAATGAATGGTCAACGGGCCCAAACAAGAAAAGTTAAAGGTATTTAAGTTGACACTGTATAAAAAGGAGGCTATTTTTTTAGTCTCCTTTTTTAGTATGGTTAAACCCAAAAGTGAATACAGCAATCTTAAGTTAGAATATAGGTTGATTAGGCGAAGTCACTTTAAACTCAAATTCAATAACTGCTTATAATAACTTTGAAAAGCCAGGTACTTTTCTGCCATACAAAGGCATTGGAAAAGAGCAAAAATGAATGGGCTGTGAAACGCCCCATTGAAAAATGTGGCCCATTACCTGACATTTCTCTTATGGTCTTTTTAGTCTCTCCTATTCTTATACTCCCTTCTCTTTCATCGGCCTCAAAATCCAGTTTTACCAAAAAATGTCTTGTAGAGTATACAGTAAAATAAGATTTGCACAACAATACTTTTCCTTGCATTTTTTTAAACAGCGGCTAATCAAGATTGGAAGCAACGCCTTAAGACGGGCTTAAATTTTTCTTTAACTACCGCATAAATTCATTTGCGCCAAAATTATCGACTAAAGTAAAATATTTGTGTGTGGGAGATTGATATTTTAGCTATTTTAGCATTATTTTTTAAAAATTTAGCAACCATGAAAATTTCTACAAACAACATAATTCTTACCCTCTTGGTAGTTGGTACAACTACTTTGCTGTCATGGAACGGCGTTAATGCTCCAATGCCAATTTATAAAAACGTTCAGGATCAAATGGTTGATTTTGGCTATTCGGGATGGCAGAAACAGAATTTTGTTGATGCATTTGATGCTGACTATTGGTATGATCCTGGCGTTATTGTGCCTGCGATAAATTCAAGAGTCCCTGCTGCAGAAGACGTTTTAGTGCAAAGAATACCAGGGGATAACAGCCACCTCCTTATGATGGCCTATTACCCAAAAGAAAGATACCCTGGGCATTTTGTAACAATTAAACAATTTGGTACAAATATCGACTTCCGGGATGATGGCCTGGGTGATGATAAAAAAGCAGGCGATGGGCTTTTTACCGGGAAAATTTATGCAGATGTAAATGATTTTAGGAAAACTGCTGTGACTATGGATGAGGATATGAAAAAAAGTGGGCAAAAGGAATTTCGTTTTGTACACAGGGCAATAACTTATATACCTGATGAACTGGAAAGTTTTGATGTAAAGAAACTTGACAGTTATTCTCCCGTTTCAATTGCTTCGCTTCAGCCGCCGATTAGTAAAATTGACGATTCTGTTAGCAAGAACTGCATTTTTATTACAGATTTAAAAGTTGTTGAAGATCCTGCACGTACATGGAACCCCTGCACTCAAACTGGTAATGTTGATGGGCCATGGACGATGAAAACTCTGATGAAAGAGCTTGCCAAGACAACGCCAGCGGACGTTATAACCGATGCACAATTATCTAATTTTGTTAAAAACTCATGGTTCGCCAATTATCAAAAAAGGAAGATTATTAATAGTGACACTGTAAAAGCAAGAAAACTTGTAAACGATAAAATACTGGACCCATGGATTGCAAAAAGTGAAGCAGCCGGTGGTCCATCAGGGCAACTTGATTTTAGATTTTGCCCATTTAAGTTGTCTGCTATTGCAAACCGTTTCGATCTTCGCGAACGTTTTTCGACCATTGCAGCAGGAGAAGGTCGTTATACATTTAATCTTATCAACAGCAACTGTACCGATAAAGAAGATTTTACGGTGGTTGTCGAATACGCTGTTAACTACCCTGACATTTGTGATACCCTTAGAACATGGGCACAAAAATGGTATGATCTTAAGAACTATACAGTTGGAAGTAGTCCGTACAATGCTGCGCTTAATAAAATAACAGATTATTACTCGTATTGCGGTTCAACTCCTTCAAAAATAAATCAAAGCAGCCTTCAAACCGTGCGCTCAAACGACAGGGCTCTATCCCCAAACCCAATCATCTGTGAGTTTAGGGAGTTTATTTTAGGTTTAAACTCCCATGTACTTTTCGAAAGGGAAGTAACACACCATCCAGCCGACATTTATAATGCGCAGGTTGATAACCCAGCGGTTAGACGTTTGGCTAACTGGGCAAATTCTAATTCGGCTAACATAAATGCTGATGTATACGAAGTTCCTAGTTTTTGGCAGGATAGCCCTTTCAGAGCCGGGAAGGTTCAAATATTAGGCCCTACTACGGGTTCAAATTTGCCAAATGTTTACCATTGGGATGCGACAACTGATAAAAACGGGTTAGCTTATATTACTAACAATACAACAAGACAGGTTTTCTCATTGAATACCTGCACGGGATGCCATTCTGGTGAAACACAAACAAACTTTACACATGTTGACCCGGTATTTTTTGGAACACAGGCAACTTTATCTGGGTTTCTAACCGGTAAGCCTGGTCAGGGGGGAAGTTATGACTGGGATCTAAATCCAAACAACGATAGTATAATGATTAAGGATCCTGCGTTAAGGCCCACTCCTAATCCAAAACTGCGTGGTTTTAACGATATCCTTAGGAGAGCAAGAGATTTAAAGGAATACGCTAGTACAGCATGTGGTTCTCCTCTAGCGATAAGGAACGAGCTTATGTTTAATAGCGGCGTAGTGATGCACTAAGGACATTGGTTTCGGTTTAGATTTGAAAACTATAAAAAGGTGACTAACATAAAATTCAGTCACCTTTTTTTATTTTGGAATCACCTTTAAATATTTAATTACCTACAGGGTTTGTGGAAAACCAGTTGTATAAAAAGCTCCTAATGGCTTAAGAAATGCTGCTATGTGGGAAGACTGTGACTATTTCAAATTTGAGATTTCGCGACGAATTGCTACCACATCTAAAATTTCTATAGACATATTTTGGATCGCTGTATGTTGGGCTAAGTTTTGAAAAGTTAGCTAAACAAAATTCGAATAGAAAGCCCGGGATTGACTGTAAAGGTTGGAAGCCCTGTTACGATTTGAAAAGAAGGTATTGCCTCGCAGATACTTAAACCTATACCGGTCTAAATGGTAAGATGCTGATAGAGCACATTAATACCGATTGGTGTTTAGGAATGTTTTGTGGCATATAATAGATCTTTTTTTAGCTACTAATTTTAAGCTTATAAATGCAGCCGGAGATAAGCGTAAAAATCAAAAACAGTTGATAAAGATCTGCTAAGAAACTGTTTAATTAGATTTAATACTATGACCAGCCCTTTTAGTTACTGATATACTGCAAGCTTGCACATACAGATAGGTGCTGCTATGATTTAAACTGTACAAGAGTGCGACGCAACGGCAGACTGGCTTTGTACTAAAGCCCGGTTCATAAATATGTATTATTTGCTACATTCTTTCTGGTACGTTTATACCCAGTAAGCCCATGCCCGATTTTATGGTTTGCGCAGAAAGCTTTGCCAGTTGTATTCTTAATTTCTTTTTCTCCTCGGTTTCTGCATTTGAAATAGAGTGGTCTGCATAAAACGAATTGAAAACTTTGGCAAGTTCAAAAATATAGATGGCCAGTTTGCTGGGGTCGTGTTCATTGCCCGCCTCTTCAATTACGGCAGCAAATTGCTCCAGATGAACAATAAGTTGTTTTTCCAGAGAGAGCAGTTGGGAAGTTGTATTTATAATTGCCGATTCTATATTCGTAGTTTCTGTTTTTCTTAAAATGCTTTTAATTCTGGCATGCGTGTATTGCACAAACGGGCCGGTAAACCCATGAAAATCGATACTCTCCTCGGGATTGAAAATCATTTTTCTCTTAGGATCTACCCGAAGTAAAAAAAACTTCAAGGCACCAAGCCCAATTGTTGTGGAAAGCTCATTTAATTCAACATCTGTAAAATCTTTAACCTTGCCAAGCTCTTCGGTTTTTTGCCGGGCAATTGCTATCATTTGATCAACAATTTCATCTGCATCAACAACGGTGCCTTCGCGGCTTTTCATTTTACCGGTTGGCAGTTCTACCATTCCATAATTTAAATGATAAATACCATCAGCCGAAGGCAGTTCCAATTTCTGACAAATGAGCCTAAGCACCTTCATGTGATAGTTCTGCTCATCGCCAATAACATAAATGCTTTGATCGCATTTGTATTCCTCGTATTTGTTTACTGCCAAGCCAATATCTTGTGTTATGTAAACGGAAGTGCCATCTTTTCTCTGTACTATTTTTCGGTCGAGGCCATCAGCGGAAAGATCTATCCAAACACTTCCGTCAGCTTCTTTTTCGAAAATATTTTTTTTAAGGCCCTGCTCTACCAAATCTCTACCTAGTAAATAAGTTTCGCTTTCATAATAAGTATGGTCAAAATCGGCGCCAATTGTTTTATAAGTTGTATCAAAACCGGAATACACCCAACTGTTCATCGTTTTCCACAAATCAATCACATCGGGCTTTCCGGCTTCCCAATCTACCAGCATTTGCTGGGCTGCTTTCATAATCGGTGCCTCTTTTTCCGCAAGCGCTTTGCTTGCTCCCGTCAATGCCATTGCCGATACCTGCCGCTTATATTCATCATTGAACTTTACATAATAGTCGCCTACAAAATGATCCCCCTTTATACCTGTGCTTTCCGGCGTAGCGCAATTTGCAAATAACTGCCATGCGATCATACTTTTACAGATGTGTATACCGCGGTCGTTTACGATGCAGGTTTTTACAATTTCGCATCCGGTAGCTTTTAGTATTTCGGCGGTACCCCATCCCAAAAAAATATTGCGCAAATGGCCAAGATGCAAAGGTTTGTTGGTGTTTGGCGAGGCATATTCCACCATTACTTTTTTCCCATTTGGTTTACTAAATCCATAAGAAACATTATTGTAATTATTTTCAAGAAAGTTTATCCAGAAATGATCTTTTACCGTCAGGTTAAGAAAGCCTTTTATTACATTGAACCCTTCAAAAAAATTAGCGTGATGTTCCAGTAAATATTTGCCCAGTTCACCGCCGGCAGTATCAGGCGATTTTCTTAACTGTTTAATTAAAGAAAAAAGCACAACAGTATAATCTCCTTCAAACTCGGGCCGCGTTGCACTTACCGTAATGTCTGCTGCCGTAATATCCACACCGTATAATTTCTTTATTGCCTCAGCTGCAAACTGCTTTATATTCAAAACAACACTCATCATTAATAATTTGGACAGCAAAAATAACGAAACCCTTTTTCCTGTGCTGCTTTTCGTTGTTGATGTTTTAAACAGCCAAATTGTTTTTAGCCCGGCCACGCGTTGCGCGTGGTAAGTTTGCGCATCGTTCCTTGCGTCGCACTCTTGTACATTTGGTAATTCTGTTCGTCTTTTCCAAAAGCGAAAAAAGTTACCCGTTAGCTTCACTAATCCTTAACGGTAAACAAAAATTCAATAACAGATTTTCTTATACCTTCACCGCCGTTTATGATACAGCTCCACAACTGGCTCAAAAAAACCATTTTACAGGTCGTGGATTATTTCTATCCACCCTTTAAAAAATTGATGCCACAGCAAACCTTTCGTTATGCCGCCTGCGGCGGTGGTAATACCGCTTTTGGAATCTTTCTTTATTTTATTGCCTATAACTATATTTTTGAAAAGCAGGTTGTAGAGATGGGCTTTGTTGCACTTTCGCCTTACATAGCCGCGGAGTACTTATTTTCTATCTGGATAACTTTTCCACTCGGGTTTTATCTTAGCAGATATGTGGTATTTCCTGAATCTGAGATAAAAAAAGGGATACAATTGTTCAGGTACTTTCTTATTGTAGCTGGGGCAATAGTTATTAAATATTTGTTGTTAAAACTATTTATCGAAGTTTTTGAATGGTACCCCACTCCATCCAATATGGCAACTTCTGTTTTTGTTATTGCGTACAGTTATTTTTCGCAACGTTTTTTTTCATTTAAAGCAGCCAGGGAAATACAGTAGAATTATAAGGGAGGATGGTGGTATTTAACGTTATGTTTAGATTGCTGGCATGATTGAATGTTTTGTAACCGATAGGAGTTGATTGCATACGCCGTAGCGGTCGGTGCAGTACAAGAGTCGCCCGAGGCGAACTAAAATCTTCAAAACGAGTAGCGGCTGGGCTACAGCTATATAAACCAGCTATCATTATCCCCAGATTAACACTCATGAAAAAAAACGATATTATTCGAATATTATTTATTACATATTAAACTTCTAATCATTGAATTAAGCCCGGTATGATAAAACAAGTCTAAAACATTATATTTACGCTTATTCCTTTTGTTGCTTTGAAGAAAAAACTTATGAAATTATTTATTATTATAACTACTATTTGTGTAGGCTGGATGGTTATGGCTCAAAGCTGCATGCGCATGAGAACCACTGACAGTGCTGCATTACAGGATTTCACCAAACACAACGCACCCTTTCGTTCGGAATATTATAAAATAAATAAAAACACGCTGCATTACGTTGTAACAGGCAGCGATACTTTACCTACACTTTTTTTTGTACATGGCTCACCGGGCAGTTGGGATGCATTTGCAGAATACATGAAAGACAGTTCTTTAAGACGGCATTACCGCATGATAAGTGTTGACCGTCCCGGTTTTGGCTACAGCGATTTTGGGCATGCTCTTAGCCTTGACGCCCAAGGAATTTTATTAAGCAATCTGCTGAAACATATTCAAAATGGAAAAGCAATCTGTTTAATTGGCCATAGCCTTGGTGGTCCGGTTATCGTAAAACTGGCAGCTGCGAATAAAGATGCGAATATCACCAATCTGGTAATCCTCGCAGGATCGGTAGACCCATCCGAGGAAAAGCCCGAATCGTGGCGTGCGACCCTTGACCGAACTCCTTTACGCAATCTTATACCAGGCGCTTTGCAACCCAGCAATGCAGAGCTACTGTTCTTTAAACAGGATGTTGAAGAAATGCCAAAAGATCTTGAGAACATTACCTGCAGCGTACTGATTATGCATGGAACTATTGATGATTTTGTACCACCCGGCAATGCTGTTTATGCACAAAAGCACCTTGTACACGCAAAGGACGTAAGGATTGTTTGGTTTGAAGGTCAGCGTCATTTTATTCCATGGACAAAATTTACTGAAATAAGGGACGCATTGCTCGATCTTAAAGTTGGTTCTTAAAATCAACACTCATTAAATAATGCCCTTAAAATTCTACGCAAGCGACAAAAGGAATAATTTTCTCATGTTTATTTTTTATCGACGAATGAAGGAAAATAAATTTAACTTGTAGTCAGAAAAACCTCCTGCAATATGATCACTTTTTACAAACGAATTGCCACAGGCCTGCTTTTTACAGCAAGTCTTTTTTCCCAGGATACATTTGCACAAAGACCGGTGCCTGTAATCTCTGAAATAACTAATATTACTAGCACCCAGGCTATTGTGTACTGGTACCCGGTACAAGACGCGGTGTCTTACATTGTAAGGCGGTATCCAAAAGGCACTACTGATTATACTTATTATATTCCAGCAGTAACAGATACTTTTAGAAAGCTTGTGAATATGGTACCGGAAACACATTATTCTGCCCAGGTAAAAGCAATTTTTCCCGGCGTAGGCGACAGCTCCGACTGGAGTGCACCAAAAAATTTTCACACAATAGCCGGATGCAATCCTCCTTCAGAACTGAAAGCAAAAAAAATAACCGATTCCAGTGTAAAATTTAGGTGGACGCCTCCACTTACTCCCGTTCTGAAGTATGACATACGGTACCGCCTATTGGGCAGCTCGACATGGACAGATGAAACAAAAGGCCCAAATGAAATACTCCTTATTATAACAGGTTTAGCAGCCAATAATACATACGAATGGCAAATGCGTAGTAAATGTGATCTAGATATTTCTACCTGGGTTAGCGGGCCTCTATTTACCACAGCCTCAGGTTTTTTGGCAGCAGAAAGCGGTACCATCGGTTTTAGTATAACCTCCGTTAAAATAACTGCTCAAATATCGCCCAACCCAAACCGGGGTAACTTTACTATACAAGCCCAATTACCCGAAAAAAAGGCATCTACCGTATTGGTGATTTACAATATGCAGGGCGCTAAAATATGGCAAAAGGATGCGGGCAAAACGGGGGGTAAAATTTATAGTGAAGTTTCCCTCGAAAATAATTTAATATCCGGAATTTACACCCTCGTAATATTCCGGGACGATACCATGCTGGTGCAAAAAATTATTATTAGTAAATAAGCAAACTGAGTAACAAAATAAACAAAAACCGTTTCGTAAGACGCGGTTTTTTTAGTGAGCTAATGCGAAAATATTTTTTATTTTTTGGTGCCCGGCTTAATTCCTTCGGGCATCTTTTGTTGCGTCGCACTCTTGTGCTTCATATCACTTTGGCAACACCTGCTCGGTAAAATACGGTGCTTCCAAACGGCATATTTTATGGATAGTTGAAGATTTTAGTTGTTTGGGCAAATATTAGCCAAGGCGCTTAAATAACTTTTAGTGCACTAAATAAAACAAATACCAGCATAAGTTTGCAGAACTATTTTAACCGGAATTATAATGACAAAAATGTCATCAAAAAATTATTATCAGATCCTTGGCGTAAAGCCGCAAGCCACAGCGGCAGAAATTAAAAGATCTTACCGGCGGCTTGCATTAAAATACCATCCGGATAAAAACCCCGGCGACAATATTGCCGAAAGTGTTTTTAAGGAAATAGCCGAGGCCTACGATGTTTTATCGGATGAACAGAAAAGGAAAAACTATCATAATAAATATTTTTACGGAAGTGTTAACAACTATAATAACACTGCGGACAAAACTATTCATACTGTGTTAAATGATGCATTGCATTTAAAAAGACAGCTTGAAAAAACAAATCATTTCCACGTAAATGCAGATGCTGTCTTGTTTAAGGCTGAACAAATTTTGAGCGATAATAACCTGCTTATAATCAGACAGGGAAAGCTGGTTGAAATAAACAAAAAAATAACCGATGCCGTATTGTTTTGTGGTAACTTTCTTGACTATGAAAACAGCAAAATAATTGCAGGAAAATTACAGATAATAGCAGATGGTGAAGCCATCCTGGAAAATAGAATAGCAGATTTTTTAAAAGTTAAAAGACGAAGTGAACGATGGAACCGTAATAAACCCCTTATTGCAATTGCTGTTACTGCTTTATTGTGTATACTTATTTATTTTGCAAGCCGGCAGTAAAATGATGATTAAAATGCTGGTTGAATGCAGTGAGGTGCTCAATAAAGTTATAACAGTACAAGAGTGCGACGCAACGACAGCTTAATAATGTTTCTTTAGCCGGGCTAAAAAAATACTATTAAATATTTCAAGGGCTCGCTGTTTTATTTTAAATCTCCGTGTTTTTTTGATGACTCAAACAATTTGGAATTTCGAGGTAAAACGCAGTACCTCCCCCAAAAGTTGAATGGACGGATATGTCTCCTCCAATACGGGTGAGTGCCTCTTTTACGATATATAAACCTATGCCGAGCCCGTTTATATTATGATTACTGCGGAAAAACATCTTGAAGATACTGTTGAGATGCTGATCAACAATACCGATGCCGTTATCTTCGATTTTTATAGATGCTTTTTCGAGGGAAGTAACAACTGTTATCTCTACCTTCTGGTTTTTCTCGGTTGGGTTCTGATACTTTACTGCATTGGAAATAAGGTTGTCTAATATTACCGACATTCTAAAGGCATCGTTTACAAATTTTATAGGCTGTTTTACCTCCACTAGATACTCGATGCCGGGCTTTTGCATTTTTACCATTTTAATACTATCATCGAGCAGCATTTCAAAATCAATAGCGACCAGTTCCTCTTCAACACGTATACTCTTGTAATATTCAATGATCTTTTGAATAAAAGTATCCATCTTGTTTACACAGGCTTCTATCATGCCGAGATAACCATTAGGATCCTGCACGGATTGCTCCATCTCTGCGAGATTCAGTATACCCATTACGGAAGCCAGCGGCGACCGCAAATCATGTGAGGTACTGTAAACAAATCGATTGAGTTCGTCATTGGTTTTCTGCAACTCATCAATTTTTTTATTGAGTTTATCTCTGGTTATAAAAATTTCGTAGGCGTTCTGAATGGCATTTTCGAGTTCAAAAACATCCCATGGCTTTTTTATATAGCGGTAAATTTCGCCTTTATTGATCGCATCAATAATGGCTTCAGCATCAGTATAACCTGTAATTAATAACCTGATTGAATGTGGGTGCGCTTTCCTTATAACCTGAAAGAATTCAATGCCAGTTGAATTTGGCATACGCTGGTCTGCTATTACAACATGCACATCTTCCTCATTAAGTATTCGCAAGCCCTCGGCAGCAGAGGTAGCCGTATATATTTTAAATTTTCGACGAAATGTGGCCTGAAAAGATAAAAGGTTATTGCTTTCGTCATCAACATACAAAACGGCTATTCGTTCCTCAGGTCGCATTGAAAAATTTTAATGAATCTAAAATCTATTTATCGGGATGAGTGTAGGGTAAAGTTATACTAAATTCTGAACCTTTGCCCGGCTGCGACGAAACTTCGATATTTCCGCAATGGGCTTCAATTATTTTAAATACAATTGCCATTCCAAGACCGGTGCCTTCACCTACAGATTTTGTTGTAAAAAATGGTTCATAGATTCGGCGTAACACATCCTCAGACATGCCTATACCAGTATCCTTTATGTTTATAAGGATGTTGTTATCTGAAGTATCGCAGGTTTCGATAGAAATTAAATGTGGATTGTCTGGTTCTTTTTTCTGGCCGATGGCCTGTATAGCATTATTAAGAATATTCATGAAAACCTGGTTAAGCTTACCAGGGTAACATTCTATATTTCCTTTTGCAGTAAATTTTTTCTCAATAGTTATATTTGAAGGCATAGAATTGCGAAGCAATACCATCGTTGATTCTATGCCATCGTGAATATTTGCAGTTTTCAATTCGCTTTCATCGAGGCGGCTAAAAATTCTTAACCCCCTTACTATTTCCGCGGTACGTTCTGCTCCGTCTTCTATACCTTTTATGAGTTGTTGTACTTCATTCTTTATAAAATCAATACCAATTGCCTGCTGTTTGGCATAAACGCCATTTAATTCGTGTTCAATATCAATTTTGTTTTTACCATGAAGCTGGGTATAGTCATCAATAATATTGAAAATATCTTCTATATCAAGTCGCAACGGTTTAATATTTGATTTCACAAAATTGATAGGGTTATTAATCTCATGCGCAATGCCGGCAGTCAGTTGTCCCAGGGAAGCCATTTTCTCGGCTTCGACCAATTGCGTTTGAGTATCTTTTAAATCATTGAGCGTGGTACTTAACTGCATATTTGAATTTTGCAACTCAGTCGTTCTTTCCGCTACTTTCTGTTCAAGTACAATATTTTGTTCGAAGATGAGTTTTGCATTTTCTTTAGATACTTCCAATGCAAGCTGTTGTGTATCATTTTTTTCTTTTTGCAGTATATTTATTTTATCTGCCAATGCAAATGACAATAAAAGTGTTTCGATAGCTGACCCTATATACAATATGTAACTCGTAAAATTATTGTAGGGCAATACACCCAAATTACGCAGGCTAAGAATTACGCGCCCTATTGAAAAAATGAAAAACGCAAGAAAATAATAATTTGCGGGCCTGTAGCCTTTTCTTGCAATATAACCTGAAGCAATGAGCAGCAAGAGCCCACCTATAATTCCATTATAAGATAAAAGTGTGTAACTAAACGAAAGGCTGGAGAAAAAGGATCCAACAATTGCGACAAAATAGCTCAGCATGAGCGTGTAAAAAAGTAATTTAAGAAAATTGGAGTACTTTTTTATATGCAAAAAATTTAACGAAAACAAAAGAGCAGTAATACCAACCAACGACGAAGAAACTACCACTGCGTAGGTGTTGACAGCAGGATTTACCGGCCAGATATATTTAAAAGACCAACCTGCAAATGTAAGCTGAGCAAAAAGTAAGGATGCCAGGTATACAACATAATAGAAATAGCTTTTATCCCTCGTAGAAAAAAAGAGAAAAAGATTATAAAGTAAAATTGAAATAATAAGTCCGGCATAAACCCCAATAACCAAAATCTGATTTTGATAAAGGGTGTTTTTATTGTCTGCAATTTCCACATACATAGGTAATTGGAGCGGATGAAGACTGCTTATGTGCATATAATATTCACCTGTGGCTCCTGGATCGAGATCAATTTTTATATTAAAATTTACATTGGCATTTAAGATTTTGTTAAAGGGATATTTGTTACCGAGCGTGGCAATTAAAGTAAGGCTGTCTTTTAAATTGCTGTAAAGTTTTATGTCTGAAATATTTGCATAATTAATTATGAAATGCACCTTGTTTTCTATCGTATTATTTTGCAGTGAAAATTTTATCCAAATATTATTTGGAGCTGAAGAAAAATTTGGTACTCCGGAAGAAAATTTAAAACCAGAAGTATGAACAATATTTTTCTCATCTAATTTTCCTGTGGAATCTACAAGTATTTCAACCTGTTCCCCGGTAATTTTCGAAACACTTTTAGAACTATCTATAGTGACGTGTTGCCCGTAAAGAAAAAATGAAAAAAAACATGATAGTGATAACAGAAGATATATTCTCATATAATAAAGGCAAAAATTTAAAAAGTTGGTAGCAGAATTGGTTCCATCCACAATCACCATTTCTTTTGCAGGAAACCTGAATTTCTATATAAATGTTCTACAACAAACTGATAGGAATTTAGATAATTTTTTTCATCACTGAGATTTTCTCGGTTTATTCAATACCTGTCATTACAAAATTTGATAGCAGCAAATTAAGATAAAGAAACCGATCTTAAAATAATACGTCATTCAAACTCAAAATAATCGAAAGTATAAAAAAGCTCATTTATAAGGAATGTTAGTGCCTTGCCTGGATTCTAGTTTTCTATGAATTTTATTTCCAAAAGCGAAAATTAAGTGCCCTGACTATAAGTAAAGAACTTGTGCATTGATCAGTAAATAACAAAAAGTAAAAATGTGCGACCACCGCTTGGGGCGCATATGCGTCAAGCTAAGGAATACATTTATTGACCCAACAGCATTGCTACTATTGAGTTTCCGTTGCGTCGCACTCTTGTACTTTTGGTTCTCTATGCGACTTTCAGGACTCAGTTGCCTTTTTTCCTTGCAAATGAAAGCGAAGATTATTCGGCAACGCATTAATATTTAAAACCATTTACTAAATCCTCATTGCAAGACAACCCAAAACCATTACCGGTAAACACTTTCAGCGATTTTTATCAAAAATTAGCTTGACGTATATGCGCCATTGGCGGGGCAAGCTTCAACGAATACTTCATTAAAATAATACAGCCCGGCCCACAAAATGTCCTTTGTAAAACTTTTCTGATTTTAAATAAGATTTTAAACATTCCAAGGCAGTTATAAGGGCTGGTTATGAAGCGCGGTTGTAATAACTTAATTTAAACTCAGACTCATTTGCTTTTGCTTTTTCAATATCGTATTGAACGATAACCTTTACATCTTTAAAGGGGGACTTTTCCGTTGAAACATAATTGGGGTTTTCTCTAAGAAACAACATTTTTTGCCGTTCGCGAGGGTGTGCTTTTGATAGCTCGTTTACATCTTCAAGAAATACTGCAGTGGCAATTAAATCAAGTTTTGGATAATAGAATGCACCGTTATTACCAACTTCATTAAATATTCTACTGCCTATCCATTGGTTAAACCGCACCGTATTTGGCGAACACAAAGAAAACATGGTACTTAACCCTATATTTTTTGCAATAACAACAGAAACCTTTGAAGGAAACAAACTGCCTATGCCTAAACCTGCTACTTCAACTGAGTTCCATAAGCCACATAATTCACCTGTTCCGTTTAGCGAATAATACTTTATGTAATCAATAATTGCTGGGTCCATTTCGGAAGTTGCCTGTTCTATGGGTAGCTGCAGAATACCGTCGGCGGCGTGAACCCTAGCCCCACCGTATAATTTTTTGCCGTCCATGGTTTCTACAACCACAACAAATACAGAACGGCTGCTCATCCAATCATCATTTGTGGAAGTAACTTTGTAAATGCCATGATTTTCCAACACCTTTTTATGACCATCATAAAATTTACAACAGGTTTCATAATCATCAGGGGCTCTAAAAGCCCGAATACGAATTGTACTCTCCATGGATACTTTGGATTTCTGGTTGCTAACTTATACAAATTCAAGAGTAAATTAACGAATTTTTATTCAATTAATAGCATTTTAAGCACAATAAACGATAAACTTCTTACTCATTGTCTAATTTGCAGCTTTCAATTTTAGCCAACCCACCAAAATGATCAATGTCCTATATATCGATGATGAACCACATAATCTAATATCTTTCCGGGCTTCTTTCCGCAGGGATTTCTTGGTGTTTACAGCAGAATCTGCCGACGAAGGAAAAAAAATTCTTGAATCAAATGCTATCCATGTAATCTTAAGTGATCAAAGAATGCCCAGGGTAACCGGAATAGAATTTTTTGAGTCCATCGTCCAAACGCACCCCGACCCCATCAGGATTCTAATAACTGGGTATACAGATATCAACGCTGTGGTAGATGCAATTAACCGGGGACAGGTTTATAAATACCTCACCAAACCATGGAACGAAAATGACATCAAGAATTTTATAGAAAAAGCTCATGAAGTTTATAAATTGAGAAAAGAAAACAACGATTTAACCAATAAGCTCATTTATGCAAATGAGAAATTGGAGTTTCTGGCCAGGCAAAACCTACTGTCCTGAATAATTATTTTTCTGTCCAGCTGTCAGTTCCCAGCTACAAGTGCGTCAGTACTGCAAAAGCAAATACGCCATTTAAACACTAATGAGCATTTTGGGCACAAATTTGCTTTATTATTTAAATATTTTAAATATAAACGTAAAAAATAAAATCATGGCTTTAGAATTCACAGATGCAAATTTCCAGACTAGTGTTTTGGACAGCGATAAGTTAACCGTTATTGACTTTTGGGCTGAATGGTGTGGCCCATGCCGTGCTATTGGACCAGTGATAGAAGAACTTTCAAAAGATTATAGCGGTAAAGTAAATATTGGTAAGGTAAATGTTGACAGTAATCCTAACGTTAGCGTCAATTATGGCATTACTTCAATACCGGCAATTCTTTTTATTAAAGGCGGCAAAGTGGTAGATAAGCAAATTGGCGCAGTTCCAAAATCTGTGTTAGATAAAAAAATACAGGCACACATGTAAATAAATCAAGTTATACAAAAAAGCAGGCCGCACACGAGCCTGCTTTTTTATTTTATTTAATCAGTAAAAAATAGTACATATTCCAATACAAAAATGCAATTATAAGTCGTCGATTAGAAAATACACTTCATCATTTTTTATTTATTATCTTCCCCCCGCTGGAATTTTAATAAAATAAAAGAGCTGTAGCATGACTATTAAGTTTCGCCTTAAGGTGATGAATTTTTTACAATTTTTTGTGTGGGCGTCCTGGCTGATATCTCTAGGTGGATACATGATGGTCACCCTAAAGTTTACCGGTAGTCAGGTGGGCACCATATATGGCACTATGGGCATTGCATCCCTGTTCATGCCAGCTATTCTCGGCATTGTGGCAGACAGATGGATAAATGCCGAAAAAGTTTTAGGTGCTTGTCATATTATCGGTTCGGTGCTTTTATATTGGGCTTCCACCATAACCGATCCTGATATGATGTATTTTGTTATGCTTTTTAACGCAATGGTTTATATGCCGACAATTGCATTAAATAATACAGTATCCTACATCGTACTTGAAGAAAAAGGATTCGATATCGTTAAAGATTTTCCCCCAATCCGCGTTTGGGGCACCATAGGTTTTATATGTGCCATGTGGATGGTAGATATTTTTGGATGGACCGTTAGTCCGTTGCAGTTATACATAAGTTCAATATCAGCTTTGCTTCTTGGCATTTATGCTTTTACAATGCCGCCTTGTAAACCTGCAAAAGTAAAAACCAGTAATTCGTTACTCTCCACATTAGGCCTTGACGCCCTTGTGCTTTTCAAGAAAAGAAAAATGATTATCTTTTTCGTTTTCGCAATGCTTTTGGGTGCAGCACTGCAAATAACCAACACTTTCGGCGGATCATTCCTGCTCGATTTTAAATCAGGTTATGCCGATTCATTCGCCGTAAAACATCCTGGGGTTTTACTTTCTGTATCGCAGATTTCAGAGACACTCTTCATATTAACCATCCCATTTTTTCTTAAAAGGTTCGGCATAAAGAACGTAATGCTCATGAGTATTTTTGCATGGGTACTTCGTTTTGCATTGTTTGGCATTGGCGATCCCGGTAACGGACTATTTTTCCTAATACTCTCTATGATTATCTACGGTATGGCTTTCGATTTTTTCAATATATCAGGCTCCCTTTTTGTAGAACAGGAAGCCGACCTAAATATAAGAGCCAGCGCACAGGGTTTATTTATGATTATGACCAATGGCATAGGCGCTTATCTCGGTGGCAAGGGGAGTGGCTGGGTAGTAGATTATTTTACGGTTGAAGGTATAAGAAACTGGCAAAATATATGGTTCACTTTTGCAGCCTACGCCTTGCTGCTCGGCATCATTTTCCCCTTGGCCTTCCGGTACAAACACAATCACAAAACCATACCCGCAATACAGGATTAGATTATTTTATTGAGCCAGGCGCTTTATTTTCTACTTTGCTTTTGTTGCAGGTTGCCCCGCAAACGGCACATATGCGTAAACCTAATTTCTGATAAAAACCGCTGAAAGTGTTTACCAGTAATAGTTTTAGGTTACCTTACAATAAGAATTTAGTAAAAGGGTTTAAACATAAATGCGTTGCCGAATAATCTTAACCTTCATTTGCAAAGAGATAATCGGCTGAGTCCTGAAAGTCGAAGAGGGAACAAAAAGTATAAGAGTGCGACGCAACGGAAACTAAATAGTAGCAATGATGCTGGGTAAATAAATGTATTCCTTATCTTGACGCACATGCGCAAACGGCGGTGGTCGCACTCTTGTACGTTTAGTTTATTAGTGGAGATTTTATCGCAGCAAAGATTAAAGCAAAGGGTTTTGTTTAAAACCTATAAAAGCGGAAACGATGCTGAAAAACCAATGGGCGCAAGATCGTTACGATTTATAATTAACTGCTTAGGCCAATTTTCTTACCGCATTTTTTTTATGATATACGCAGCTATTACAAATTCTGGTAAGCTGCTTACTTACTAAATTCATCTCCTTTCTCCACAGGTTCTCTCCAATGGCTTGGGGTGTTTAATAAATACACTGCGGTATAGTATACCGCAATATACTATCTACCAACAAGCCGCACCGTCCACGCCACAGCCGGATTATTGCCTGACCCTATGCTGAAAATGAAAAAGCTATCACAAACTTTTTCGACAAAATCAAACAAGGTCGGGTAGTTCGTTAAATGAATAAAATTCGGTAGGGGCATCCATGGCTTTAAATTGCTTCGAAACCGTATGGGCTTCCATTAATTCGGGCGAAATCTGATAGGTAGCCAATGCAACAATCTGTTGTTCTATTAAATTACCTAAAAGCCATTCATAGGCTTTATCTTCCGGTAAAATAGTGGGCTGCCTTTTTTGCTTGTTATGTATTTGCTCCATTATTGCATTTGCAGCAGTGGTCACCACTGCAACTGTTTCCAAAGTCTCGCCTGTTTCTTTATCAGTCCATTGCTGCCATATTCCTGCTATATAAAAATATTCCTGTCCTTTTATTTTGATGGCGTAAGGATATGAAATTTCTTTTTTTTCCCCTTCAGGTTTGTAGCTTCTCCATTCAAAAAAATCTGAAGCAGGTATCAGGCATCTTCTTTTTAAAGCGGCATCCCGAAACATTTTACTTGTAAGAAGCGTTTCCCCTTTTGCGTTCAACCACGGTATGCCCTGCTTTCTGGCTTCTTGCAAGTCCTTCAATCGCTTTGTCCATATTGGAATAAATTCCCAATGCATTTTAACCAATTCAAAGTCATTGTTCCCAGTATTTTTTAACACCAATATATCAGCATATCTAAACCCGTCTTTCAGTGCATCCATTGCAGCCAGACTGCCCAATTGTTTTTCTATTTCCTTTAGTTTAATAAAAGTATCCTTGTTTATTTTCTGGCCCATAAAATAGCACATAGCACTTTTTTTTAATATAAAAATACCAAAATACCTTCTGCAAATTGCCGCAATGAATAATCCAACATGTTTATTAAATAGTTTTTTTCCACATTGTCTCACGTAAGTTTCGTTCGTTCGATTAAATTGCTGAAGCAACATAAATACCATCCTAATGTTTACCAGCGAACATGGCCGCCCGTGCATAACAAACTATGCATGATGAAGTTCTGTGGAAAAGAAATTTTTTGAGCCAGGCTCCAGAATTTTAATTCAACTATTCTTGCGTCGCACGCTTGTACTGTTGGATTGTTTATGGAGCTTTTATCTTAGCAAAGATTCAAGCGAACGACGTTGGTTACAACAAACAACAACGGTTTGCCTGGTTGAAAACAGAAATGGTAAGCCAACCTTGGGGAGCGCTAACTAAACCGCTATTTGTGCACCAATGCCAGCAGCAATCATCTACTTTTTTATTAACGGAACAATATACTCCGTCATTATTTTATATTGCATATCGACCACTGATTGATTAAACCCGTGGTCTGCTTTTGCCAACACTATAAATTTCTTTTCCGGCGCTTTTATTTTATTAAAATAAACCCGGTTAATTTCTTCAGGCGTTTGTATATCCTCTTCTCCCTGTATAAAATAAACCGGCAGTTTAAAAATCAAACCATCTTTAAAAAAATTAATGGTTGAACTTATTGATGCAATGCCCAAACGTTTATCTCCTGCATAGTTAACAAAGGAATAGTCATCACCGTCACTGCGGTTTGCACTATCTTTTTCATTATTATATTCAGGCGACAACTGAAACCATGCATCCGGTGCCGGTGTTGAATTTTTTTGCTGATATTTTTTAGTAATCCGTATCAGCTTGCCCACATTTCTTGCAGTATCATAAGGAGGTTTACCAATTGACTTAAGTATATCCAAAGTCTTTTGGTCTTTCTCATTTTGGGCCAATTCATATAATTTCTTATAAGCAGATAAAGCGTCTGCAGTTGGATCAACCATCTGCGAATGCCCGATATACGCATAAAAAAGTTCAGGAGCTTTCAGCGCCATTTTAGCCCCAAGTGCAGAACCCCAGGAAGTACCAAAAAGAATAATTTTTTGTTTGCCAAGATGTTTGGTCAAATATTTTGCAAGTTCAATTCCATCTGCTGTCATCTGTTCAATCGTTAATGGATTTGCTTTTAAAAATGCCGGGCTTAATTCCTCCGGTGCATTACGTCCATAAGTTCTTGCTGTGCCTCTCTGGTCCCATTGTACAAGAATAAAATCCTTTTCCCATTTACTATAAATCGCATCACCATACGGACTTAACGGACTGCCCGGTCCGCCATGAATAAATAAAACAATGGGCTTAGTACTGTCGCCTTTTATGGTAACCCATTGTTCAATTCCGTTGATCTTTATAAATCCCTCTTCTATTATTCTGTTAGAAACAACTTCAGTATGTTGTGCGTATGCATGCATCATAAACAATTGAACCAACACCATTAATTTAAATCTCATTTTCCCGGTTTGTTATTTTTAGTTTTTATCTTTTCAATCACGCAAGTTAGAAGGAAAATACAATTATGATCCCAGCAACATTGCTTAATTAAACTTCTCTTGCGTCGCACTCTTGTACGGTTGGATTGTTTATGGAGCTTTTATCGCAGTAAAGATTGAATCGAAGGTCGGTAATGACAATGCACAACCACAGCCCGGCTGCCGGAACACCAACGGCAAGAACCGTTGGGCCGGGACGCCAACGAAAGCCCGTTGCGGACACCAACTGCAGCAGGAAGATTATATAGATATAAATCACGGTAACCGAACCGCAATGTCCCTGGCCAACACACAAGGCTACCCAGGAGACATTGCGACGAAGGAAGTTAAATATTATTTGAATTTTTTACCTATGTGATAAATACTAAGTAAAACTGCTGCTAAAAGAGAAAATTCAAATATGTCAATCCTAATGATGTTAGTTCTAAAAAAATACAACGGATTTATTGAAGTGTAAAAAGTATTAAGAACTCGAAGGTTGGCCACTATAATTGACGATATACTAATGAAAAAAAACATCGCAAGAATTGCAAAATAATTGTATTTAAACAATTGCTTTTATCTCGAAGCCATTCCTCCCAGTATAAGGCTTTTGGATATTTTGAAAATAAAATATTTACTTTTTCTTCAATTTCCCATCGAATAAACTTACCAACACGCATTCTTCTATGCATTTCTCTCCGCCTTGGTTCGTGTCTTCACGAAACACTTCTCTGTAATCTATGCTTCGATAAAAGCTCAATAAAATACCCAGCCGCACAAGAGTGCGACGCAAGCAAAGCTTCATAGAATTACTTCAGCATTGGCTCATAATAGATCCCT
>JBBRDW010000001.1:0-144875 GCA_038203525.1 Chitinophagales bacterium | reverse complement strand
GACCAACTATGATATAATCTACCTGCATAATTTTATTTTATGTACCCGGCAACAGTTCTTTGTGAATCGTTCCTTGCGTCGCACTCTTGTACTTTTGGTAATGCTATGGAGCTTTTGCCTAAGCGTAGAATAGAGCGAAGGTAATTGATGACAACGCCGTTATTGCGAGGAACAAAGCAATCTCCTGGCATAAAATAAAATTCTCGTAATACGCACGACAGGAGATTGCTTCGGCGGCCTCGCAATGACGAAAATGCTTTATAATTGTGGGCTTACTTCGCTTCAATAAAAGCCCAATAAAGATATACAGTACAAGCGTGCGACGCAACGAAGATGCCCATGAAAATATTAGTTGGGTTCACAATGCCTTTAAAATTATTTTTCAAATAATCATAACGATGCATTTCTTATCCTTATTTAGGCGTTGGCGCCGCTACCTGTATTTTTATTCCTTCACTATGGCTGCTAAATTCTGGCGCATACATGCACTGAATGGTGGCTATGCCCGCAGAGAATGTGCCCGTATGCGTGAGGTAAACAGGGTACTCGAAAACATACGTGCCTTTGTTTAAATAACCGATAAAGAAACTGGTGCTGGCATCTTTGGTGGCTTCGTAATAACCGAGGCCATCTTGCCATTTGTAACCGCTTAATACATTGGTGGGCTCCATTGCAGCGGCCCGCATGTCTTTCAGTTGCAGGTACTCCATATCGCGGTCGCTGCGCAGTTCTAAGCGGATAATTATTTTATCGCCCACCTGCATTTCGTCGCCATCGTTTACTGGGCTTAATACTTTGCCGCTTGCGGTGTTTTTTTCTACAAATAATTTCTTTGCAAGTGATAAAGGCGTTGCTGCTGAAGTTATTTTATCGAGGTCTTCGAAGTACTGCCAATACACTGCGCCCCAGCTTGGAGCCGACCGGTTGTTTTGTTGATTTGTTGATTGTATTGACACTGCGATATTACCCATTGCGGGTTTTATTTCTGCGCCATTGATGCGCTGTTTAAAATAGCCTGTTCCGGCTTCTTCATTTTTTGGCGTAATGATGTTATTGTCCAGTTTTATTTCGACGGTTTTGCTTGCGTTGAGTTCATCATCGCTGTTGAGCAGTAGGGCGTAACATGCGTCGGCAGTGGCTTTGGTGGTTTTCCAGTTATTGGTTTGTTTGTTGAGCAGCAGCCAGGTGCGCATATCGTTTACCCGATTTTTCATTTCAGGATATTCACCTTTTTGTGCCATTTCGTTCATGAGTTCTATCATCAATGCCTGCTGCTCAATGGGGCTTTGATACCAGTAATAACCGTATTTATTATTTTTCCAGTACATGCCTTTGTCAGCATCAATCACCGCATTTTCAAGAATGGAAGGGATGATGTTTTTATTGGTAAATGTGCGCATATTGGTGCGGTACAATACTACGCCAATCATCGCTTTCATATACTCGCTTTGTTTGTTCCAAAACCTTACGCTTTGCTGGTAGTAATAATTATAAGCGGTTTTATTGGTAATAAATACATCGGGGAAATAACTGCGCATGAAAAGATATTGTATCTGCGAACTGCCAATATTATTTTGCCTGAGGCCAACTTTATTATTTTTTAATTGGGCATAATCTTTATTGGCTTGTTCGTCTAAATAATTTAAAGCCTTATGCACAATTTCGTTAAGTGTTGTTTTACTTTTTTCATCTATTGCATTTAGTTTTATCAGCCTGCCAATACATGTAAGAATATATTGGGTAATATACCTGTCAGCATACCCGCCTTTAAACCAAGGGAATGCGCCGTTATCCATTTGTGTTTGCTTTAATTTTTGTAGGGCGGTTGCCATTTCGGTACTCATCTTAACTACATCGAAAAGCAATGCAATATTTTTCTTTTGCTGGGTTTCATTTGCGGCGTCCAGTACCCAGGGTGTTTCCTGGAGTAATACCTGTTTAAGTTCCTGGTTCTTTTCGAGGTTGGTTAGGAGAGCATCACTCCGGCCTTCTCCAACGGTGAGGGAGTCTGCATTACGCCATTTTTCGAATACTTCTTTAATGCGGGGGTGTTGCGCTGTAATGTAGGCGGCCATTGCATTTGCATAGAAGGTATTGAATAACTGTTCGGCACATTCGTTTTTGTATTCCATCAGGTAAGGCAAAGCCTGCACTGCATACCAAACGGGGTTGGGGGTATATTCCACCGTAATACTTTCGTTTGATAAAGTGCTTGAACTGTTCTTTAATAACTTCTCAAATTTGAACTCTTTTGTTCCATCGCCGCGGATATATAACGGGAGCGTTTCGGTTACCAGCATCCTGTTGGTTAATACGGGCAAGGTGTTTTCTTCGCCGTCTGCATAGTTGCCCGCTTTGGCTGTTATGCGCCAGGTAAGTGGTTTGTTATAATTAAAAGGAATATTTACCGGGAACTTTATTTCTGCACTGCGCCCTGCTTCTACCGTAAAATACTGGTTCGGCATGATGCTCTGAAACAAGCCATCTACTGGTTGATTGGTAAGGGCATCAATCAACTCTAATGAAGCCTCACCCGTTAATGCTGTATCACTAAGATTGCTGATTTTAGTGGTCATTTCCATTTGGTCGCCTTCCCGTAAAAAACGCGGCATATTGGGCTGTACCATCAATGTCTTTTGTGTGGTGATGGTTTGTTCGCTGTTGCCAAATGCTAGGTCTTTTGTATGTGCAAAGCTCATCCATTTCCATTGTGTTAATGCTTCTGGAATGGTAAAGCTGAAAGAGTAATTTCCTGCACTATCTGCATATAATTGCGGGAAAAAGAATGCTGTTTCGTTGAAGTTTTTGCGGGGTTGGATTTTGGGTGATTGACTATTTTTTTGCTCCCGGATTCCTTTGGAATCATTTGTAATAGAATCAGATATTGATCTATTTTCAATGTCTTCTGATTTTAACGCAATACCGGGTGCTACTCCTTGCAATGCCATTGGCACATGGCCCCTTTTGTTTCTATCCCACGAATCTACCTTGCCTGGAAAGTATCCGTTTTGATTTCCATTCCAAAAATAATCACCACTCACCGCCAGTTCATCATACTGCTTGGCAAACCCTTCAATATTGTCCTGCAAATAATTCTCTTCTGAATTATTGATACCAAAACAAACATATCCGTTAAAACTGTTTGCAGTGGAAGATGTTTGCCATACCGGAGGAATATTCCATGCATGAGGTTTGAACTGGTCAAGAGAGGCATCGTACATGCCTGTCAATAATTCTGCAGCTGTCTTTTCGCCTTTTTCTCCTTTAATCTGTACTGTCCATTTTTCTTTACTGCCCGGTTCTGTTTTATTACGGAACGTAGTATAGTTGATTTGAAGTTGTTTATCTAACCAGGGGATTTGTACATCCATACCACCAGTATAAAAACGGTTGTGCTTTACAAAGGCATAATAGATGCCGGCCCCATTTCGGTCTTCCTCGTTCACATCAAGTGTAAGTAAATTTTTATTGTTGCTAACCTGGTAGAAGGAATAAACATTTTGTTTCTCAACTTTCTCCCAATTACGTTTGATGTTCTGGATAACAAAGGCATTTTTTTCATTAGTACCTATTAACAGTTTTGCCTGCTGCCCGGGTTGTACTATACCCTCCAATGCTAATTGCCAGTTACTTTGCAGGGACGGCAGTGTTGATGATTTGAGATCGTATAACTGAACATATTTTATATCTTTTACTTCGTTACCATCTTTATCTTTTGCCGTGGCTTCAAAGGCGTACCAGCCTTGTTTTAAGATTTTAGATTGTAACTGATAGTTTGTAGTTGATTTTGTATTGAAAGTATCGGTTATAATGGCATCTTTCCTTGTCCAGTTGTGGTAATCGGTTTCATCTGCATATTCATCGTAAGGAAAATCTTTTTCAAAATCTTCTTTACTTATAGCAAACAAATCAGGCTTTTCCCATCTTCTCTTTCTGTATAGTTTTTCCGGTGTTTGTAGTGGATAGATGGCAAGGCGAATATTAGTTGGCACATTTTGGCCTGATAAATTTTGTGCACTTATGGCAATAGTTTTAAACGTTTCCACATCTGCTATCTCCTGCATATTCAACTGCAATTGAAGCGATTTAAAACCAATGGATAAACTGGTATTTCCATCTCTTGTTTCGCCATTAATATCAGTAATATTTGCTTCTATTGAAAAGTCAAAAACAGGATCGGTATTTTTATCCATGGTCGCATCGGGCTTTGCAATAAACAGGAGTTCAAACTTTCCGTCTGCATCTGTGGTTACCATTCCCTGCGTTATTTGCTGTGGTCTTGAAACAGGCCTACTGCTTCTCCAAAACATCCAGGGGTTCATAAATCTTGTATTGCGCTGCACATTAAATTTCACCTGTGCGCCATCAATATTATTGCCTGCATAAGCTTTGGCCTGGCCGGTTATTTTTATGGTATCATTCAGTCTGTACGTGGATTTCAGCGTATCGAACTCCACATAAAATTTAGGGCGTTTGTATTCTTCCACACTAAAATTTGCATTGCCATTAAATAGGTTGGGCATAATGCTAAATTCGCCGGTAAGTAAATTTGAAGGCAATGTAAACTTACCGCTGAATGAACCGTATTCATTAAATGTAACAGCTATGGAATCTACTTCTTTGCCATTTACGTCTTTAAGCTTTATTGCTATACTGTCTTTGTACAGCAATAGTTTCGACTGTTTTTTATTCCTGTCTTTTGTTATACCAATGCCTTTAAAAAATACAGTTTGGCCGGGGCGGTAAATGCTTCTGTCCGTAAAAAAGAAAATGGTGGAATTTTCCTTTTCATAAACTTCATCAGTTCGGTTATCAGGTTCAGCGGAATTGTATTGTGGAAAATAATAATTATTGTTACGCACTTCCAGTTTGTCGTTGCCAACTGAAAAACTGAGCGCTATATTATTTTCATTGCCTGTTTTCAATCCATACAATGTAAAAAAACCATTTACATCGGGTTTTAAATTTCCTGATTTTGTAACAACATATTTATTCTGATTATAGTCATAACCCTGCAGTTCGTATTTAACATTTACGTCTTTCATTGGTTGGCCGGTTTCGCGGTTCAGCACAAAGTAATCTGCGCCATTGTTAATAAAACTGACATTCGAAATATCAACAGGCTGTAAAAACATTTTATCAGTTGCACTTTTAAAATCCTTACCACCCGATGCCAGTATTGCATAGCTACCCGGGGAAAGCGCCTCTATTTTTATCTCGGTGCTGTGCTGCTGATAGTCGCCAGTCAATGGTAATTTTTGCTCAGTCATTTTAATATAGGGCAAAGCAGCAAGCTGCTTCCAGTAGTCATCATCCGAAGTTTGGCGATTGATCTTTTTTAGCTGTACTGCATCAATTATTCTTATAAATACTGTTTCTACATTGCGGTAGCTGACATACATACGGAAAGGTGCATCCGGCACATTAATATTTTCAACTTGTGCATGGAGTTCCTTTTTTACAATGGACGCCAGCAACTGCTGCATATTGCTTCTGCCTTCGCTGGCAGCTGCCTGTATCTTTAACCTTTCGTCGATGATTGCTTTGGCGTTTATATAACCGAATCTGCCTGCTGTATCTCCAAAAGGCTGATATTTAGAAGCTTTGTCCGCATCAATTGCTGCGCGTAAATACCAGGCCTGCGCGCTGCCGCTAGTATCAGGATAAAGCTTGGTTATTTCTTCCAGCGCCTGCCTGTAAAACAGCTCACTATTATCAATCGAATTATGGGCATTTACCCATACAATCCTTTCGAGATCAACATCAATAAAAGCCTCTGGATCTTTATCATTTTTATGAAACTGCAGTAACTGCTGAAACACATTCAGCGCAGCAAACAAATGCGATGATGTGTCCTGCGTATTGAAATGGTGCTTAATAAAAATATCTGAAGTTGCAAGGGCTTCGGCTTCTTTTAATTCAAAAACAAAAGCGGGCTGGGTTAGTGCACTATTTACATCCTTATAATAATCCAGTATTTTATGGGCCAGAAGATCGTATAAAGTAGGCCTCAGGTTTTCTACATTTCCTTTTAAGATAATGGCGCTATAAGACTTTAAGGCTGTTTTTTGAAGCTGTTGCGCAGGCTGCAATGCTTTACGGTAAAGGGCTGTAACGGCCTGTTCAAAATCATTGGCATTCCAGGTTGCTATGTCGTCTTTTTTAAAATTAACGGTATTGCTGCGTTGGTAAACTTTCCAGCTATAATTGCTTAAATAGGTTTGGTATGCATTGGCAAGTATTACCTGCAATACACTTTTTTGCACCTCATCTTCTGTTGCATTTATCTCTCTTTGTAACAAAGCTATTTGCACATTAGGGTCCTGGTCGTTCACTTCTTCTTCGAGGCTCATCCTGTAGAGTAATGCCTTTATTACCTGATCTTTAAGCCCTTTGTTTTTGACATCAGTATATAGTGCATTTACTTTTTTAAGCGCTGATTTAGGTAAGCCCTTTTCAAGTATAAGTGAATCTATGCCAGACCATTCTTTTTTATAACTATTGTCTTTCATTTGCGCTGATGCTGTAAAATAAAAAAGGGGTGTTAATATAGAAAGCAGGAATATTTTTTTCATTAATAATAAATTGGTTCTACAAATTACGTTAATAAACTACAGATGCAAATGGTAAAGAAATTACATAAAGCAAACAACTGCTGCATAAAATGGCATAGCATTTTGTAGTTGCCGGTGTTTATTTTGCTTTTTATGGTTGGGTTTATAGGTTTTTAGGTACCCAACTGAAGTTTTTCATAGCATCGTCTGTTGTGTCACTCACTTGTACTTACGGATCAATATGGAGCAAAACCGGGCTTACCATGGCCTCTTAAACACCATCGTCAACATTTAGAAATTTTTTGAACTGTTTTCATTGCACAATTTATTTTACACACTTTGTGCACACCCTGTTGCGGCTCTTTGAAACGTTGCTTTGCCTGAATAAAGAAAGCGTTTTTATAGGTAATGCTGCAGGTGCATAGCGTTATACAGATGAATGGATTGCGACGCAACCGGGATGCCATGAAAACCGCTGCTGGTATTAAAAACAAAAACCACCTGCTGGTGAACAGGTGGTTTTTGTTTACTCAATTATATTTATTTCTGTGCTGCTTTTTGCATGGGGTTTAAACCCTGACTTTGGCCGCGTGCTGCCTGCTTAAGTTTGTATAAACTAAAATTGGAAGGCGTATTTATCTGTGGCCAGCTATTATTGCTTAAATCTATATCGGCGGTTTCGCGCATTGGGTCAAGCTGGATAGACGTAACTTCTTTATCTTTCATAAAAACTTTGGTTACATGTTGCTCGTTCTTGCGCCAGATCTGCACCGGAATGCGGTCTGTTTCGCTTGTGCCATCGGCAAAAGTAAAGCGTACAATTATGGGCATTACCAGCCCGCCTTTATTGGTAAAGGAAATTTCGTAAAGGAACTTTCCGGCATATTTCTGTTTGGTGGCATCGTCAATTGTTTCAGTACCTGATGGCATTACTTTATAAGAAAAAACAGAATCGTATGGTTCTAAATTACGGTCGTATTTCCAGTAAAAATCGCGGAGCGATGTATCAACATCCGTTAAGAAATGAATGTTTTTGTTTTCCCTGTTTCTTACTTTAGAAATATCGTCGAAAGCATTTACCGCAGGTTTATCCATATTTTTTGTGCCGTCTGCATTTAATTTTCCAAAAGGTCCAATGGGTTTCGCAACTGCGTTTACATCAAGTTTTGTTGCTTTAACGCTGTCCAGAGAAATATCGCAGGGATCCACGCTATAAAACCAACCGCGCCAAAACCAGTCCAGGTCTTCGCCGCTTGCATCTTCCATGGTGCGGAACAGGTCTGCAGGTGTGGGATGCTTAAAGGCCCAGCGTTGTGCATAGGTTTTAAAAGCATAGTCAAACAGGTCGCGGCCCATAATGGTTTCGCGCAATATATTTAACCCCGTAGCGGGCTTTGAGTATGCATTGGCACCAAATTGAATAATATTTTCGCTGTTGGTCATTATTGGTTCAAGCTGGTCTTTGGGCATCTTCATGTAATCTGTAATACTGCCCGCAGGCCCGCGGCGCGAAGGGAATTTATTATCGTACAATTCTTCGGTAAGGTATTCGCAAAAGGTGTTAAGGCCTTCGTCCATCCAGGTCCACTGGCGTTCGTCGCTGTTAACGATCATCGGGAAAAAGTTATGGCCTACCTCATGAATAATTACCCCCAGCATTCCGTTCTTTGTTGCCTCACTATAGGTGCCATCTTTTTCAGTGCGGCCAAAATTAAAACAGATCATTGGGTATTCCATTCCATTTGACGCTTCAATACTTTGTGCTACAGGGTAAGGGTAGGGAATAGTAAAATGAGAATATGATTTAATAGTATGTGCAACCGCTTTTGTAGAAAACTTACTGTATAATCCATAAGCCTCTTTGCCATAAAAACTCATGCACATTACTTTTTTACCTTCTACATTGGCGGGCATAGCATCCCAGATAAATTTTCGTGAAGAAGTCCATGCAAAGTCGCGGACCATATTGGCTTTAAATATCCATGTTTTCGTGCCGGTACTTTTTTGGGTTTCGGCTTTTTGTGCTTCATCAAGGGTAAAAATCTGCAAAGGTTCTTTTGCAGTTTGTGCTTTTTGCCAGCGGGCAAAATGTGTAGCATCAAGTGTTTGCGCATAATTCGCACATTCGCCGGTACTGCCAACTACATGGTCTGCAGGCACTGTCATCTGTACTTTAAAGTTACCAAAGGTCAATGCAAATTCCCCACTGCCGGCAAACTGGTGGTTTTGCCATCCCTGAAAATCACTGTATACACAAAGACGTGGATACCACTGCGTCATAGTAAAAAGATAGTTGCCATCTTCAGGAAAATATTCATAACCACCCCGGCCATTGTATTTGGACCGGTCGCTTATCTTATAGTTCCAGTCTACGTTAAAAACAAACTGCTGACCGGGTTTTAGTGCCGCCGGCAGTTCAACACGCATCATCGTTTTATTTATCGTGTATTGTAGCGGTTTACCCAAAGCATCGGTAAGTTTAGTAATCTTATCGCCATAGCCATTGTCGGTTTTCTGCTCTTCCAGTTTCTCCAGGGTGGTAATATTTACATCTTTACCAACAGTAGAACTTACCTGGTAATTTGCATTGTTTACGGTGCTGTGCTGATTTTCATCAAGCTGCAGCCAAATGTAAGTAAGTACATCCGGCGAGTTATTGATGTAAGTAATTTTTTCACTGCCGGTAAGCTTCAGGTTTACCTCATCCAGCGTACATTTAATATCATAGTCGCAGCGCTGTTGCCAGTATTTTGGACCCGGTGCACCACTTGCAGTGCGATATTCATTTGGCGTGGGCAGAATCGTTCCCAACTGTTCAAACTTATTACCGTGGTTTGAACCAGGATTGTTTTTAATATCCTGCGCGTTTACCATTACAATTACTGCCAGTGCGGCAATTAACATCATCGGTTTTTTCATGTGTATATTTGATTTTCTAAATACAATTTTAAGTACCCGGCTTTTATCTTTTTACTCATCGTTCCTTGCGTCGCACGCTTGTACTAAAGTATTCGCTTCAGCAGTTCACAAGTTGGCAAGTTCGTGGTTTTTTTTAACCCAATAGCCAAATATTTACGATTAGTAACGGAAGCGACCATTGGATGCGTTCAGTAGTTAATGGAGTTCAAAAGTTTAAAAACTGATGGATTCAACCAATGAAATTGTGAACGCCTGAACCTCGTGAACTTTAATTTTTAATCGCTCACCCCTTCAACCAATCATCTACTTATCCCTTCAACCTTTCCAGCGCCATTTCAAGTGCTAATGCTGCAATTCCACCACTTGCAAATAGCAAATAAGCCCTCCTGTTAATCTTCAGCGTTGTTACCAGCACGTAGGAAAGCAATAAAATGCCGGCAACAATTATCAACTGCCCTACTTCCAGACCAATATTAAAACTAAGCAACTGCACCCCAATACTTTGATCTTTACCCAGCAGACTCTTGAGCAATGAACTAAACCCAAGGCCATGAACAAGGCCGAAACACATAGCATAAAAATAAATAACCGGATATTTATTGTTGAAAGTAAAGTCTTTTACAAAAAAATTATTGAGCGCTGTAATGATAATGGTTAATGCAATTAGGAACTCCGTTATGCTTTGCGGAAGATCAATCAGGTTGAAGGTGCTTAAAGCCAGGGTAACCGAATGCCCAATGGTAAAAGCGGTTACCAATACCAGCAGCTTCTTCCAGTCGCCCCACATATAACGCAGGCAGAGTGCGGCTATAAAAAGAATATGATCCAAGCCATTGAGATCGGTAATATGCTCAATGCCCATTGAAAAAAAAATACCAAAATCGCTCATGTGCTTGATGGATACTGCCGGAATACTGATTTTTTTGCGGCCTATTATTTAACTAAAAAAATAAATAAGGTGGCAAATTAAACCGCACTTTTGTGCTGCTCCAAAAAATAAGGTTGAATGGTAAATATTTTTTTTCAATGGATAATGGTTGCGGGGATGAACCTGTTTCACCCCTTCTTTATATCGATGACCGATATAAATTTCAATGCTAAAGACAAAGAACTGGAAATAAGTGTGCGCATATTTACCGATGACCTGGAGAATACCATAAGGAAATACCATTCCAATATTAAGATTGACATTCTGAACCCAGCAGATCAAAAGCAAATGGATAGTTTTGTAAACGATTATATCCAAAAGCATTTACAGTTTCAACTTAATGGTAAACCTGTACCATTGGCTTTTGTTGGGTATGAGCAACAAAAAGAAAGCATTTGGGCTTACTTTGAGGTAAAGGATGTAACAGCAGTTACCAAATTGAGTATTACCAACTCCCTGCTGCAGGATTACAATACCAGCCAGATTAATATGATGCACGTTCAGGTAGGCGACAAAGAAAAAAGCGACAAACTTAATTATCCTGATACCGATGCTTTTTTTGTTTTTTAACCGCTAAAATTAATAAAGCCTGCCTGGTTTAGTTGCCCAATAATGAATATTGAGTACAAGTGTGCGACGCAAGAGGAGATGCCATTTTTAAAAAATGCCGGGCAAAAAAAAATCCCCCATTGAAATGGAGGATTTTTAACCCTTAAAACAACCAACATGAAACATTATTGTAACTACAACAAACGAATAAGTTGATTGTTTAGATTTTTTTAAAATTATTGCAGCGCAATATCAAGTACCTGCTGCATTGTTTTAACGTAATGAAACTGAAGGCCTTTTATAAAATTACTGTCTATTTCTTTTATATCTTTTTCGTTTTGCCAGCAAAGAATTATTTCTTTTAGTCCGGCACGCCTTGCAGCAAGCACTTTTTCTTTTATGCCGCCTACCGGCAAAACCTGTCCGCGTAGAGTGATTTCACCGGTCATGGCCAGATACGGTTTTACCTTGCGGCCTGTAAATGCCGAAGCCAAAGAAGTAAGCATGGTAACGCCCGCACTTGGGCCATCTTTTGGCGTGGCGCCTTCAGGCACGTGAATATGTGCGCTGCGTTTCTGGAATAATTCGGGATCAATACTGTTCTTCTTGGCATTGGCCTGGAGATAAGTAAGAGCGGTGGAAGCGCTTTCCTTCATTACATTACCCAGGTTGCCGGTAAGTTTTAAATCGCCTTTGCCTTCGCTTAAAATGGTTTCAATAAAAAGGATGTCGCCGCCTACATAAGTCCAGGCAAGGCCAACGGTTACGCCGGGCATGTTTGCGATCTTATAGATCTCATTGCTGTAGCGGGCAGTACCCAATATTTTCTCCACATCATGCTGGGTAAGCACCGGTTTTAATTTGTTTTTTGTAACATATTCCTTTGCGCTGTTGCGCATAATACTTGCCAATTGCCGGTCTAATTCGCGTACGCCGCTTTCTCTGGTATAATGCTCAATTACTTTCTCCAGCACTTTATCGCTGAGCTTGAAATTTACTTTTGCAAGGCCATGTGCTTCTTTTTGTTTTGGAACAAGATGACGTTTTGCAATTTCTATCTTTTCTTCAATGGCATAACCGCTCAGGTCGATAATCTCAAGCCTGTCGCGTAGTGCTGGCTGAATGTTTTGAATATTATTAGCTGTTGCGATAAATAAAACTTTACTAAGATCGTACTCCAATTCAAGGTAATTATCGTAAAAGTTATTATTCTGCTCGGGATCGAGTACTTCTAATAATGCAGAGGATGGATCACCGCGAAAATCGTTGCCAATCTTATCAATCTCATCAAGTATCATCACAGGGTTAGATGATTTTACCTTCCGTATGTTTTGCAAAATTCTTCCGGGCATTGCCCCAATATAGGTTTTGCGGTGGCCGCGTATTTCGCTTTCATCATGCAAGCCACCCAGGCTTACCCTTACATACTTGCGCCCAACGGCGTGTGCAATACTTTTTCCAAGAGAAGTTTTACCAATACCGGGAGGGCCAATAAAGCAAAGAATAGGGCTTTTCATATCGCCTTTCAATTTTAAAACGGCAAGGTATTCCAGTATGCGTTCTTTTATTTTGCCCATGCCGTAATGGTCAGCATCTAAAACCTGCTTGGCACGTTTAAGGTCATAATTATCTGTTGTATAATCTTCCCATGGTAAGTCAAGCATCAGATCGAGATGATTATAAACAACGGAATAATCCGGTGTACTTGGGTGCATGCGTTCCAGCTTTTCAATGCCCGATTTAAACATATTCTTTGCAGCTTCGGGCCATTTTTTAAGTTCGGCCTTTTTCTTCATCTGGGCTAATTCGCGGTCGTTGGTATCGCCGCCCAGTTCATCTTTTATACTTTTTAATTGCTGTTGCAGAAAATAGTCACGCTGCTGCTTATCAATCTCCGTGCGGGTTTTAGAGGTTACTTTATTTTTGAGTTCGGCAAACTGCAGTTCGCGCTGCAGAAGTTCTATCAGTTTTTCTGCACGTAATTTTATATCGTCTATTTCAAGCAGCGTTTGTTTTTCTTTAAGGTCGCTGTTCAGGTTGCTGCTTACAAAATTAATAAGGAAAGATGCGTTCTCAATATTCTTGAGAATAATAGAAGCTTCGGTAGGTAAGTTGGGCGATAGTTGTATAATCTCTGTTGCAAGTTCTTTTATCGTTGCAGTGTAGGGATCAAAATCTTCATCAGAAAGTAAATTATCTTCCGGTAAAACGGCAATACTTGCTTTAAAATAGGGCTCTTCTTCAATAAGTGCAACCATTTTAAATCGTTTCTTTCCCTGTATAATAATGGTTGTGCCGCCATCGGGCATCTTTATCAACTTTACTATTTTGGCCACTGTTCCGGTGCCGCAAAGGTCTTTTAGTTCCGGTTCTTCTATATTTGGGTCTTTTTGAGCAAGTACTCCAATCAGTTTATCGCCTTTATAGGCATCGTTTACGGCTTTTATACTTTTATCTCTACCTACGGTTATTGGTAAAACAACCCCGGGAAATAATACAGTGTTTCTTAAAGGGAGCAATGCAAGTGTATCGGGAATAACTAAATTTTTATCCTGGTCATTGTCGTTCTCGTTTATGGGGATGATGGGTAAAAAATCTGTGTCTTCGTCCGATCCAAAATTTATTTTATTATAGTTCATTTTCATTTTTTAGTGTAAAGTCAAATTGTCACTAATGCCCTTCTTCAAACGCAGTTATTGGGAAAAGGACAATAGGCAATAAAAATGCCAAGACAAAATAAAGCCGAAAACGCTAACAAATTGGCGTAAAAAACATACCGGTACTTTTGCCATAGATTGCAGGAATGGCTGCAGGTGCAATATAGATTTAACAGAAGCCTGTTAGCATTGATTTTAACGGTGTGCACTGCCCAAAAGAATTACCCTAGCACAAGTGAGTGACACAACAGGCGATGATAGTAGCAATGGCGTTGGTTACCAAAATGTTTTTTTTAACCGATTTGATATGCCCGGATATTGCTTTTCGGGCACACTTTTAATATTTTTGTACCCGGCAGTTTTTCAGCTATTAGGCCCGGTTGCGTCGCACGCTTGTACGCCATATCATTGCGAAACATTGGCGAAAATGGTTTCTAAAAGTTACCTGTTTTATCAAAAATTCTATTATTTCAGGTATCTTCTAATCTCTCGGTCAGTATCTCTTTCCCGCATTGTTTCGCGTTTATCGTGCGTTTTTTTACCGCGGCCCAAACCAATCTCAACTTTTACGTAATACTTTTCGTTCATAAAAACTTTTAGGGGAACTACGGTAAAACCTTTTTCTTTTATTTTAGATTCGAGCTTTTTAAGTTCGCGCTTTGTAAGCAATAATTTACGGTCGTGAACCGCGATATGATTGTTCACCGTACCGTGGGAATATTCAGCTATATAAAGGCCGCGAACCCATAGCTCACCTTTATCGAACATACAGAAGGCATCATTAAAACTGAGTTTTCCCTGCCGTATTGACTTTACCTCGGTACCCAGCAGCACTATACCTGCAACATATTTATCTTCAATTTGGTAGTTGAAATAAGCCTGCCTGTTATTCATTTCTTTTGCTGCCATAAAAAAAATCCCGCCCTTGAGCCGGGCGGGTCAAAATTAGCTTATATGATTTGCAATTAATTTTTAAATAGAAGGATGAGTTGAGAAAGTCTTTCTTTCAATTTCTTTCTGTCTATAATAAAGTCCAAAAAACCGTGGTCCAGTAAAAACTCGCTGCGCTGAAAACCCGGCGGAAGGTCTTTTTTAATGGTTTCTTTAATAACCCTTGGCCCCGCAAAACCAATAAGTGCTGATGGTTCTGCAATATTTAAATCGCCAAGCATTCCAAAACTGGCTGATATTCCGCCAAAAGTTGGATCTGTGAGCAGGGAAATAAAAGGCAATTTTGCATCGCTCAGTTGTGCCAATTTACCACTTGTTTTTGCAAGCTGCATCAGGCTGAAAGCACTTTCCATCATTCTGGCACCACCGCTTTTGCTGATTACCATGTAAGGTATTTTGTGGCTAATACAATAGTCTACGGCACGGCTGAATTTTTCTCCCATCACACTGCCGAGCGAACCACCGATAAATTCAAAATCCATACAAGCTACAACAAGATCCTCGCCATTTACTTTGCCTGTGCCTACGCGCATGCTGTCTTTAAGGTCTGTGTTTGCGTGTATTTCGTCAAGCCTTTTTTGGTAAGGTTTCAAATCGGTAAACCCAAGAAAGTCTTTGCTGCGGATATTGCCAAATAGCTCCGTGTATTCGTCGTTATCAAAAATAATTTCAAAATAGTCTTCGCTGCCAATACGGTGATGGTAATTGCATTTGAGGCAAACATAAAGGTTCTCCCGAAGTTCAGCAGTAGTGCAGATATAATTGCATTCAGGGCATTTGTTCCAAAGCCCTTCCGGGGTTTCTTTTTTATCTGCAGTAGATGTAGTAATTCCTTTTCTTAAACGTTTGTACCATTTGCCCCGCTGGTCACTGTTTTGACCCGGTGCATTCTCTTCACCTGCCAAACTGTTCTCAAAATCTTCTTCCTTTTTTGTACTCATGTCGGGTAATTGAGGACAGCAAAAATAAGGAGTTTGCTGAATAAGTAATTTTTTATACAAATGAAATAAAGAAAGCCTTTTTTGAACCTATTTTAACCTGAGTTTCGCTTGGGGTGAAAGACTGAATGAAACTCGTGTAACAAGCGCTTCATATTTGAAAAATAAATAGTAATGCCCTTCAAATTTAAGCCACTTGAAATCCACGAAAACGGAAGCTCCAAACAGATACAGCCGATGAAGGGATTGCGACGCAACTAAGCTGCCATGAAAAGATTGGTTGGTATCAAAAAAAACTCAACGCAATCTTTTAGTATTTATACCCGTAAAAAAACTTTCTTTTTATACAGGAAATATAATACCAGCCACTCTGTAAATACGAACAAGATTGCCATTGCCACTATGTTATAGGGTTCGCCAATCAATTGCCCCAGCCATTGAAATAAACTGTTTGTGGTATACTCCCAATCAATAAAGTGGCCAGATAAATAAATGAGTATAGAATTCATACCGATTACCCTGAAAAAGAACGCCCATTTTTTATAGCCAAGTACATCAATAACAAAATAAAATATTGAAAGCAGGATAAGGCTGTATCCACCGGCATTCAGTACAAATGAACTCGTCCAAAGATTTTTGTTGATAGGAAAATCAAGGTCCCACAGGTGGGCAAATGCTATAAATGCTATGCCGGTTATAAACAGAGTAAGTACTTTTCGTTTGGGAGATGCAAGGCCGGTTTTTAAATAATTGCCGGTTAAAATTCCCAATAACCCGGTGGCAATTGCTGGGATGGTTGAAACCAGTCCCTCGGGATCGTGAATGTCTAAATACAAATGCCCCGGAATAACAGAACGGTCAATATAGGATGCAAAATTTCCTTCCATGGTAAGGTCGCCCATCGGAAAACCCGGCGCAGCCGTAAATTTTAACATTAGCCAGTAGCCAATAAGCAGTGCCCCAAACCAGATAATTTGTCCGCGTTCTTTGGTATAGAACGAGATGATATTGGCAAACATATAGGCAAGCCCAATACGCCCCAATACACTCGGGAAACGAATGTCCGCAATCGGCTGAATCTGCAAACCATTATTGGCAATAATGCCCAGTAAAACCAGTATCAGTCCCCGCCTTATTACGCGGGTTATAAGCTGGCTGCGGGTAGCACCTTTCTCCATTTCGCGGCCAACCGAAAATGGTGTGGCTACACCGGCCATAAAAAGAAACATAGGGAAGATAAGATCGTAAAAATGAAAACCGTTCCAGGCAGGATGCGTTAGTTCGTTGCCAAATCCTTGCCAGAAAGGCGAGCCGGTAACTTTGGCCATGCCGTGAACAATGTCTTCGGCACCCATTATCCAGAACATGTCAAAGCCACGAAGGGCGTCAAGCGAGTAAAGGCGTTGCGGGGCAACGGTTGCAGGTTGTGTCATAAATATGTTGGGGGATTGTGAGCAATAAAAATAAGGGTTTAGTTGATTAGCCCGAATAAAATTATTTTTGTACCAACTGCGGTATAGATGGCATCGTCTGTTGTGTCACTCCCTTGTACGTTCAGAAATATAATGAGCAGAACCATGCGTATGATAGGCTGGATGCTCATTTTTACAGCTAACAATAAAAAGCTATTTAAATTCCATTTCCAGTTTTAGTTGTTCAATTACATTAAAAATAATGGGGCAGCGCCCATAATGCATAAATATTGCAAATAACCGCTTCTTAAAACCGGGATGGTGAAGGCCGGGAAACTCACGGCATTCATTTGGTCTTGCCTCATAAACGGTACATTTATTTTCAAAAAGAAAATGGCAGGGAATGCTGCTCATAACAGCCAGTGTGCCTTCATTTGATCTTTCTATGTATCGTTCATAAAATGTTTCTTCCGGAATATGTAGCTGTTTTGACAATCTTCCAGCGTCAGCTGCTTCAACATTTATCATCAAACTTCTGCAACAGTTACCGCATTGGGTACAGTCTATTTGAGGGGTAATGGTATCGTTCAGCTTAAAAACAAGTTGGTCAATAGTCGCGCTGTCGCTGGATTGTACCATTTCTTTGAAGCGGACGTTCCCATTTTCGTTTGTTACTGCGGCAGCGGCAATGGTATTGAGGTTTGTTATCATGTTGCCTGTGCAAGATAACCAACAAAGACTTCTGCTGGCAGGTGTCTTTTTTTGAATTTGCAAATGCTTTATATCCCGTCAGCCGGTAAATTTTTAATGAATCATATTTGTAATGGAGACACAGTTTTATCCACATGGCTTACTCAATTGTAGAAAAGTAAACTTGAAAGGGTAATTTGCGCAGCTTAATTTGCATGGGTGCCTGTTGAAAATAAGCGTAATGGGGGCAAAATAGTAGTACAAAAGAATTTGTTCCACCATTGATCAAATTAAAGGCTCCAGATAGTTGCTGCATGATGATTTACAGCACAAGAGTGCGACGCAAGGAACGGTTCACAATGATGTAAAGCTGGGCTCAAAATGAATTTTTGTTATTAAGAAATGATTACTGATTAAAAAAATATGGCTGAAGAAAAAGACCTTTTTAAATACGATGAAGACAGCATAAAAAGCCTCGACTGGCGGGAGCACATAAGGCTGCGCCCTGGTATGTATATTGGCAAACTCGGCGATGGCTCTGCCCCCGATGATGGAATTTATGTAATGATAAAAGAAGTGCTGGATAACTGCGTGGATGAACATATGATGGGCTACGGCAAGCATATTGATATTACCATTGAAGCAAGAACGGTTATTGTGCGTGACTATGGCCGTGGCATTCCGCTGGGCAAAGTGGTTGATGTGGTTAGCAAGATCAATACCGGAGCAAAGTATGATAGCAAAGCCTTTCAAAAAAGTGTGGGGTTAAATGGTGTAGGTACCAAAGCGGTAAATGCACTAAGTAATAATTTTAAAGTAGAAAGTTTTCGGGAAGGCAGAACAAAAGTTGCCGAGTTTGAAAAAGGCATTTTGATAAAAGAGTATAAAGAGGCTGCAACACAGGAAACCAATGGTACGCTGGTTACTTTTATTCCAGACGACACAGTGTTCAGGAATTTTCATTTTATACATGAGTATCTCGACAACCTTTTGTGGAACTATTGTTTTTTGAACGCAGGCCTTGTAATTACTTTTAACAACAAGCGTTATGTAAGTAAAAATGGTTTACTGGATCTTTTGAAACGCAAGACAAATGAAGATGAACTGCGTTATCCCATCATCCATTTAAAGGGAGAAGATATTGAAGTTGCCATTACGCATAATAACGATTATGGGGAAGATATTTTTTCTTTTGTAAATGGTCAGTACACCACGCAGGGTGGCACACACCAGCAAGCATTTCGCGAAGCATTTGTAAAAACAGTACGTGATTTTTATAAGAAAGATTACGAAGCTGCAGACATTAGGCAAAGCATTGTTGCCGCCGTTGCGGTGCGTGTACAGGAACCTGTGTTTGAGAGCCAGACAAAAACAAAACTGGGTTCGCAATATGTAAGCGAAGGCGGACAAAGCATGAAGAATTTTATTGCAGATTTCTTTGCAAAAGAACTCGATAATTTTCTGCACCGCAATCAGCAAACATCTGAGGCGCTAAGAAAAAGAATTGAGCAAAGTGAAAAGGAAAGAAAGGAGCTAAGCGGCATACGAAAACTGGCAAATGAACGTGCAAAAAAAGCAAATCTCCACAATAAAAAACTACGTGATTGCCGAGCGCATTACAATGATGAACCACCTGTAAAAAACAAAGCAGAATTTGTTCTAAACCAAAATAAAACTACCATTTTTATAACCGAGGGCGACAGTGCCAGCGGCAGCATTACCAAAAGCCGAAACGTTGAAACGCAGGCTGTGTTTAGCTTACGTGGTAAGCCACTCAACTGTTTTGGCCTTACCAAAAAAGTAGTTTACGAAAATGAGGAGTTCAATTTACTACAGCATGCACTGAATATTGAGAATGGTTTAGAAGACCTTCGTTATAAAAACATTGTAATAGCAACGGATGCCGATGTAGATGGTTTGCATATACGTTTGTTACTCATGACTTTTTTTCTTCAGTTCTTCCCCGATCTTGTGAAACAGCAGCATGTTTTTATTTTAGATACGCCATTGTTTCGTGTGCGCAATAAACAGGAAACCATTTATTGTTACGATGAAAAAGAGAAGCAGGCGGCTGTAAAAAAGCTGGGCAGCAAACCCGAGATTACACGATTTAAAGGCTTGGGCGAAATATCACCGGATGAGTTTGGAAAATTTATTGGAGATGATATCCGCCTGCAACCCGTAATACTTGAACAGGGCGAACATATTCAAAACCTGCTCGAATATTTTATGGGGAAAAACACCATAGAAAGGCAGGAATTTATTATAGAAAATTTGAGGGTAGAATTGGATCTGGTGGAAGAACGAGGGAATTAACAGTTAATAATTGAATGAAAGGCGATAACATTATTGTGGATAAATCTTTTCAATTTGGTTTAAGGATTGTAAAACTGTTCCTTCATTTGAAACAAAAGAAAGTTGAAAGAGATTTGTGTTCACATTTATTAAGAAGTGGCACTTCAATCGGGGAAAATATTGAAGAAGCAGTGGAGGTTCATCCCGTAAAGATTTTATTCATAAGCTCGCGATTGCTTACAGAGAGGCACGTGAAACAAGATATTAGTTACGGCTATTAAAAGAAAGCGACTTGTTAGAAATTAAATTGGCAAATTCTTTTATCGAGGAATGCGAAGAAATATTGAAAATATTAACTGTAATAATAAACTCGTCGAATTCGTAAGCATAAATTATTAATTACTAATTATTAATTCAAATATGATCCACATCGTTTTCCAAGAATCAGATATAAATGTTTTACAAAAAGCCATTGAACTGGATGAAAAGCTGACAGGCGAAATCATCCTGATCAAAGACGATTTTGCAGTTGGCCCCATCATCAATATTTATGAAACCGAAGGTTACCAGCAACGCCGAGACTGGTGGAAAATGTTACTCGAATATTCACCTTACGCCGAGCAGATAGATATTGTTGATGATAAAATGACCGTGCATAAATTAAAGGAATCTTTAGACGCTGATGATTCGCAACATGCGTGGATTTGGATGGGGCAAAACCAACACGATGTCTGCGGGTATTATTGGCTTATGAGCCAGTTGAAAGACTACCAGGGAAGAATATTCGTGTTGTATCTTAATAACCTGCCATTTATTAATGAGAAAGGAGGTTTATTCTACCCAACCGTTCTGCATGAAATTCTGCCAAAAGAATTTTTAAAAGCAAAGAAACTGGCAAGACCAATTACACTCAGTGAATTTGAAGTTGATCCCGACGAATGGAAAAAGCTTTGCAGCGAAAATGGTATTGCTCGAATACTGGAAGGCGGCAAAAAATTAGTTAGCAAAGAAGTTACTTATTACGATAAAGATATACTTGGTGTAATAACTAGTGAGCCACAAAAACTGCATAAAATATTAAGCAACCTCTTCTCAAAAATAAAAGTAAAAACCGGCGATGTATTTTTGGTTTGGCGCATTCGGGAAATGGTAAATGCGGGAACATTGGAAGCAGAGGGCGACTGGACAAAAGGCTGGAAAGAAATTGTTTTAAGATTGGCAGGCAGCAATACTCCGACCATTGAAACAGTTGAGCCTTCCATATTGTAGAAAAAATGAATTATGCTCAACATTCAATCCATACATCACGTTGCCATACTTACAGACAATTACGAAGTAAGCAAACATTTTTACACAGAGATTCTGGGCTTTAAAATTATTCAAGAAACTTACCGTGCAGAAAGGCAATCGTACAAACTTGATCTCTCCATTAACGGTAAGTATCAAATAGAATTATTTTCATTTCCCGATTATCGTGAACGCGGTTCTTATCCCGAATCAAAAGGTTTGCGGCACCTTGCATTTGCAGTTGAAAATGTTGAACAAAGTGCACAATATTTAAAAGATAAAAATGTAGATGTACAGGAAGTAAGAACAGACGAATTAACCGACAAAAAATTTGTATTTTTTCTTGATCCAAATGGTCAGCCGTTGGAGTTATACGAAATTTAAAAACTTATGATACAGGTAGTACCATTACATAAAATTGGTGAAGATGCCCGTGGCGAAACACATATATTTGATATGGATAGAACGGGCCAGTTTATTGTTGCGCATCGCAACGCAGGCAGCTTAAGTGGCAGGCATTATCACAAGGGCAGGTCGCCGTATAAAAATCCAGAAACGCTTATCATCATGAACGGCGAAGCTACGATAAATTGGCGCAATGCAAGAGGCATAGAGCGTGGAAGCGAAAAAGTTTATGCGCCATCGTTCGTGTACATCGATGCATGGATATGGCACGAAGTTGTTGCCGATACCGATATTGTTTTATACGAATTAAATTCGCTTGCCGATGGTAATGGCGATACCTTTCAATTGGAAGTGTAGAAATATTATGAGCCAGGCATTTCAATATGAATTGTGCATCGTTGCAGCTTGCACCGCCGGGGCGGTGGTAGCACTGCCGTACAATTGAATTTTCTATTTAGAATAGTCATGGCCGAAGAATTCCCACAACGGATCTCTAAGTAATACCATATTGAGCATCTTGCTAAGGGCAGAATTGAAAGCGATTCTTGCCCCGTTACAGGATTTTGCATGATGCTTTAAATCCTATTACACAATTGTCTGACGCAAGAAAAGCAACATTATAGTAATCCGGGTTAGAGCACTAAACGCAACAGTATTGGTACTGATGTATTGAATTCTGGCTATATACTTTACACAAATCAAACAACTTGTACTACTTTGCTGTGGATAAAAAAATAATTTATGAAAAAGAGCCTACTGCTTAGCAGTATTTTAATGAGTTTATGCGGCATCATAAATGCTCAGCTAATAATGGAATTAAAAGAAATCAATACAGATCCCGGCGGCAGTTCTTATCCCTATAACTTTACGGTTGCTGGAGATAAATTATTTTTTGAAGCTTTTGATCCTATCAATTACAGTAAGCTGTGGGTTTCAGATGGCACTACAGCAGGTACAGAATTACTTGGTCCTGCCGGCGGCGCAACAAATAGTGTTTATGATCTTGAGGCATACCAAAACAAATTGTACTTTTCGTTTAATGATAATATTAATGGCCAGGAATTATGGATAAGTGATGGCACCGTTGCAGGTACTAAACTTTTTAAAGATATTAACTCCGGCAGTAGTGGTTCTTACCCTGAGGCATTCACCATTTGTAACAATCAACTCTTCTTTACCGCAACCAATGTTAATGGTGAACATAAATTATATGTTTCAGATGGAACAGCAGCGGGCACGGTACCACTTGCAAATAAATCTGCCATTTTACTAAATGGTGTCGACAGTTTTGCAGTAATGAATAACGATATTTATTTTACCAGCGATAATGGAACAGGCGCTGGTTATGGTTTCTGGAAAAGTGATGGCACTACGGCAGGTACCGTTTTATTAAAACCTGATTTTAACGCCGGCACATTTCCCGGTAATTATGCTGTACTGAATAATAAACTTTATTTCAACGGTTCTGATTTCATTTATGGAAGCGAACTATGGGTTACTGATGGCACACCTGCAGGTACAAAAATCCTAAAGAATATCAACACAAATGATGGTGTTGGTATGCAGTCAAACGGCTCACCTTTTAATATGCAAGTGTTTAATGGTAAAATTTATTTTACTGCTGACGATGGTATTCATGGCGGTGAATTATGGGTTACGGATGGCACAGATGCAGGCACAGTAATGGTGAAGGATATTGTACCCGGTTCCACAGGCAGCATACCTTCCCGTGGCACGGTTTATAATGGTGCATTGTATGTTACCCTTTACCAAACATCAGAATTGTGGAAGACAGATGGAACAGAAACCGGTACTGTATTTATAACAACAATATTACCTTACTCTTTCATTACAGCAGTTTGGAATAATAAAATGTACCTATCTAAAAGTTTTGATAATCTTGCCTGGCAGAGCGATGGTACAGCAGCAGGTACAAAAGCTGTAGTGGTCGAAAATTCAACGCAACCTGTTTATATATCTGGTACAGATCAATACCTTACTATTTATAAAAACGAACTTTATTTTTCCGGCGCTTGTTATTATATAGCTGGTGCGCATGAACCACTAAAACTTACCACTGGAACACTTCCTTTACACCTGATTTCTTTTAGCGGAGAAGTAAATAATAATCTTGATATTCTTACTTGGAAAACCTCCGGTGAGACTAATACAGCATATTTTTCTATAGAGCAAAGTATTGACGGAATAACCTTTAAAGCAATTGGCAAAATAACTGCAAAGTCTAACAACGCGGAAGAAACATACACTTATTCCAGGCAATCTTTACCTAATATCACCAGTTATTATAGGTTGCAGATATTTGATAAAGATGGCTCATCAACCTATTCCCCCGCTGTTAAACTTAAACATGAAAGCAGGAGTGGGGTAACCGCGGCCTACAATGCAGCTTTTAAGCAAATTATCATTACAAACAATACACAGTCAAATTGTAAATGGCAGCTTGTTTCAATGGGTGGAAGTTTCATAAGTAAGGGCAATTCTTCCGATGCGCTTATAAATGTTCCTGCGCAGAACCTCGCAAAGGGAAGTTACATTTTGGTATGTACAACCCCTGATGGTACAGAAAAAATTAAATTCGTAATATTTTAATTTTTTTGAAATACATTTTTTGTTCCCGGCTTATGTTTGCATGGCATCCATCTTGCGTCGCACTCTTGTACGTTCGTAACAAGTGGCAGCTGTTGTAAGCCAATACGAGCAGTGTTTGGTAAATGGCGAATATGGATATGAAACCACAAGAGTGCGACGCAACAAAAGCAACATAGTAGTGGTGAAGACTGGCTAAAAATATTTTCACTTTTGAATTTTGACTTGAACAAAGATGGCGAAAGAAACGAATAAAGAAATAGACCTCACTAACGAAACAGGTGTACAGGGACAGTATAAAAGCTGGTTCCTCGATTATGCTTCTTACGTAATACTGGAGCGTGCAGTGCCAGCCATAGAAGATGGGCTGAAACCCGTACAGCGCCGCATTCTGCATGCTATGAAGGAAATGGATGACGGCCGTTTTAATAAAGTGGCAAACATCATTGGGCAGAGCATGCAATACCATCCGCATGGTGATGCAAGTATTGGAGATGCATTGGTAAATATGGGGCAAAAAGACCTGCTAATAGAAACTCAGGGCAACTGGGGCGATGTGCGTACCGGCGACGACGCAGCTGCACCAAGATATATTGAAGCAAGGCTTTCTAAGTTCGCACTGGAAGTTGCATTCAATGCAAAAACAACCGAATGGCAATTGAGTTATGATGGCCGCAAACAGGAGCCTGTAACACTGCCCATGAAATTCCCATTGGTGCTGGCGCAAGGTGTTGATGGTATTGCAGTAGGTTTATCAACCAAGATAATGCCGCACAACTTTTGCGAATTATGCGAGGCATCTATTAAATCTTTACGTGGTAGAAAATTTGAATTATTCCCCGATTTTTTAACCGCCGGAATGGTCGATGTTGCCAACTACAATGAAGGTAAACGCGGTGGTAAAATCCGTGTTCGTTGCCGCATAGAAGAACTCGACAAAAAAACACTGGCCATACGCGACGTTCCCTATGGCGTAACGGTTTCGCAGCTTTGCGATAGTATTACAAAAGCCAATGAACAGGGAAAAATAAAGATCAAAAAAGTAACGGATATAACTGCAAAAGAAGTAGAGATACAGGTAGAACTTGCACCCGGCATTTCGCCTGATATCACCATTGATGCGCTCTATGCATTTACCGATTGCGAAGTAAGTATTTCGCCCAATGCCTGTGTAATTGTTGACAATAAACCTCGCTTCCTGGGTGTGCAGGAGCTGCTTACCGTTTCTGCTGCCAATACAAAAAATTTGTTACAGAAGGAGCTTGAGATTAAACTTGCTGAGCTGGAAGATAAATGGCATTATACTTCGCTTGAAAAAATATTCTTTGAAGAAAAAATTTACAAAGAACTCGAACAAAAACATGAAACCTGGGATCATGTAATTGAAGCGATTGATAAGGCATTTAACCCTTTTAAATACAAAATGAAACGGGATATAAAAAGGGAAGATATTATAAAGCTCACCGAGAAACCGGTACGCAGAATTTACAGGCTTGATATTAATGAACTGAACGAACAGATAAAAGGAATTGAAGCCGATATGCTGCAGGTGCAGTTCGATCTTGAGCATCTCACCGATTATGCCGTTGCGTATTTTGAGATGCTTTTAAAGAAGTTCGGCAAAGGCCGCGAACGGAAAACAGAACTGAAACAGTTTGATACCATTCAGGCCCGCCAGGTAGCCATCGCCAACATAAAAGTGTACATGAACCGGGAAGAAGGTTTTGTTGGTACAAATCTTAAAAAAGATGAGTTTGTTAGTGATTGCAGTGAGCTTGATGATATTATTGTTTTTACCAAACGTGGCATAATGAAAGTAGTGCGTGTTGGTGAAAAGGTATTTATAGGTAAGGATATTATCTATGCCAGCATCTTCAATAAAAATGATGAGCGCACTACTTACAACATGATCTACCTTGATGGTGCAACGGGCACCAGTTATGCCAAGCGTTTCAACGTTACTGGTATTACACGAGATAAAGAATACGATCTTACAAAAGGCAGCGATAAAAGTAAAATACATTATTTTTCAGCCAACGCCAACGGTGAAGCAGAAGTGGTGAAAATTGTATTGAGCCCTGCAAGTTCTGCTCGTATTAAAGAGTTCGAATTTTACTTTGAAGAGCTTGATATTAAAGGTCGTAGCAGCATGGGGAACCAGGCAACAAAGTATCCCATTAAAACAGTGAAATTTAAAGAAGCCGGTCGAAGTACGCTGGCCGGAAGAAAAATTTGGTTCGATGATAAATTTGGCAGGCTAAACACAGACGAAAAAGGAAAACTGCTTGGTAGTTTTGAAGACGAAAAGATAGTGGTGTTTTACACCGATGGCCATTACGAGATTACCGATACAGAACTTACCCAGCGATTTGAACCAGATAAAATTCAGCTTATAGAAAAGTTTGATGCCTCAAAAATAATAACTGCGGTTTATATTGATAATAAAAATCAACAGTTTAATATTAAGCGTTTTAAAATTGAAACTACAACATTGCACAGTAAATTCTTTTTTATTAAGGAAGGCGATGGAAATATTTTAAAACAGGTATCTACCGACGAAGAGCCCATTCTTGCGGTAAAAACAGGGCGTGGCGATCAAGTGCGCAGGGCCAAATTTAAAACGGCGAAAATGGTAGAAGTAATGGGCTGGAAAGCCATTGGCGCAAAGCTGATGGACTTTAGTAAAACCATTGAAATGGAATGGGAGAAGCCAGAACCGCCATCCAATCAGCAGGAATTGTTTTAGAGAATATTTATTAGCCCGGCTACTGTTCTTTGTTCAGGCTTTTCTTGCGTCGCACTCTTGTACACCATCGCCTTGTGCGGCGGCGTACTTGTACAGCTATAATTCTATTCGGCCTTTACTGAAGCATAGATTGAGGCAAAAAAAACTCCACGTTATTGCTACTACGCAAGATGTTATAGGGCACACGAGTGCGAAACAAAAGTATCATAGCAGTAATGCGGTTTGGTACCGGGGGAAATAAGCTGCAGGCGGCTGATATCATTTTTATCCAACACCTCAGATATGATGTTTTAATGAAGGAACGCAATTAGAAAACAATTGGATAGGATCAGGAACTCATTGACGCACGTACCCATCACTCTGCGGATGCACTTGCTGCCAACAAATAAAACCGGAGTTATTTCGTCGGCGAAAACACCGTAGCTAAATTTCTATCCAGTGTTAAACCGAAAGAACAGAAGATTGAACAATTCGGAATATTGAAAGCGGAACTAAATAGACAAAAAGGTACTCTAGTGGATGGTAGCTTTGCAAATGAGAAAATTTTGTAACTGCAAAAAAATAAATGTTGGCAATGAACACACTGAAAAAATAGGAGATAATTTTTTGCGATTCATACTGCAAACAGACCCATCATTTGTCAACAAATGGCAGCAGCAAAAAAGGGCTGTATAAATGAAATAAAACAATAAGGATTTTTCTGCTTTTTTTTATCAAGACGGTGGACATACAATTGCTGTTCATGAACAAAAGAATGCTGTGATAGTGCGAAACATTTTAAGCGTGATTAAACATCTGACGCAGGATAAAAATGTACTATGTCTTTGCTAAAGATTAAAACCGATGATTCGCTTTTAAAGGAAAGGATTAAGTACTAGCCTTAGTTGGATTATGGGTTTAAGGAACTTGATTTTTGAAGGATTAAGGAAACCGGTTTACTATCCTTTCCTTAATTCCTCCAGCCTGGGCCTTAACCTTGCTTTACTTTTATTAAAAATATTCTGGCCGTTGATAACACCCTTACGAATTTCTTTCTGTCTTTCTACGGGCATAAGAATGGTGTCTTTACATGCGGTACTGCAACAACCGTCGTATTCAGCAGCACATCCTTTACATTGAATAAATAGTAAATGGCAGCCATTATTTTTACAGTTGGTATGTGTATCGCAGGGTTTGCCGCACTGGTGGCATTTAGCTATAACCTCTTCTGTAATACGCTCACCAAGTCTGTTATCAAAAACAAAATTTTTGCCCGAAAATTTACTTTTCAAACCCTTTTCTTTTAGTTCTTTGGCATAATTAATAATACCTCCCTCGAGGTGAAATACATTATTAAAACCGCGGTGCAACAAATAAGCGCTCGCCTTTTCGCAACGGATACCACCTGTGCAATACATTATTATTTGTTTTTCCTCATTACCCTTTAGCATATCTGCCGCCATGGGCAACTGATCGCGGAACGTATCGGACGGTACTTCAATAGCGTTGGCAAAATGCCCAACTTCATATTCGTAATGGTTTCGCATATCTACCACAATTGTGGTAGGGTCGTCCAGCATTTTATTCATACCTTCTGCATTAACATACCTGCCTTTATTACCCATATTAAAAGCAGCGTCGCTTATACCATCAGCCACAATTTTTTCACGCACTTTTATTTTTAAAACCCAAAAAGATTTACCGTCATCGTCTACTGCAATATTTAATCGTACACCGTTAAGTCCTTCAACAGAATTTAAAAAAGACTGTAATGCTTCAAAATTAAATTGAGGCACGCTTGCTTGCGCATTGATACCTTCCTTTGCAATATAAATTCTGCCAAACACATTTAAGGCAGAAAAATGGTTATAACAATAGTCTCTAAAAGCCTGCGGATCTTCAATTGAGAAATACTTGTAAAAGCTTATTGTAGTGCGGGGTTCCTTTTCTTCGAGCATCTTTTTTTTTAGCTCTTCATTGGAAACCCTGTTGTGTAGAACAGACATAGTAGTATAATTTCAGGCATAAGATAATCCAACAGAAATCTCTGTAAAATATTTTGTAATAAATAAAATCTCCCATCTAAACCGAGCGATAAAATCAAAATTACATTAATTTTTTAAGCACTTTTAGCGATTACATTAAAATGGATTTAAAACTATCCGTTCGCAATTTCTTTGAAAGTTTCCAACATTATCTTTATGCCTATTAAGAACCATGACCCGGAAATACAACAAAATAGAAATTAATGCCCTGCAGCAACTGGCCGATTTTAATGATATTTTTTATCCCAGCCTTGTAATTGATGATACCTTAATAAGGAAAACCAAAAATCCTGAGGGCAAACTCGTAGAATCTGCCGATGCCTTTATAGATATCTTCTGCCAGAATAATTTCGCTGATACTGATTACAGTATTATGCAGAGCGAGCCACGTGATTATGAAACCGCTCAAAAATGGATAGACCAGATTTCCATTGACACTGTGCTAAAATGCCTCACCTATATTATCTGGAACAACAAAATAGATAATGGCTATTTTATTAAAAAAATCGAAGATGGCCTGGTAAAAAGGCACCTCGGTCGCCTACAGAATATTCTCAAAGAGAATAAGCTACCATCAAATCAACATACTAAACCAATAACAGCTTAGCCCTCGACGTAGAAAAGCCGATTATGACTTTTCCCATAAATAACTAATTAACCTGGCCTGTCATAAAAGCATATTTTAATACCAGCAAATCATTTCATGGCATCTTCGTTGCGTCGCAATCCGTTCATCGTTCATAACTATTATCAGCTTTAGGTTTACATCCGGTTAACTTTTTCTGTTGTAAAATGGCGCTATTAAAATTTCGCACAGGCTTTTAGGGATCACAATTATCATATTTAGTGTCTGTTGTTTAAATCAAGTAAAGGTGATTTTTTAAAAATTCTGGGAGCTGCTTTATTAATTTACCCACTCAATTTATCTATTTATTAGCTGTAAAGCTCCTTGCCGATAATATTTATCAGGTTAGGTACCCGCATACCCGATGGTCTCCATGATTCGTTCGTTTACCTTAAAAAGGCTTTTATGCTGTTTATATTAAAATCTGTTTATGCTGGGTCGAATTGTTCTTCTATCGATTTTTTCAGGAGTAAGCGATATACAGTGAAGGGGGGGCTGTAGCATTCCTTAATAAACTTCTCTTAGGTGTTGGCTTGATGCACTTGCCGGTCTTTGTGAGAGGGTCTGTTACACAATTATTTTGTGCTGTGTTGCGAATATCGATGCGATAATTCAGCAATAACGGCACTTTATCTTTATTATTATGATTGCTTTGAACTTAACCAGAATCCGTCTTGGTTATTGTTGAAGGTATTTTTTCATTAATCTCGTTTATCTTTTCAAGGGATAGATGGTTTCTTATTTCTGTTAATAAACTTGCGTCTAAAGGCGCTACATAGCTGAAGCTGCTGTCACCAATAATACATTACCTACACATATTTTGGTGTGTCGGCAGAATTTTTTCTCTATCGATAATAGATTATAGACGCATAATAATCAAAGCGCCTGTTGCAACCTGTTGATTGATACTGCTTGCTCAGGTAAACTTATTGCCCGGTAGACCAATGTAAGTACCTAATAATGCATCCGATGGTATACTACCGGGCAGCGGCAATTGGCTGATAGAAATTGACTGCTAAACGGAGATAAAAACTGAGCTGGTATTAAATAATCTTGCATGGATGCACGGCTTTTTTCCTGCTTTTGTAAAATATATTTTAATCGGGTTCTCTCAAAAATAATTAATACAAATGCCAGTTTAAATTGGAGCTTTTAACCCTTGCGAATAGATATAGATTTATTATTGAACAGGATGCTATAACGGAATCAGACTTCAGTTGCCAAGCTCGGTTCATAGCAAATCTTTCACGCCAGCAAATCATGGCAGCCTGTACCGAACCTGTTTCAGTGGTCGCAGACTTGTAAGACTATAGAGCTATTGAGCTGTTAATGCCGCCGGTTACAAAACTGGCAAGGGCAAAAAAAGGTCGGGGACTGGCACATGCCAATCCCCGACCTTTTCTCAAAAATTTAAAAAATTATTTTTTGGGCATCAGTACACCATCTATTACATGAACAACACCATTGCTACCTTCCAAATCAGCGGTAGTAACAGTAGCACCGTTAATCATTACTTTTCCGTCCTTTATCGATACGGTCAAGTCTTCACCCTGCAAAGTTTTTATCTTTTGGCCATCCGTTAAGTCTGCCGCTTTTACACTGCCAGAAACTACGTGATAGGTAAGAATGTTGGAAAGCTTATCCTTATTCTCTGGTTTTAAAAGCATATCAACTGTTCCGGCAGGTAAGGCAGCAAATGCCGCATTAGTTGGAGCAAAAATGGTAAACGGACCTGCGCCTTTAAGCGTTTCTACCAATCCCGCAGCCGTAACAGCAGCCACAAGCGTTGTATGATCAGTGGAGCCAATCGCAATATCCACTACATCTTTTGCAGCAGGAGCAGGCGCCATCGGTTCTTCTTTTACCACTTCAGCAGTAGGTTCCGTTTTGGTTTCTGCACTGTTGCAGGCCAACAAGCTCGTTGAGCCAATTGCAACCACAAATAACATTTTAACAAGGTTCTTTTTCATTATTTTTTTATTTAATCTTAGTAAACAAAACTTAGGGTTGAAAAGTTTACGCTTTGTAATATTTTTTTATTGGTGCTGCCAGTTGGCAGGTGCCTTTGCCAACACAGATAGCCATATAACCGGAAATCTGCCTGTATAAATCGAGCATAAAAATGGCAGGTATTCCGTTGCAGGTTACGCCCTCAGCAATCCCGGAGTTACAACAAATAGCCAGTTTTTTTCGAAATTTTGAAGTCTGCGGTAAAATATTCTAGGCTTTACCCAACTTGTTTCGGCATCGCAGGCTTGTACGTATAGATTTTTATTCGGCTTTTATTCAGGAGAATCTCTGCTATTAAACCACCGGCAATGGGCAATGTAATAAAGTGATAGGAAACATTTGCAATTTTGTATCAATGGTGTATTGCATTTTGCAACTTGCGAAAAAGGTCAAATAAGAATGCAAACAAAAAGTATAAATCATTTTAGCCACAGTTACTTTAGCGCTACACTAGAATGCATCTTCTTTTTTCAAAGTTCTTATATCATCAATAAGCTGGTACATTTCTAACAATAATGTACCATTATAAATACCTTTAATTCTTTTGTTTTTATCGACCAGCACAAAATGTTCTGTATGTAAAAATTCTCAGCTATCTTTTGAAAAAGCCCAAATCCGCTTCAGCAAAATAAGATTTACGGGCCAATGAGTATATTTCACTTTTAGCGCCAGTAAGAAATTGCCAGTTAGGGTTACTGATTTTATCATTCACTTCAAATTTTTTTAACACACTCGGCTTATCTATCCAGGGTGTTACCGAGTATGATAGAAACATGATATCAGGATCATTTTCCATGCTATCGCTTACAATTTTCATGTTACGTGTCATAGTCGGGCAAATACTGCCACAGGAAGTGAATATAAAATTCGCAACATGAATTTTTTGCTCAACAATTTCTTGGGTAATTGTTACACTATCTTGATTTACAAATGAAAAATCTCTAATGGTATGATTTATTTTAAACTTTATGCCGGCCTTGTTTTTAATAAATAGCGGAGTAAAATTTGGCTCATTGTAGTAAAGTAATTGCGGTTGATTATTAACTACATCGGCACACCCAAAGAAACTCCAGCTAATTAGTATTAAAAACACTGTCCGAAACATTTTGACAATTTTTTGTTCCCAATAATCCATATCTTTTTCCTTTAAGAACAATATAATTAGCCCTAATTTTGTCATTTTCGTACCATAATTGCTGCTTGCCTTTTTCTTGTCCGTTTCCATAATTTCCTACGTGAAATAATGCGCCATTAGCCATCCATTCTTTAAGCTCGCCCTGGTTAAAATCATTTTTTGCCGTAAAGTCAAATCTTTTATTTCCATTTTCCCAATAGCCAATTTGACTGCCATTTTTTTGGCCAAAGGAATAATGCCTTTCCTCCATTAATTGCTTATTTGGATACCACTTTTTTAATATCCGGTGTGCCAAACCACCTGTATAACTTTCAACTGAAAAAGTGTCTTTACTATCCCGGTAAGGTAAATACAAATAGCCATTAAATTTTTTGCCATTCCTCAAAATGGTATCGTTGTTAACAGCTATTGATTTATTATTTTTAAAACAACGACATCAGGTATTTCTATAGCTGCCTGAGTAACAGACATAGGTATTGGGTGATTCTGTTTGCAGTAATAAACCAAAAGGCATATAAAAAATATTATTGAATATTTCATTTAATTAGATTCCGTTCCTGGTGTGCCATAAAATCCGTTTCCATTCAAATAAGGAGCAACTGAAGAAAAGTGATAATGATAAATTCCATTCCGATAATCAACGGTTGCATGTGTATGCCCATAATATGCATCCAAATCGCTACTTACAACGGTAGTACCATTTTCTTCTTCAGGTCCATACACCACACACCCATCTAACAGAAAGCCCATCAAACCAGATTTGGTAGATTTTATTGTTGTTAAATATAATGGCTCTACGTGGTAATGATAAAGATTGCCCGGTGCTGGATGACCATAGTATTTATCAAATGAATTTATTTCACCAGCTAAAACCTGGTTGTTAGGACCAGCGTATTGATTGAAGAAGGGAACACCATTTAACGACACGCCAATCGGACCGAGTGGCGTAGCAACATGAGTAGCTGCAACAACAGGGTTTAGTGGTATTGTAACGCAGTTGGTCTCAAAAATGCATCAAGCTTGCCCAGGACTAAAGCAACCCAGGTAAAGGCAGGCTAAACCATCTAAACCTGTTTTCCAGAAGGGGTTTTTGTTGAATATTCCAAATGCCCTGCTCACCAACTGGACAAACAATTGTCATAGCGAAGATCCAGCCTCAACGAAATTTTTTAGTCCACAGTAAAGCGTGGCAGGTTGTACCCAATTTGTTACTAAATTGTACACTTATAGGATTATATTTTTATGGAGATTCTACTTCAGCTTGTAGAATTATTATTAGCCAGGGTACAGTACAGGCATGAAGCTGCCGTTGCGTCGCACTCTTGTGCATTCTGATTATAAATTAAGCAGGAACAGCCAATACATTTTACATCAGAGTATAAAACATCCGTTTGTTTAAACCTTTAGTACACGGCGTGTATCTTGTTTTTGATCTGCCCTGATAAATCCTGCGAATAATGGTGTAAAGTGTAGTTCACTTTTTTTTTATTGGCTGTTGCTACAATCACACAGTAGCAGATTGGCTTTGCAACTGCACAGGTATGCTGCCGCACGGAGCTAAGGCGTACAAGAGTGCGACGCAACGAATGCCTCACAAAGATTTAACGCCGGGCTCAAAAAAAATCCCTGCATTACAATTAATTACTTGCCTTAAACAGTTGGTTGAATTTTATTACCATAATTTTAAAATAGTATCTTACCCAACTATTTTAAACCAACCATTCTTATGCCTGAAAGTTTCCCGGTAAAAAATAAACTTGGTTTGTGGACAAGCACTTCACTGGTTGCCGGTAACATGATTGGTGCTGGTATATTCCTGATGCCGGCAGCATTGGCAGCTTATGGCAGCATAGGTTTGGTGGGCTGGCTGGTGGCTGCTGCAGGTGCTTTTTTGCTGGCCAAAGTTTTCAGTAACCTTAGTAAAATGATGCCACAGGCCGATGGCGGTCCATACGCGTATACCTATAAAGGCTTTGGCGATTATGCCGGCTTCCTGGTGGCCTGGGGCTACTGGATATCTGTTTGGTGTACCAATGCCGCAATCGCTGTTTCACTGGTAAGTGCACTGAGTACTTTTTTCCCCGTACTTGCTACAAATGCAGCAGCAGCGGTGTTTACAGCGCTTGGCGCCATCTGGTTACTCACTTGGATAAATACGCTGGGTATTGTTACATCGGGTAAGCTTCAACTGATTACTACTGTATTAAAAATTATTCCATTAGTGCTGGTTGCAATTGGCGGTTTATTTTTTATAAGTTTCAGCAATTTTATTCCTTTCAACAATAGCGGCACATCAGATTTTGCAGCCATAACTGCAACAGCTACCTTAACTTTTTTTGCATTCCTTGGTTTGGAGTGCGCCACTATTCCGTCGGGCAGCGTTGCCAATCCGGAGAAAACAATTCCGATTGCAACCATGCTGGGTACACTGGTTGTTACCGTCATATACATTGTAAGCACGGTGAGTGTAATGGGTATGATACCCATTAAAGACCTTCAAAAATCTGTTACGCCATTTGCAGACGCAGCTGTAATTATTTGGGGCAGCAACGCACAATACTGGGTTAGTGCAGGCGTTGCTGTTGCTGCATTTGGTGCACTCAATGGCTGGATATTGATACAGGGGCAAATACCCGCTGCCATAGCAAAAGACAAACTATTCCCTGCAATATTTGGTAAAGAAAATAAACGGGGAGTGCCAGCCATTGGTATTGTTATTTCCAGTGCATTGGTGTCTGTTCTTATGGTCATGAACTATTCAGAAGGCCTTGTGGAACAGTTTAAATTTTTAATACTGCTTTCCACATTTACTTCACTGTTTCCATATCTTTTATGTGCCGCCGCTTATATCATAATAAAAGCCGGGCTAAAGGATTTTGTCAATCAAAACAAGTGGCAGGCATTTGTTCTTGCGGCTTTGGCTTTTGCATTTTCTTTTTGGGCCATTATTGGCGCCGGACAGGAAACCGTTTACTGGGGTTTTATTTGCCTAATTGCCGGCACGCCCTTTTATGTTTGGATAAAACGAAACCGACCCTAAATTCCAAAAGGGATTTTGAAAACGATATTACAGATTTAAATAAACCAATAACGATGAGCAATAAACCATCAATTATCAACCATGACCTGCCCGCCAGTAACTTTACCTGCCACTCGGAAACCGGGAAAATAAAATCGCTTTTTATTAAGCATGCACAACAGGCTTTTATAAGCGATGCACATATTGAAGCTCACTGGAAAGCATTGAATTATCTGGATAAACCTAAGCTGGTAGATGCCGTAAGTGAGTACGAAAATTTTGAGTCGCGAATTAAAGAAACGGGTGCAGAAATTTTAAAGTTTCCGCAAAACGAAACGGTAAATATGGATTCCATTTATTGCCGAGATGCGTCTATTGCTACAGATAAGGGAATGATCCTGTGCAATATGGGCAAAGCCGCCAGAATACACGAGCCAGATGCGCAGCAAAAGGCCTTTGAAGCCAATGGTATCAGTATTCTTGGAGCAATTACCGCACCGGGTACTGCAGAAGGTGGAGATGTGGCCTGGCTAAATGAATATACGCTTGCCGTTGGCCTTACCTACCGCACCAATGAAGAAGGTATAAAACAGTTAACCGCTTTGTTAGATCCAATGGGTGTAAAAGTAATTACCGTGCCCTTACCGCATTATAGAGGGCCTTCAGATGTGTTTCACCTAATGTCTATTTTAAGTCCTGTTGATAAAGATCTTGCGGTGGTGTATTCGCCGCTTATGCCCATCAGTTTTCGTAATTATTTATTGCAGCACGGCTATCAGTTGGTTGAAGTGCCCGAAGAAGAATTTGAGAGTATGGGGTGCAATGTACTGGCCCTTGCGCCACGCAAATGTTTAATGGTGGATGGTAATCCCAAAACAAAAGCTGCCCTCGAAAATGCGGGTTGTAAAGTCACTGTTTATGCGGGGGAGCAAATCAGTATAAAAGGTGGCGGCGGACCTACCTGTCTTACCAGGCCATTGATGCGTAATAAGTAGAAAAATTTTATTAGCCCGGCATTTGAATTTAATGGCATCGGCTGTTGCGTCGCACTCTTGTACGGTATATCTTTATGGAGCTTTTATAGAAACGTAGATTCCATTTTTTGCCGGGTGCCTTCAGGTTCTTAAGTAATTATTTATAAATGAAATTTAAACCGATATTCCCAACAACTTTACACAGAAAAACAGCCGAAGTAGTTCATGATTACTTTTCCGCGCTTTCGGGTGTAGACACTGTTTTAATTGTAAACTCCTGTGCCCGTGGGCATGCTGTAGCTGAAAGCGATCTTGACTTAGCAATTCTTGTGAAACCGACTATTTCAAATAAAGAAATTAAAGAGATAGAAAAGCAATGGCTTAATTATTCTTCAAAGCAAACAACAACAATAAAGTATAAAAAATCAAGTCCTTTTGCGCATGTACATGTAGATATTATCAATGGCAAATACACGCCGGGTACTATTGAAGTTGGGGAGCCCTGCAACTACTTTGAGTTAGAAATTGGCAATCAAATTTGCTATGCTGCGCCAATGCATATCGGTGGTAAATATTTCCAGGCGTTACAAGAACAATGGTTACCATATTATGCGGAGGATTTAAGCATAAAAAGATTCAGGATGATTACAGATGCCTGCCGGTACGATTTAGATCATATTCCTTTTTTTATAAAACGGGAATTGTATTTTCAGGCATTTGATATTTTGTGCAAAGCATTTCAGGAATACCTTCAGGCACTTTTTATTGCGAATAGAACTTATCCGATTGCTTATAATAAATGGATTAAATACCAGGTGGTAAATTTGCTTAATAAGCCTGGCTTATATCCGCTACTTGCGCCTGTTCTTTCCGTATCAAATATCGAATGCAATGAAATTAACGACAAGGTTGCAATGCTCAACGCGCTTTTAAATGAATTGACATAAAATTGTTTTTAATCGTCGTGATAACATGCAAAAAAAATAGAAGCCGTTAAAGTTTTTGAAAGTAATATCTTCTAAAAAAAATCTATTCTTATTAATAGTAAACTTGCAAAAATATTTAATTAAGAGTCGTTCAAAAATTGAAATGTAGCTTTCAACTTACAGGAACTTAAATTGCAAAAGAAAAAAAATTAGATGCGAAAAATAAGATGAAATTGAAAACAAAGATTGAACTTTTTCCCCCCATATTACATGACATATTAATTTGCTGCAAGTACTGCTGCATACCAATAAAGCTGATTGAAAATTGCTGAATAAAGTAATTAAAAGTACAAGAGTGCGACGCAACGAAAGCTCAATAGTAGCAACGCTGTTGGGTCAATAAATGTATTCCTTAGCTTGACGCATATGCGCTTTAGCGGGGCAAGCTGCAACGAATGCTTGATAGTATTTCTTTTGCCTGACTAAAATATTTTTTATAAATGAACATAAATGCCCACCGTTATTTTGTTATTAACAAGCCGCCAAATATGGTATCGCAGTTTGTGAGCTCGCACCAGGTGGGCTTATTGGGCGATCTTGACTTTAAATTCCCCGATGGTATTCACGCCATTGGCAGGCTCGATAACCACTCAGAAGGTTTATTGATTTTAACAACCAATAAGAAAGTTACAAAGCTGTTATTCCAGGGTCCGGTAGCACATAAAAGGGTTTACCTGGTGCAGGTTAAAAACCTGGTAAGTGCTGCAACACTGGAACAATTAAGAACGGGTGTTTCAATTCAAATAAAAGGGGGCGTAGATTATGTTACTACGCCATGCGAGGTAAGCATTATAACGAACCCTGAAATATTTTGCCTGCTGCATAACGAGGCAAAACAATATGTTCCCCATACCTGGTTGATAATTACTTTAACGGAAGGTAAATTTCACCAGGTGCGTAAAATGGTGGCAGCAGTGCACCATAAGTGCAAACGGCTGATACGTGTTGCCATTGAAGATATTTTGCTGGGCGACCTGCAACCCGGCCAGGTAAGAGAGATTGAGGAAAACTGTTTTTTTAAAAGCCTCAAAATTGAAAACTGGTTAACCTGAGCCAGCTTTGTGGTCAGTTAAGTTTTTCAATTTTGTACCAAGCATAAAAAGGAAAGCACTGCTTTCCTTTTTATGCTTGAAGTCTTTTTAGATAGGAATATCCAGTTTACCTGACTCATCCATCACTACTGCTCCATACTGCATTTGAAGTTGTCCGCCCGAAGATTTGTAAGTTAAAATGCAACTTATCTCGAGGCGGTCTCTTTTGTCAATTACATGTGGTACAATTATTTCCTTTAAAAATGCATTTTCAATAGAAGGATATTGCTTAAGCAATTTTGCATCAAAAGTGGTGTCCCAAACTGTGATGCATTTTCCATGGCTAACTTTTTCTACATTTATATGTACCTGTGCAGATGTTTTGTCATATGCTTTCGATGTATAATTATTTCCTTTATAAATTACAAATGAAATGCGTTTGTCAACAGGGTTTCCTTCAATTGCGGACTTAATTGGTTTGTACGCAAATGCCATAACAATAACTGATACTGCAACCATTAACCACTTCGAATACTTTTTCATCTATTGCTCCTTTTATTTTGCTTTTAAATCCTGTGTTTGCCACAAGTAAGCAGATCATTCTAAAATTCAACACGCTCCTCAATTTTTTATAATGTTCTTATTTAATTAAAATACCGAAAGAACTGACTATAAAATGTGTATTATTTACATATTAATACCTTTAAGGCGAAAAAGTAACCTTGTTTAATTATTTATTACAAAAAGTTAAACAAAATAATAATATAAGTAATTGTTATTCAACTAATTGAGGCTGTGATATTTTTTGTAAAACTTTTTGTGGCTAACTGTTAAACAGGTGAATAATCCCCAAATCAGCTCAATTTTTACCATTTCAGCATTAATTTTGTAAAAATTTGTAGCCAGTCGTAGTTATTACTATTTAGCATTCCTTACAGCTTGCCCCGCCAAAGGCGTGGCCGCACGCTTGTACTTTTTCATCATTATTCTGCACAGGCTGTCAGCTATATTATTATGCCAACAGCTTCCAGTTAAACTATAAAAGTGGTAAAATGCAGCGGTTGCTGAAAAACTTAATATTGATGACAATTTTCAATCTTTTCATGGATATCATTATAAAAAAGCAAGTCTTAAATAAACCACTTGCGTACTTTTGAAACGCTCTCAAAGCTTATTTACCACTAATTAATTTTTAAAATGAACAGAAGAAACTTTTTACGAACGGGTTCTGTAGCAAGTTTGGCAATAGGTACTGTTGCGGCAGCCTCTTGTAATGAGCCGGATACGAAAGACAAAAAGGAAATGGATAAAGCAGTTTCAGATGAATTTATCGATGATTTTGAGTTGAATGAAACAACGGTCGATGCATTACAACAAAAAATGGAGAACGGCACTTATACGGCCCGTTCTATTACAGAAATGTATTTAAAACGGATTGATGCGGTTGATAAGAATGGCCCCAAACTGAATGCCGTAATTGAACTAAACCCAGATGCATTAACTATTGCAGATGATATGGATAAGGAGCGTAAAGCTGGTAAAGTTCGCGGCCCTTTACATGGTATACCTGTATTAATAAAAGACAATATCAATACCGGCGATAAAATGATGACGACTGCCGGGGCCCTGGCGCTGGAAGGAAATATTGCCACCAAAGACGCTTTTATTATTAAACTGCTCAGGGAATCTGGTGCCGTATTACTCGGTAAAACCAACCTGAGCGAATGGGCCAATTTCAGGTCTACCAGATCTACCAGCGGATGGAGCAGCAGGGGTGGGCAAACAAAAAATCCATGTGTACTCGACCGCAACCCATGTGGTTCCAGTTCGGGTTCGGGGGCAGCTGTTGCCGCTAATTTTTGCGCCGTGGCCATCGGTACCGAAACAGATGGATCGGTAATTGCGCCATCGTCTTTTTGTGGAATTGTTGGTATAAAACCTACCGTAGGTTTATTAAGCCGCAGTGGAATAATACCCATTTCCAAAACACAGGATACTGCCGGCCCAATGGCCAGAACGGTAAAGGATGCTGCTATTCTTTTGGGTGTATTGGCGGGCGTTGATGCCGCCGATGAAGTTACAAATGAAAGCGACGGAAAGGCTAAAAAAGATTACACTCAATTCCTTGATGCAAATGGGTTAAAAGGTAAGCGTTTAGGGGTAGAAAAAAAATTCATGGAAGGTAATGAAGGGGTTGTAGCGTTGTATAAGGCTGCCATTGAACTTCTGAAGCAGAAGGGAGCTGTTATTGTGGAAGTTGAGTTGCTGAAAGCCACGGAGCATGCAGGTTCGGGAGAATCGGCGGTATTGCAGTACGAATTTAAAGACGGCGTGAATAAATATCTTTCAACCGCCAACGCAAAAGTAAAAACACTTGCGGATGTAATTGCATTCAACAAACAGAATGAACCCAAAGCAATGCCGTATTTTAAACAGGAAACCCTTGAAACCTGTGAGGCAAAAGGAGAGCTTACGTCTAAAGAATACACAGATGCATTGGCCAAGTCCACTGGCTCTGGAAAAGTGATTGATGATATGATGAAACAGCACCAACTGGATGCTATTTGCGGAACAAGTATTGGGCCGGCTAATTGTATAGACCTGGTAAATGGCGACTACGATACCGGCTTTTATTTTTGTCCCCCCGCAGCTATGGCCGGTTATCCGCATATTACGGTGCCGATGGGTACCCTGCATGAGTTGCCGCTTGGTTTTTCTTTTATTGCAGGTGCCTATAAAGAAGCTGAAATAATTGCGATGGCTTATGCTTTTGAACAGGCTTCTAAAAAAAGAGTTGCGCCGAAGTTTATAAAAAATTCGCTGCTTTTATAGTTGCCCAACTTAACAATATTTACATGCAGGCAAAGGTTGATCTTTTTCCGGATCAACCTTTATTCTTTTAAGACCGCCTATATAATTCTTTTTCTCCTTTTTTGCAGCTCGCTTTGCCAATGGTGGTGACGGCATCTTTGTGCGTTCGGATAGGAGCGGAGCTATTTCAACCACCGGGTTACACTTAGTTTTTACACAGATTTGCAAGGGGTGTCTTTTGTGCTATGCTGTGGTAAAATTTAAGCTATTATAAAAGCTACTTGAAGTTATCTTTTACAGCAATGCCGCCCTGGTAGTGAGAAAATTTTCGTTACCGGGAACGGGTTGGGTACAAAGATAAACCCCGGTCATAACTATGCTTTCATCCGATTTTTTTTACACAAGAAATAGTTGTTTAATTACATGAAATACATTTTGGGCCCAGCTAAATTTCTACTATTAAACTTTGTTGCGTCGCACACTCGTACGTTCCAAACACTATGCAGCATTTGTAAAAGCGTATGCATAAAATGAACTGCTTATATGCTAAAATAGCTAAGATAATTTTGATCATGGATAAACAAAACAGCCAGGCTTTTGCCCGGCTGTTTTATAGTTAAAAATCTTTCCTGTTCTTTACTTAAAAATGATTTGGACTTTATTACATACCCTGGTTTATAACAACTTTTAATGATGTTCTTATGCCATCTTCTGTTACAACATTTACAATTACGAAGCCTTTAAATTTATCACTTTTTAATGGCCATATATTGTCGCCTTCGTTTGCAGTAGTTGTACCTGTAAGCAATGGATTTCCCTGAAGGTCAGTGTAGGTAAGCTGTACTTTCTGCTGCTTGGATCCATTGTGAAACATTATATACATACCGCCATGTTCTGTGTACAGTTTAAGCGAGTATGTATTTTTATTTGAAATGGCTGGCTTTAAAATTTTATTGTCTGCTATTACGGGGCTGGCCGCAGGGGCAGGTCCTTCCGTAACAGTTAATGCATTGTTTACTACCTGGTCGCCACTGGTGCCACCATCGTTGTTAACCAGGTTTCCGGCAGTATAGAAAATTACAGAACCTGTGCCTGTAGCTGCACCAACCCAGGGTAAAGAGATTGTTCCGGATTTAAGCACTTTAGACTGCTCAAGATAATTGTGTCCTGATTTTGAAGTGTTGTGTGTACTGGAAGGTGCTGCTCCCCAGGTATTAACATTGGTGCCAGCCGCGGTTGCAGCTGTGGTTTGAAAACCATATTTTGGCTTGCCACTCGTTTTAGACATCGTAATTTTTACCGTATAACCTTTGCCGGGGCTATAGGTTGTTACGGTTTTACCTGTCAAGGTATCAATTAACTTAGTGCTTATAGTTCCCCCAAAGTTTCCACCACTATGGCAGCCAGATTTAGCACAGGTTAGCCCCGAGTTAAATGGAGCACCAGTAACCTGCTGCCCGTTTTTAGCAGGGCCGCTTACATAGCTGAAAAAAATGATGCACGCAGCAATTCCCAGCAGACTTACTCCAGCACTTTTTATTTTTTTTTGCTGAATGCTAACAGCAATTTTTTTGAGTCGGTTTTTAAACATGACATTTGATTTTAATGATGAAAAAAGAATAGGAAAGAAATTTAAATAGTAATTTCAAGTACGCTAAACAATCAGTTCTGTTCTTCCTGCCTTTTATTTTTTTAAGTACTTTTTTGCTGTAGCCATGCATACTTAATGCTGTCATCAATAGTTGCGTACATATTGACCCTGTTAAACTTCAGGATTATCTAATATGCCACAAGTGTTTGAACAGGTAACAGGTGAAATGGATTTTAAAAAAAAATCTTTTTAAAACTCATTTATTTACACTGGCATCACCTGTATTTTACGATACAGAAACTGTTAAATCAAGTGTCTTTTATTTTGATGATATATCGGATTTTGTCTTACCTCATTATACTAACTTTTGCAGATGTTCTTCGTCCGTCTTCTGTAGTAACCGTTACAATTAATATTCCCCTGCTTATTGTTGACGGCAGCTGAATAATATTATCGCCCTTGTTTGCAGATGAATTGTAGGAGTATAGGATTTTACCCAGTAAATCAGATGCGCGTATATTTATTTTTTGTTGCTGAAGTCCGTTATAGAAAAGAATATAAGAAGAACCGCCATGTGCATATATTGATATACGGTAATCGGTTGCAACAGAATTTTTTAATTCAACAATGTTATAAACTGAAACATTGCCATCAGCGTCAGTTTGCTTTAACCTGTAAAATGCTTTCATGAAAAAACCTGCATCGGCATAGGTGTATTGCGAACCTGCACTGCTGCTGCCTTTACCGGCAATGGTTGTAATTGCAGTATAGTCAGTTCCATTAAGGCTTTTTTCAAGAATAAAATTTCTGTTATTGTTTTCCTGAGCGGTTGCCCAGCTTAATGTTGCTAACCCGTTATCAAGGCTTCCTTTAAAATAAAGCAGTTTAACAGGCAGTAATCCAGCTTCAGCAATGGTAAGACTGTTATTAACCGGTTCATCTCCGGAGGCACTGCTGTTACCATTAACCAAATTGCCGGCGGAATAAAATATTACAGGTCCTGTACCTGCGGCAGGGCCGGTCCATGGTAAGGTTATAATATTGGAAGTAAGCCGTTTTGATTGTTCTACATAATTGCGGCCCGATGCAGTTTGATTATGGTAATCAGTAATTAACGTTCCCCAGGTATTTATATTCAAGCTTCCCAACGAACTGGAAACGGCTGTTTGAAAACCATAACCCTTTGGTGTACCAATAGTATAATTCATCGTAATTTTAAAAGAATAGCTACCACCTGGTATGTAAGATGTAACTACGTTATTTGATGCATCCAGCAATTGTGTAATAATCGTTCCACCAAAACTGCCGCCGCTATGGCAGCCGCTTTTGCCACAGGTTAAGTTATTATTGAAGGGGGCACCCGTAACCAGGTTACCTTGTTTTGCCGGCCCCGTTGTGTTGGAAAGCAGGAAAACTGAAAGTGTTACACTGCCAAGTAATAATGCCATAAAAATGCCTTTTCTGGTATTGGCTTTTGACATTGTTTGAGTGATAAATTTCTTCTTCATAGGATTGGTTTTTTATTATCCTTCAAAACTATTTTACTTTCATTAACACAAATTTGCGCACCATGCTGAACAGGAATACAATGCATCTAACAGGTAATAAAAAAGTGCTGAACAGGAAATAGCTGGTGTTGAAAAATGCTTTTATTTTATTTTAAAATGAAATAAAATATAATACTGCAGGTAATTCTGTAATCTTAAAAAATCGCTTAAATGCAAGCAGGCAAAGAATTTCAACATTTTAAAAAAAAGTCTGTTTAAAGATTTTTGTTATTCAGATCACTTTTCCTTTACAATTTTATAAAATATATTTTGGCTGAAAATTTTTTTCAACGCAGTTAATATTGTTATAGCAGAACAACAATTAGAAAGAAATTTTTTAGCCGGGCTTAGGAATAATAATGATGCTTTAGTTGCGTCGCACTCTTGTACTTAAAAATATAATTGGGCAAATTGCCCAGCCTAACAATTGGAAAAATTATTTTAAAATGGCAATTTGTAAAAACAATACATTGTAAACAAGCTCAAAAAATAATTTACTGTACAAGAGTGCGACGCAACGAAAGCTTAATAGTAATTCTACAGCCTGGCCCAAAATGCCGTTCCCCTATTTGTCTCTTTGCTGCTTCCCTCCTTGCCATTCATCCGGTTTCCTGTATTTTTATTCCGCCAAAACAAAAACATTTTATGCGAATTGCAGCCATACTGCTTTTTACAATGATAAGCCTTGCATCGTGCAAGCAAAATGAAGTAATGTTCAGTGCTGTAAGCATTGAGAAAAGCGGTATTAGCTTCAGCAATACGGTTCCGGAAAACAGCATGGTAAACATGCTCAATTACGAGTACATGTACAATGGCGGCGGCGTAGGCATTGGCGATTTTAATCACGATGGCCAGCCCGACATTTATTTTACGTCCAGCTTTAGCGGCAACAAATTATACCTGAACCGCGGCAACCTGCACTTTGAAGACGTTACAGAGCAGGCAGGCGTAGCAGGTGAAAAAAAATGGTGCAGAGGCGTATCAGTTATAGACATCAATAACGATGGACTAATGGATATGTATGTGTGTGCTTCCACGTGGCAGGATCCCGCACTGCGTAAAAATATTTTGTATGTAAACCAGGGCTTTAAGGGGAATACAGGCATTCCATACTTTAAAGATATGGCCGCTGAATACGGCCTTGATGATACAACCAGTACCCACATGGCCGCATTTTTTGATTATGATAACGACGGCGACCTCGACGTGTATTTATTGGTGAACGACTTAAACCAGGAAAGGCCAAACACTTTTCGTCCGGTAAAAAAAGATGGAAGCGGGCCTACCACCGACCGGCTTTACCGCAATGATTACAACGCCGCATTAAAACATGCTGTGTTTAGCAACGTTTCAAAAGAAGCAGGCATTACCTGGGAAGGTTACGGCCTTGGCGTAAACATTGTTGACATTAATAAAGATGGCTATAAAGATATTTTTGTAAGCAATGATTATTTGTCAGGCGACCTGCTTTATATCAACAACAGGAACGGCACTTTCACCAACCACGTAAATGAATATTTTAAACATACCAGTCTTAATGCAATGGGTAATGATGCAGGCGACATTAACAACGATGGGTTGATAGATTTTGTAGAAACAGATATGGCGCCCGAAGATAATTACCGCTCTAAAATGATGATGAACCCGGTAGATTATAACTGGTACCTGTACACCAGACAATTTGAATATCCATATCAATCGGTAAGAAATACACTTCAGGTAAATACAGGGCCATCACTTAATGAGGGCGACAGCATCGGCACTCCACAATTCAGTGAGACCGGCTATCTCAGCGGTATTGGTTTTACGGATTGGAGCTGGGCACCCTTACTCTTAGATGCGGATCAGGACGGTTATAAAGACCTTATGGTAACCAACGGTTTGCCTAAAGATATTACCGACCTGGACTTTATCGCCTACCGTTCACAAAACGTAAATACAACACCTGCAGATCTACTTTTGAAATTGCCCGCTGTGCAGTTAAGCAATTATATTTATCGCAATAACGGCGATATAACTTTCACCGATAAAACGAAAGACTGGGGCTGGGATTTTCCAACTTTTTCCGCAGGTATTGCTTATGCGGATCTTGATGGAGATGGCGACATGGATGTGGTGATCAACAATACCAATATGCCCGCCACCCTGCTGGAAAATAAAGTAAACAGTATTAAAGATCAGCCACACAATTATCTGCGTTTGCAGTTTAGAGGCGACAGCATCAATATCAATGGCATTGGTGCAATGGTTGATATTTATTACAAAGGAGGCTACCAAACGGCCGAGCTAACGCCCTACCGCGGTTACATGTCTTCTGTTGAAAATGTGTTGCATTTTGGAATGGGCGATATTACCGTTGTTGATTCAGCGGTTATTACATGGCCATCTGGCAAGCATCAAATACAAAAAAATATTTCAGTAAATCAAACGCTGATTGTTAGCAGCCAGTCCGCTGAGGCTGGCAGTGAAATGCAGCAAACATTGGTAGCAATGGATAATTGGTTTAGCGATATAAGCAGTAGTTCAGGTCTTAATATTTTACACCAGCAAAAAGATTTTGTAGATTTTAATACGCAGCGTTTGCTGCCGCATAAATTTACCAATGATGGCCCCGCTTTAGCCGCGGCTGATATCAATGGCGATGGTCTCGACGACATTATTATGGGGGGAACAACACTGCAACCCGCTATAGTTTTTATTCAAAACACCGCGAACAAATTTACCCTGCAATTTGCCAGTCAAAATATTGCTCCCCAGCAAACTGAAGATGCAGGTCTTTGCTTATTTGATGCTGACAATGATAAAGACCTTGATCTTTATATAGCAGAAGGCGGTTTTCAGTTTGCAAAAGGTTCACAACTATATGCTGATCATTTTTATATCAATGATGGCAAGGGAAATTTTTCCGCCGATTCAACGGCCATACCCAAAATCCTTTCCAGCAAAAGCTGTGTAAAAGCAGCCGATTTTGATAATGATGGCGACCTTGACTTATTTGTTGGTGGCCGCGTTGTGCCGGGCGCATATCCTCAGCCGGAGAGCGGTTACATTCTGCAGAATAATTCCGCCAATGGCAAAGTGCAGTACACTGATATTACTGACAAAGTTGCGCCTGAATTAAAATTCGTTGGCCTCATCACTGATGCGGTATTTACAGATATTGATAACGATAATGATCAAGATCTTATCATTGTTGGCGAGTGGATGGGCATTACGATTTTTAAAAATGAAAAGGGAATATTTACCAAACAACAAAGTTCCGTAAACGCCGAAACGGGCTGGTGGAACAGCATTACTGCTGCCGATCTGGATAACGATGGCGATATGGATTATGTGCTGGGCAACTATGGTTTAAATGGCTTTTACAAAGCATCTAAAGAGGAGCCCGTAAACATTTATGCAAACGACTACGACAACAATGGCAGCCTCGATATTTTAATCAGCCATTGGCGTGCCACCGCGCCGCATGCAGCCAAGGCAGCGTTCCCAGTTGCCTACCGTGATCAGCTCGCAGAGCAACTGCCCGTTATTAAAAAACATTTCAATAATTACAGCCTTTATGCCAATGCGCAAATGCCAGATGTTTTGAAAAACTTCAACCGCGATAACGAACAAAAGTTATCGGCTATCAATTATCAATCGGTATGGATCGAGAATAAGGGCAATTTTACTTTTCAACTGCACGCATTGCCCGCCATGGCGCAGTGGAGCCCTGTGTTTGGCATTACCGTAAACGATTTTAACGGCGATGGAAATCCTGACATTGCACTTACCGGAAACGACTTTTCCATGACACCCGAACTTGGCCGCAGCGATGCATTGAACGGGCTTGTGTTGCAAGGCGATGGCACAGGTAATTTCAGGCCTTTGTCAACGGTGCAGAGCGGCGTTTTTATCCCCGGCAATGGCAAGGCGCTGTTACAACTTTCAGTGGGCGGCAATATTGCATTAGCCGCCTCTCAAAACGCAGGCCCGTTAAGGCTTTTCATCAATAAAAATAAAGAACAGCTTGTTCCCGCAGCACCCAATGAAACCGCTGCCATAGTGCAGTTAAAAAACGGAAAAGAGCGCAGGGCGGAGTTCTGTTATGGATCGTCTTTTCTTTCGCAGTCATCGCGATTCGTGCAAATGAACCCGGCCGTAAAAGCAGTCACTTTTTTCAGCAGTGGTAAACAAACCCGTGTTATACAAAACACTCCGTAAAAATAATTTCGTTGTTATTTTTTTGAGCCAGGCAGCCGAATTTCTATGAAGCTTCGTTGGTCGCATTCTTGTAAGTTCTGCAGTTCGCTCATCAGTTCACGGGTTTTGAAATACCGTGCTGCATAGAACCTGTGAACTTTGGAACCCCGTGAAATACTTGCTGCATAACATTTCAACTGTACAAGTGTGCGACGCAACAGGCGTTTAATAGTAGCAATGCAGCTTGGCCCATAAAAACATTACCGTTAAAACCAACCCTACTAATAGACAGGTCACTGTAAAGCAAAAAGGATACTGCGTTAAACAGTATCCTTTTAATAAATGAAAATCAGTAATTAATTAAGCAGGCGTCAGATATTGTGCATACGAATATCCTTCTTCTCCGGCGTCTGTTCTAACGAGCCACCATTGATCACTTGCCCTGCTTACCAATGTAACAATTTCATTATGTGCTGCTTTGCCAACGATCGGCTGATCTGTACCCGGCCCTTTTCTAATGTTAAGGTTTGATGAGGCGGTAACTACTTTTAATTTTGTGCCTTCTATTATGCCGGTTACATTTATATTCATAACCAAATCGCCGGCGCGAAAGTCGGGATCAATTGTATTATAAATATTCCATAACTGGTCTTTTACAGCGCCGCTTGGCGCATTGCCATCAATGTATAAAACATTATCCTGCTCCCTTACCTGCAACCTCGTAACGCCGGATGCAGTTGCAGCATCTGTAAGTGATTTATATTTATCCAGTAGTGCCATAGTTCAGGTCTCCTTTTTTATTTTATAACTAATTGATTATCGATTTTTTTTGGTTTCAGCGTATTCAGCGACATCATGAGTGTTTTAAGCTCAGCTTTCTTTATGTCTCCGGTTAGCGTTACCACGCCATCTTTTACATCTGCCTTAACACCGGAATAACTGCTGATTGCATCATTAACACCCTTGGTAAGCGGGTCATCCGCTGCAATTACTACAGGTGCTTCAACTGGCGGCGGGGTTACCGTACAATTATTTACAACTGATTTTACCCCTTTGGCACCTTTAACGGTAGTCTCGCACAATGCCTTGGTTGCATCATCTTTAACTTCGCCGGAAATGGTAACTACTGCATCTTTAACATCAACCATAACACCCTGCATATCAGGCATAGCCTGTATCTTTTTTGTTAAGCCTGCTTTCATATCTTCATCTTTAGGCCCGCAGGAAGTAAAGGTCGCTGCAATCATCAACGATGCAGCAAACAATAACAAATAACTGAAATTACTCTTTTTCATGATTAACTTTTTTTGTGAGGACTGCAAGGTAACTGTTTTCGGTATGGGCTGTATAAGAGTTTAAGCTATTTTTTCAATGAATCATAGACAAGTGTAATAAAAACAGAACGGTCAAAAGCTGCGTTGTATTCTTTAGTAGGGTCAGCTTTAATAATTTCATTAAGGGTTTTACCGGCTTTCATTGCGCCGGCAATTCTGTCCCGCAGAATTTGCAGCATCTTTTTATATTCTACCAGATCGTTTCTGTTTGCCAATGCACCGTGGCCTGGAATAATTTTAGTGTTGTCGTTGGCAATAGTCAGAATTTTATCAACACCTTTTATCATGCCGTCAATACTGCCGCCATGTGGCTGATCTATAAACGGCAGACCATATCTCACAAATACATCACCGGTATGAATAACATTTGATTCTTTAAAGTAAATGATTGCATCACCATCAGTATGCGCATTTTTTATATGTGTAAGTTCCAGCGTTTCTCCATTTAGATGAAGTGTTACCGACTCTGTGAAAGTAATTTTTGGTAACGCATCATATGGAGCGGCAGGTTGATTCATATTAAATGCACCCAAAAATTCATCCATCGTCATCCTAAGGCGGCTGTTTTCGTGTGCAACTATAACAACACCATCCTTGCCAAAATTTTCATTTCCCCCAGTATGGTCGCCATGAAAATGTGTATTGATTATAAACTTCACCGGCTTATCACTCAAAGCTTTTAGAGCTGTTTTTATTTTATCCGAAAGCGGGGCAAACTGGTCATCAATCATCACGATGCCGTCATTTCCGGTAATCACACCAATATTGCCGCCGGCACCTTCCAGCATATAAATATTGTCAGTTATTTTATTCGTTTTTATTTCAACCGAATCAAATCCTTGTGCATTTGATTGCAGGAATATTATTAAAAAAACAAACGTAAAAGAGATAGATATTAGACGTTTCATGAGCTTTTATTTTTGACGTGTAAAATATATTTTCCTAGAATTGTTTCTAAAGAAATTTTTTCTGCCAGGCGTTGAAATGCTATTAAGCATCGTTGCGTCGCACACTTCGTGGGTTAGATTTTTTATTGGGCTTTTATTGCAGCGTAGATTGAGGCGTACTTGCAACAAGAGCGGAAAATGTTCAAACATGCCTATCACTTTTATAAGAAAATATTTTTATACACATGTTCGTATTTAACCTTTAGTACGATATTGCCTCTTTGCCGATGCTGGTCGCCTGACCAACATCTATTCGCTTCAATCTACGCTGCAATAAAAGCCCAATAAAATTACCAAAAGTACAAGAGTGCGACGCAACAACCGATGCTATAAAACTTGAAAGCCGGGCTCACAAAAAAGTTATAAGTAATAGGTTGTAAGTAATAAGTAAAAGAATACATTTTTATGGACTTACAACTTATTACTTACAACTTAAAACTTCTTTAACCTTCCATATCTTCTTTCTCTTTTAAAGCTTTTATAAGATCAAGTGCTTCGGCAACAACATCGCACATGATGGTTACAAGGCTGCCGGGTTTGGCGGTATTGTAGGCATGCATGATGGCTTCTTTTTCGTTGTAGATAATGGTAATGGGAATGTCGTTTACTTTGGTTTCGTTGAGGCCTTCAACCAGCAGGTTTACAATTTCTTCAGCGGTACGGCCACGCAGGTTTTTATCCTGTCGAATGATGATCTCATCAAAACATCTGGCAGAAATGCGGCCCAACTCTTTTATGTCTTCATCACGTCTGTCGCCGGTTCCGCTAATGATGCCCACTTTCGGTGTGCCATCCATTTTAGTTACAAAATCGCAGAGCAGTTCCAGGCCTGCGGGGTTGTGTGCAAAGTCGACCAGGAATTTAAAATGCTTGAACTCAAACAAATTTAAACGACCCGGAGTTTGTGCAGCGGATGGTACAAAACTACCCAGTGCGGAGCGAATGTCTTCAATGGAAATCTCTTTAAAAAGATAGGTGGCGAGTACAGCGGGCAATGTGTTCATAATATTGTGTAAAGCTTTGCCACCATAGGTTATAGGAATATCGGTAACTTTTGCAACACGTATTTTCCAGGTGCCTTTCATGATTGTTACATAACCGTTTTCGTAAACCGCTGCATAACCACCGGTGGCGCAATGCGCTTTAATGCGTGGGTTATTTTCATCCATACTAAAGTAGGCAACATTGCATTCCAGGCCTTTGTGCATTTCGTAAACAAGATCATCTTCGGCATTCAAAATTGCAAAGCCGGTTTTAAAAGTTGTTTCGGGAATTACCGCTTTTACACGGGCCATTTGTTCGAGTGTATCAATGCCGCCAAGGCCAAGATGATCGGCGGTAACATTGGTAACAATACTTACATTACAATTTTGAAAAGCAAGACCGCTTTTTAATAATCCGCCTCTTGCACATTCAAGAACAGCAAAGTCAACCGTAGGATCCTTTAGAACAAACTGTGCGCTAAGCGGGCCGGTGCAATCGCCTTTCATCAGCATCTGGTTTTGTATATACACACCATCGCTGGTAGTGTAACCCACCTTCTTTCCTGCCGTTTTACAAATATGTGCAGTTAAACGTGTTGTGGTGGTTTTGCCATTGGTGCCGGTGACAGCGATGATAGGGATGCGCCCTTCGCTTCTGTTGGGGAAGAGCATATCAATAACAGGCTCTGCAACATTGCGTGGTAAACCTTCGCTTGGTTCTATGTGCATGCGAAAACCCGGTGCTGCATTAACTTCCAGTATGGCGCCGCCATTTTCACTTACGGGTGTACGCAGGTCTTTCGCCATAATATCAATACCGCAAATATCAAGGCCAATGATGCGTGCAATGCGTTCGCACATTACAATATTTGCCGGGTGCACTTCATCCGTTACATCGTTGGAAGTTCCGCCGGTTGAAAGATTTGCTGTTGGTTTAAGCAATACCAGTTCTCCTTTTGGAGGTACAGTTTCAAGGGTATAGTTTTTTTCGTCCAGCATCTTTTGTGTAAACTGGTCAATGGTAATTTGGGTTAATACTTTTTCATGTCCATAACCTCTGCGGGCATCTTTATTGGTTTCTTCAATCAGCCATTGAATATTGTGTTCTCCATCTCCGGTGACAGCGGCAGGTGTGCGCAAAGCAGCGCAAATGAATTTATAATTTATAACAAGAATTCTAAAATCGAAGCCCGTAATAAATTTTTCAACAATTACACTTCGGCCATATTTCTGAGCAGCTTCCAGTGCAGTAAGGGCCTGCTCCCAGGTTGTGATATTGGTGGTATTGCCTTTACCATGATTGCCATCAATCGGTTTAATTACCAGGGGATATCCGTATTTATTTACTGCCTGATCTAACCCAGCCTCGCTTCTAACTACAGTACCGCCCGGCACAGGTATTTCTGCTGCACCCAGCAGGTTTTTCGTTTCTTCTTTATCGCAGGCAATGTCAACGGCAATATTACCCGTAGTGCTTGCAATTGTTGCACGAATGCGTTTCTGATGAACACCATAACCCAACTGCACCAGGCTCTGTTTGTTTAAACGGATGTAAGGAATACCGCGCTTCAATGCTTCTTCCACAATGCAACCTGTGCTTGGCCCCAGCCTTGTGTCTTCACGTATTTCCCGCAGTTGTTGAATATCTTCAGCTAGGTCGTATTCTTTTGCATCTGCCAAAGCTTGTGCAATACGCACCGAAGCTTTTGCTGCATACACACCCGCATCTTCTTCCATATAACTAAATACTACGTAATAAATACCTTCTTCGCCTGTAGTGCGGGTGCGGCCGAAGCCACAATCCATGCCGGCAAGGGTTTGCAGCTCAAGCGCAATATGTTCTATTACATGGCCCATCCAGGTACCTTCATCTACACGCATAAAAAAACCGCCGGGTACACCTTCGCTGCAGCGGTGCTCATACATGGTAGGAAATAATTTTTCAAGCCGTTCTCTAAAACCAGGAATTTTATTGGTGGGGCTTTGTTCCATCTCTTCCAGGTTTAGCCGCATCTGTATCAGTTTCAAACGGCGCACACTCCAGTAATTTGGTCCTTTCAATACTTTAATGTCTTCAATTCTCATAAAGCGAAGTTTATAGTTTACAGTTTATAATTTACAATTGCGTTTAAAATTGATTTAAGAATACTGTTTTCAATTTGTGAAATACAATTTTTTTATACCTGGCAATTTATTCTACTATGATCGTTCCTTGCGTCGCACTCTTGTACATCCGCATAAGAATGAACAACGCGATATGTGGACGAAAAAGGAAGATAGGCAAAAAATAAATGATGCGAATTAATTTTGATGTAGTGTATTCATCCTGCGTCACTTGAAAGTTTTGAATACAACGCTGAATTTTATTCATTCGCTTTGATAAAAGCTGCATTACAAACAATAGCACAAGGGTGCGACGCAAGGAACGATGACAAGTGAACTGGCAGCCGGGCCAATAAAAAAACCGCTGAAAAAATCAGCGGCTTCTTTGTGAACTGGCTGGGACTCGAACCCAGGACCCATACATTAAAAGTGTATTGCTCTACCAACTGAGCTACCAATTCGAGGCTGTAATAAATAAATATCACACCCGTTTTGTATTTGGGAGTGCAAAAATAGCCCAAAACACCATTGCACCAAATTTTTAAAGAGTTATTTTCTTCTGTTGTTCTATATCTTATTAAAAAGACAACGTAATACTTTTTACTTTTGCACACTAACAAATTAATATGTCTTTCTTTACGAATAAAATTGTTGTTGTTACAGGCGGCTCTGATGGTATAGGTAAAGCACTGGTACAGGCATTGATGGCACAAGGCGCAAAGGTTGCTACCTGTGGCAGAAATTACGATAAACTTTACCATCTGCAAACCTCCCACGCAGGAACATCATTAATTACCTATACTGCCGATGTGAGTAATGAAACAGATTGCCGGAATTTTATTAATGAAGTAGTGAAAAATTTTGGTTCTATTGATATACTGATAAATAATGCGGGAATTTCTATGCGGGCATTATTTGGCGAAACGGAATTGGAAACGCTAAAAAAAGTGATGGATATTAATTTCTGGGGCAGTGTATACTGTACCAAATTTGCGCTTCCGTTCATCCTCACCAGGAAAGGTACTGTTGTTGGCGTTTCATCCATTGCAGGATATCGCGGCTTACCTGGCCGCACTGGCTACTCCGCATCGAAGTTTGCGGTGAATGGTTTTTTTGAGGCATTGCGTACTGAATTATTGGGCACAGGCGTAAACATAATGTGGGTTTGCCCCGGCTTTACCACATCAAACATCCGTAGCGCAGCGTTGAATAAAAATGCAAAAGCACAGGGTGAATCGCCGATGGATGAGGCTGGGATGATGTCATCAGAAGTATGCGCAAATGAGATATTGCATGCCATAGAAAAAAGAAAAAGAACACATGTGTTTACATTTAATGATAAACGAACCGTTTTCCTTAATAGACTCATTCCATCTATAGCTGACAAACTTGTTAGAAAATTTTTTTATAAAAACGGAGAGCTCGTAAAGTAATTGTTTCCTATTTTTATTTGAATATGCGCATGCCTCCAGTAACTCTGTCAACCGATATTGGTCAAAGCGATTACCTTATTGGTGCTATTAAAGGGCAGCTGATTTCGGCTGCACCCGATTGCACAATAGCTGATATTACGCACCAGCTTTCTCCGTTTAATTACCAGCAATCGGCGTATATCTGCAGAAATGCTTTTAAGTATTTTCCACCGGGCACTTTTCACATCATCCTTATTAATTTTTTTGAACGGGCTCCAGAAAATATTTTAATATCCGAAATAAATGGTCAATATATTATTTGCCCCGATAACGGTATTATTACCATGGTTGCAGGTATAAAGCCCAACAATATTTTTTGTATACGCACTGCAGCAAATGGGAAAGCTACCCTGCTGCAGTGTACCGGCTTAATTGCCGACACAATTAACAAAATTGCATCGGGCTCACCGCTGCAAATCGTTGCCAATGCCATTACCAATATTGATGAAAAATATCCAATGCGGTCTGCTTCCGGTCCCGACTGGATAGAAAGCCAAATTATATTCATAGATAATTTTGAGAATGTTATTGTAAACCTAACCCTTGAAGAGTTTGAAGAGCTTGGAAAAAACCGGAGATTCAGGATTATGCTTATGCGCAACAGCGAGTTCATTGAAAAAATAAGCGACCATTATGCATCTGTTCAGCCAGGGGAAAACATGGCCTGGTTTAACTCTGCAGGATACCTTGAAATTGCAATAAACAAAGGGAATGTGGCGGGCCTGTTTGGCTTACAGGGTTATACTGAAAATACACCTGCAATGCAAAACCGGCTTCTTTATCAAACTGTGCGCATTATATTTTATTAAGTTTTTTTTATAATTGCCTATTACCTGAACATTGTTAATTTATCGGGTGGTAACATTAGTTTTGAGTCAGGTTCCTGTTCTACCTTTAAAAATTTAACCTTTAGCTTCTTTAAAACAAAAGAATAAATGAATATTTTCGTATCCATGTGTAAGAAATCGCTTATTACCGCTTTACTATTTTGCTTTTATTTCTTCTCATTTGCACAGCCTTCATTTTTAGATGCACAAAAAAATTACCCTAATGTATCGCTTGCTATAAAATCAAAGCAGGATACATTGATAAAGCAGTTCAAAAATGCAGGATTGCAATGGCCTCCAAAGCAGGTTTATTTAAGATCATTCAAATACGATGGCCAGCTGGAAGTGTGGACCCGTAATAACAACGATGAAAGTTTTAAACTTTTTAAAACCTATAAAGTTTGTGCACTGGCAGGCACACTTGGGCCCAAAAGAATGGAAGGCGATTACCAGGTACCCGAAGGCTTTTATTACATAAACGAATTTAATCCACGCAGCGAATTTCACTTGTCGCTTAAGCTAAATTATCCTAACGAGTCAGATAAAATAATCAGCGATTCAGTAAAGCCCGGCGGCGGTATTTACATACATGGCAGCTGTGTTACCGTAGGCTGTATACCCATTATGGATGCACAAATAGAAGAGCTCTACCTGATTACCGCTGCAGCAAAAAGCAACGGTCAGGATTTTATTCCCGTTCATATCTTTCCAGTTCGTTACAGCAGTACTAAAAGTATGGAATACCTTACCCGAATTACAAAAGATAATCCATCTGTTCAAAAATTTGCGGTTAAACTTAAAGAGGCCTTCGACCACTTCGAGAAGGATAAACAACTTCCCATCATTGCAATAAATAAGAAGGGCGAATACCTCATTATGTAGGTGAGGACTGCATTTCGATTTTTTATTTTTTATTTTTAACCCGCAAAGGTTTTCAAGGCATCGTTCCTTGCGTCTATGCAAATCGGCCTGTTAAGATACTTGCTCAATAGAATTCCCGAAAGTGCCAGAGTGCGAACACCGCCTTGGCGGAGCAAGCTTCAACAAACGATGCAAAAAGAACAAAAGCCGGGATCATAAAATCATTTCTTATACGGCAGCGCAAACGCCACATAATCATCGCCGGATTTGCTTCCAATCTTGCCGCCGCCACAGGCAATTACTACGTACTGTTTACCATCAATGCTGTAGGTTGCCGGTGTAGCATAGCCCGGCACGGGAAGCTGTGCCTCCCACAAAACCTTGCCGTTATTTTTATCAAACGCACGGATCATTGCATCTTTTGTAGCCGCAATAAAAACAAGTCCACCCTTTGTTACCAGCGGGCCACCATAACATTCTGTACCCGTTGGGGGAATGCCTAGCTTGGTTAATTCAGCATATTCGCCCAGAGGTACTTTCCAGAGAAGCTTTCCACTGTTAAGATTAACCGCATTCAGGGTTCCCCACGGAGGTTTAATGCCGGGGTAACCATCCTTATCTAAAAAACGGTTGTAACCGGTCATATTGTACAGCACTTCATCGAGTATGCTTTTCTTTTGGGGGATCGCCGATGATATGGCCCCTTTTACAACAGCATTTTTTGTGTTTGAGGTGGGCACTTTTTCCTGCGGCTTCAATAAAAAAGTAAGCAATGCTTTTTTATCCAAATCAGTAAGCTGTTTGAAAGCAGGCATCATATTTTTTCCATTGGTAATTATTTTTAATACCTGGCTTTCTGAATATTTTTTATCAAGATCAACAAGGGAAGCAATAGCAGTGCCGTTACCTTTTAATTCGGCACCGTGGCAGCTAATGCAGTGTCTGCGATAAACGGCCTGACCCATGCCCCTTATAGAATTGTCGCCATTGCCTTTTACAGCGTCTACCATGGTTAATGCCCAGGGTAGTTCGCTGCTGTTTACATACATAATGCCCGACTCAATATCTACCGCTGCTCCTCCCCATTCGCCGCCGCCATCAAAACCGGGAAATATCCAGGAGCTTTCTTTACTGGGCGGCCTGAACAGGTCTTTGTATTTTACTTTGTTGAATTGCTCCATCATCTGTTCATGTACTTCGGGTGTGCGCTCAGTAACATCTTCTGCGTTAAAAGTTTGCCGGGCAAATGGTTCAGGCAATGTTGGTATTGGCTGTGTAGGCCAGGTTTCTTCGCCCGGTAAATCCGATGCGGGAAAAGGCTGTTCTTCAATGGGGAAAATGGGTTTACCATTGGTTCGGTCTAATAAAAAAATATACCCGTGTTTGGTAATCTGGGCAACCGCATCAATATCCTTTCCATCATGTTTAATAGTAACCAGGTTGGGGTTAGCAGGCAGGTCTCTGTCCCAAAGATCATGATGCACTGTTTGGTAATGCCAGATATATTTTCCTGTAGCAGCGTCCAATGCAATCAATGAATTGGCGTATAGGTTTTGCCCCTTTCTAAAGCCACCATAAAAGTCGCCACCGATCGAGCCGGTTGGTATATAAACGATGCCTCTTTTTTCATCCAATGCCATACCGGACCAGCTATTGGCGCCCCCCAATTTTTTGTACGCTTCTTTATCGGGCCATGTTTCGTAACCTTTTTCACCGGGGTAAGGAATGGTATGAAATATCCATTTACGTTCACCGCTTAATATATCAAATGCACGTATTGCACCTGGTGCAGCATCAGCAGATTCCGAGACCCGTGTGCCAATGATAAGCAGGTTTTTATACACTACCCCCGGCGTAGAATTAGCTACAAAAGCGTTATAGGTTGCAGTATCTCTGTCGAGGTTTTCGGTAAGATCAATAAAACCGTTTTTACCAAAGCTTCTTACGGGTTTTCCATCCGCAATATTTATAGCATATGTTTTAGAACCTGCACTGTAAATAATACGTTGGTCGGTTCCTCTATCATCTTGCCAATAAATTACGCCGCGGGTAACTTTAAAAAAAGCATACGGGTCATTCTTTGCACTGGTGTCTTCTTCCGCTGGGTCGAAGATCCATTTTTGCTCACCTGTTGCCGCATTTAATGCAAACAATTTAAGTTTAGGCGAAACACCGTAAAGTATGCCGTTAACCATAATGGGGTTGCACTGGTTTTGCGAGTGATTGCCTGTATCCCTGTCGTGTGAACTATAAGTCCATGCCACCTGTAATTGTGAAACATTGTCTTTATTGATCTGTTCGTTCGAAGAATAGCGGTTGCCTTCTTTTGATCCTGCATAAGCACCCCATCCGCTATAATCGGGAGCAGGGCCAGCATTGTTACAAGAAATAAATAACAACGTTATTGTTAAAAAAAATAGGACGCTGAGTTCACCAACAGAAAGCCCGCAATCATTTTTATTATTTCTCATACCGTATCGCTTTTTTGCAGTGGCTTAAAACTAAAGCAGTCTCATCAATTTACTTGAAATATTTTATGGGCCCTGCTATGGTTATCAATTTAGCTTTTGTTGCGTCGCACTCTTATACGTTCGGAACATTTATGAGCAATGAGCGGTCAGGTTTCAGGCATCAGTAAATAAATTTTGATATTTTATTTATTCAACTGAATACTAATGGATGAATGCTGAAAGCCGATTCTTCAGTACAAGAGTGCGACGCAAGGAACGATGCACAAAGAAATAAATGCCAGGCTAATAAAATGTATTAAAAAAAATACTTGCCTAACCCTTTCAATAACTCAAGTTGCCGGGAGCTGACTGCTGACACCTGATAACTATATTTGCTTATGGCAAAAGTGTTATTAAGGCGAAAAATTGCGAACCGTATTGCAAACGGCCACCCCTGGATTTATGGAAATGAGATAGAAAATATTGTGGGCGATGTAAACAACGGAGATATTGTAGATGTGTTTTCTTACGACGACAAATTTGTAGGACGAGGTTATATTAACCAGCAATCGCAAATTGCGGTAAGGTTGTTAACCAGGAAAAAAGAGCCAATTGATGAAGCTTTTTTTTATACCCGCATCAGCAATGCCTGGGAATACCGCAAAAAAATTGGCTATACCGAAAACTGTCGTTTAGTTTTTGGCGAAGCAGATGAAATGCCGGCTTTGATCATTGATAAGTTTAATGATTACTTCGTAATTCAAACCCTGTCGCTGGGCATGGAACGCTGGAAACCCGCCATAGTAAAGGCTTTACAAACAATCTTTACACCAAAAGGTGTTTATGAACGCAATGATGTGCCCGTAAGGGAACTGGAAGGTTTGCAGCAACAGAAGGGTTTTTTATCAGCACCTTTTAATACAGATATTATTATTAATGAAAATGGATTGAAGTTTTATGTTGATATAGAGAACGGTCAGAAAACAGGTTATTTTCTCGATCAGCGCGATAACCGCAAGGCAATAGAAAGTATATCGAAAGGCGCCGATGTACTGGGCGCTTTTACCTACACCGGAACCTTTGAAATTCATGCCGCCCATTACGGCGCAAAAAACGTTCTTGGCCTGGATATTTCGGAAAGTGCTGTAGCGCAGGCTACCCGCAATGCACAACTTAACAAGCTGGAAAATATTTGCCGCTTTGAAGCCGTTAATGCATTTGATGCTTTAAAAAATTTGTCAAAGCAGCCGCCGCAGTATGATATGGTGATGCTCGATCCTCCTGCTTTTACCAAGAGCCGCGCCAATATCGATAAAGCAGTTACCGGCTATAAGGAAATAAATTTACGTGGTATGAAACTGCTGAGGAATGGCGGCTTTCTGGTTACTTCCAGTTGCACCAATCTTGTAAGCCCTGAACTGTTTTTACAAACTATAGAAGCTGCGGCAAAAGATGCAAAGAAAAAATTAAAGCAGGTAATATTTCGTGCACAGGCCAGCGATCACCCGATTGTTTGGGGATTGGAAAACACCAATTACCTTAAGTTTTTAATTGTTGAAGTAACAGATAAGTAAGTGTTGGTGGTTCATGGTTTTAAAACGATAAACGGTGTGAAGATCTCTAAATAAATTTACCGCCAACCATTCTGTAAAGCTGCGCCAGTGCAGCAACAATGAAAATAATACCCATAACAATATTGAGCGTTTTATTGGTGGTATTCATTTTTGTAATAAGCCAGTTGCCGCCGTACATATATAGTGCAAGCCCGCTTATGCCGCCTGCCGCAGAGCCTGCTGTAAACAGGTTAAATTCATTAAAGTCGGAATGCAATACTTTATTATCAAGTAGGTAAGAACTCCAGATAAACCAAAAAGGGATTTGTGCGGGGTTTAATGTGCTCATACTCAGCCCAAGAAAAAAGCGATTAACGGAGTTGTTGAGTAATACGGCCTTTTTATCCTGATTTTGTTTTGTTGCAGCCACAAAACTTATTATGCCAAGCACAACAAACACGGCAACGGTCAGCCAACCAAGTATCTTAAAAAAAAGTAGGTGCTGCATGATCCAGTCAACACCAGATAAGGTAAGCCTAAGGTAAATGATCTCTATAATTGCAACCCCAAACGCATACTTCCAGGCATTGCGAAAATTTTCCTGCACCGCAATTTGGGTTGCTGTAATACTCATAGTTCCCAGTGGCAATTGCCCCAGAAAGCTTACTAGCCACCCTGTAAAAAAGATAATTACAAAATTCATTGAGATGTGGTATTCTACAATTTAATTAACCCTGCAGGTAAAATCAGGCTGTGTTACTATGGTTATAATTACAGCGTATTGGCCCTGCACCATTTCCTTTAATGATTGTTCGTTACAGCTTTCCCCGCCAAGGCGGTTGTCGTACTCTTATACGTTCTTAACAATAATGATCAATGAAAAGAGCATAGTGCACAATAACCGGATAGATGAAACGCTTGCCCTTTTTGCCTTGACGCCTTATATAATGCAGTACAAGAATGCGACGCAACGAAGCTCAATAGTAGATCAACTACCAGACAAAAAAAAGCCACGTTATTGCTAACGCAGCTGTTTTTATCATTCAACAATTAAATTAATTTTATGCTTTTACAGCAACTTTCTTTGAAAGCTTGCTTTTAAGATTAGCGGCTTTGTTCTTATGTATAACACCTTTCTTAGCCAGTTTATCAATCATAGATATTACGTTTGGCAGGGCTTCTCCGTAAGCTTTCTCGTCTTTACCATCTTTCAGGTCGCGAATTGCATTACGGGTTGTTTTACCGTAGTAACGGTTTCTGTCTCTGCGCTTAGACGCCTGGCGGGCATCTTTTTTGGTAGCTTTATGGTTTGCCATGTTTTATTTTTTCGGAGGGCAAAAGTAGGGATATAAGTTTGAAATGAAAAATTTAATCCGAAATTAAAAACTGTGCTGCGTTTCAAAAATATTGGAACCCGTGCTTCTTTTGGCAATTGATTATTTTTTTAGTTTCAATCAACGATATTTGCAGACGCAGCTATATGCAAATTTAAATTGAATTTTGATGAAAGACTTCTCTTATATAACCAGCTCGCATCCAGCATTTATTGAAAGTTTATACCAGGATTTTACCAAAGATCCCAACAGCATTGATCCGGAAATGAAAAAATTTTTTGAAGGATTCGATTTTGCGGTGTCTGGAACAGTAAATGGAACAAACGGAAAACCCGGACAACCTTCTGCTCCGGCAGTTGAAAATATTGACTGGATGCGTGAAATACGCGTTTACCGGCTGATTCTCGGCTACCGCAATAAGGGCCACCTGATTGCAAAAACCAACCCAATCCGCGAAAGAAAAGATCGTGGAGCAAATCTCGACCTGAGTTTTTTCGGACTCGCAGAAGCTGATCTGGATAAAGAATTTAATGCCGGTAACCTTATTGGCCTCGGAAATACCAAACTTAGACATATCGTAGAGCACCTGCAAAAATGCTACGCATCGCATGTGGGCATCGAATTCAAATATATCAGCGAACAGGAAAAAGTAGACTGGATTACCAGCGAAATGGAAAAAAAGTTTACCGCACCGCTCTCTTTTGAAAAAAAGAAACGCATACTCGAAAAGCTGAACGAAGGAGTAATGTTTGAAAAATTTCTCCATACCAAATATATAGGGCAGAAAAGGTTTTCACTGGAAGGCGGCGAAACAACCATAGCAGCTTTGGATGCAATCATCAATACCGCTGCGGAGCATAGCGTTAACGAGGTTGTTATAGGTATGGCACACCGTGGAAGACTGAATATTCTGGCCAATATAATGGGTAAGACGTATGAACAGATTTTTAGTGAATTTGAAGGTACGGCGAAGCTTGACCAGACAATGGGTAGCGGCGATGTTAAATATCATATGGGATATGGAAGTGAAGTTGAAGCAACTGACGGAAGAACGGTCCACCTTAAATTAATGCCAAACCCATCGCATCTGGAAGCTGTAGACCCTGTTGTAGTTGGATTTGCAAGAGCAAAAGCTGATATAATGTACGGCAGCGATTATGATAAAATATTGCCGATCTTAATTCATGGAGATGCCTCAGTTGCAGGGCAGGGTATCGTATATGAGTTATTGCAAATGAGTGAATTAAAAGGTTACAACACCGGCGGTACTATACATTTCGTAATTAATAACCAGATTGGTTTTACCACAGATTTTGACGATGCACGAAGCTCTGATTATTGCACTTCCCTTGCATCAGCAGTACAGGCACCGGTACTTCATGTAAACGGTGACGATCCGGAATCCGTTGTAAAATGCGCTGAAATTGCTACCCGGTACAGGCAAGAGTTTAACTCTGATATTTTTGTGGATATGGTGTGTTATCGCCGCCATGGTCACAATGAAGGTGATGATCCCAAATTTACACAACCAAATTTGTATGCATTAATTGATAAGCATCCCAACCCAAGAGAGGTTTATACCCAATTCCTGTTGGAAAACGGTGAGCCCGATGCAAGAGAGATGGCGAAAGAAATGGAGAAAAAATTCTGGAGCAACCTGCAGGAAAGGCTGGACGACGTAAAACAAAAGCCATTGCCTTACACCTACCAGCCACCGGAACTGGCCTGGAAAAGTTTGCGCAGAGCCAAATCCGAAGATTTTGACCAATCACCTGTTACAGCAATAAGCGAGGTTGAATTCAAAAAAATATTCGACGCCTTAATGAGCTGGCCCTCAGATTTTACGCCCCTAAAGAAAATTGAAAAAATTATTCAGGATAAAATAAAACTGTTCCAGGCAGAAAACAAAGTCGACTGGGCAACAGGAGAACTAATGGCCTACGCAAGTTTGTTGGCCAATGGACAAGATGTTCGTATGAGTGGGCAAGACGTTCGGCGTGGCACATTTTCTCACCGCCATGCAGTACTTCGGGATGAAAATAATGATGCCTATTACAATCGGCTGAGCAGAATAGAAGGAGCCGCCGGAAAATTCAGAATATATAATTCTCTGCTTAGCGAATACGGAGTGCTGGGCTTCGAATATGGCTACGCAATGGCCAACCCTAATGCACTCGTTCTTTGGGAGGCCCAGTTTGGCGATTTTTGCAATGGCGCCCAAACCATAATTGACCAGTTTATTTGTGCAGGAGAACAGAAATGGAACCGGATGAATGGTATAACCATGCTACTTCCCCACGGGTATGAAGGCCAGGGACCTGAACACAGTAGTGCCAGAATGGAACGCTTCCTTCAGTGCTGTGCAGAATTAAATATTGTTGTAACCAATATTACCACCGCTGCCAACTTTTTCCATTTATTGAGGCGCCAGCTCGCATGGCCTTTCCGCAAGCCGCTTATTAATTTTTCACCAAAGGCAAATCTTCGCCACCCCGGTTCTTACAGCCATATTTCAGCGTTTACCAACGGCTCATTTAACGAAGTAATAGACGATACAGCAATCGCCGACCCATTCAAGGTTAAGAAAGTTATGTTCTGCAGCGGCAAACTATATTTCGACCTTGCTGAAAGAAAAGCAAAAGAAAACATCAATGATGTTGCAATTATAAGGCTTGAACAATTGTATCCACTTCCCACGAAACAACTCGAAGAGCTGTATAAAAAGTACAGCCGTGCCATTTGGTTCTGGGTGCAGGAAGAGCCCTTAAATATGGGAGCTGCAACCTACCTGCAAATGAATTTAAAAAGCATAAATTTTGGAGTAATCAGCCGCAATCCAAGCGCAGCAACAGCTACAGGTTACAATAAAGTACATAAGCAGGAACAGGAAGAAATTATAGAAACAGCATTTACCATTTAACCCGGTCATAAATTTTTGTACCCGGCTTTTGTTTTTCATGGCGTCCCGGTTGCGTCGCACTCTTGTGCTGCAAAGCTAATTGCAACACCGCCGCAGTTGGAAAACAAATTCCTCGGTATTAACCGATATGCCCGCTTAATAAAATTTAAATCAAATTTCTTTGCTCAGCTTTCCGCCTCCATTTGCAAAAAGTCTTTTGCAATAAAATTTGGCTGTATCCTTTCATCACTTAATTTTGCGCCATGAAAACAAAATTGCATTTAGTACATCATTATGTTTTGCCGCTAAGGTAGGCCGGTGTTCTTTGTGCATACAATCATAAAAACATTAAAAGGCTTACAGTTGTAAGCCTTTTTTATTTTCCACAACCGTTAAAGGGACCCCAAAAAAATTATAAAGAAGAAACAATGGCTCAATTTAATTCAGGATTTTCCTTAGGTAATGAGGGTGCCAAACTTAGGGTAGCTATTCAGAAGTCCGGCAGGCTGCACGATGATTCTATTAAACTCCTAAAGGAGTGTGGTATTGACATAAGTAACGGGGTAAATAAACTTAAAAGCGAAGCCAGCAATTTTCCAATGGAAGTTTATTTTCTGCGGGATGATGACATTCCACAATACGTAGAGGATGGGGTTGCAGATATAGGCTTTGTAGGTGAAAATGTAGTCTATGAAAAAATGAAAAAGGTGGAAGTAACAGAAAAACTTGGTTTTGGCAAATGCCGCTTATCTATAGCCGTAAGGCGACATGAGGAATATCATGATGCGTCGTTCCTTATTGGTAAAAAGATAGCTACAAGCTATCCTGTAATCGTTCAGCAATTTCTTACAGAAAAAAATATTGATGCTGAAATTCACGAAATAAGCGGTAGTGTTGAAATAGCACCCGGTATAGGTTTGGCCGATGCGATCTGCGATCTTGTAAGCAGCGGCTCCACTTTGTTTATGAATGGGTTAAAAGAAGCCGAAGCTATTCTGCAATCGCAGGCCGTGCTTATCAAAGCCGAAAATTTAGGTTATCAGCAAAAACAAATACTCAATAAATTATTGTTCCGAATACAGTCGGTAAAAAAGGCAAGGAACAATAAATATGTCTTGCTTAATGCCCCCAATGAAAACCTTAAAGAAATTATTTCATTGTTGCCCGGAATGAAAAGCCCGACCGTATTACCTCTGGCTGAAGAAGGCTGGAGCAGCGTTCACAGTGTATTGCAGGAAAACGAGTTTTGGGAAATTATTGAGAAGTTGAAGGCCGCAGGAGCTCAGGGTATTCTTGTGGTGCCAATAGAGAAAATGATTATGTAAAAAATATTGGAAATAACTCATTGGTAAAATTATCACAAGTATGAAACTTATTAAATATCCGGGTAAAGAAAGCTGGAAGAAGATATTGGAAAGGCCGGCATTAGATTCGTCATCATTGCAGGAAAAAGTAAAAAATGTTCTTGATGATGTAAAACAGAACCGCAATGAAGCGGTAAAAAAATATACCCACCAATTCGATGGCATTCTATTGGATGATTTTATCGTTAATGAAAACGAGATCGATGCTGCAGCTGCTTTACTTACCGATGAATTAAAAACTGCCATACGCACGGCTGCTGGCAATATCAGGTTGTTTCATCAAAAGCAAACAGCGCAAGCGGAAGTTATAGAAACCATGCCCGGCGTTGTTTGTTGGCGTAAAAATATTGGTATCGAAAAAGTGGGTTTATATATTCCCGGCGGTACGGCTCCTTTATTTTCTACTGTTTTAATGCTTGCAATTCCTGCGCAGATAGCAGGCTGCGGGCAAATAGTATTATGCTCGCCGCCTGATAAAAATGGTCAGTTACATCCGGCAATTTTATTTGCGGCACAATTAGCCGGTATAACAAGTATCTATAAAATAGGTGGCGCACAGGCAATTGCTGCAATGGCTTATGGAACTGAAACAGTGCCGCAGGTTTATAAAATTTTCGGTCCGGGCAACCAGTTTGTAACCTGTGCCAAGCAATTGATACAGCAGGATGGAATTGCGATAGATATGCCCGCCGGCCCAAGTGAAGTTTGTGTGCTTGCCGATGAATCGGCAAATGCTGCTTTTGTTGCAGCTGATCTTTTGTCTCAGGCAGAACATGGTGCCGATAGTCAGGTGTTGCTCGTTACAACAAGCGAATTCCTGTGTGCGGAAATCCAGGCAGAAGTAGCCAGGCAACTAACACTGCTTCCCCGTAAAGCTATTGCAGAAAAAGCTTTGGAAAACAGCAAAATAATCCTGATAAAAGATATGGAACAGGCCATTGAACTGGTAAACGATTATGCGGCAGAGCACCTCATCATTACCTGCATAGATGATGAATTGATAGCAGAAAAAATAATCAACGCCGGTTCTGTTTTTCTGGGAAGTTACTCACCAGAAAGTGTGGGCGATTATGCAAGCGGCACCAATCACACGTTGCCAACCAACGGTTTTGCAAAAGCATATAGCGGCGTTAGTCTCGATAGTTTTGTAAAGAAAGTAACCTTTCAAAAGCTTACACAGCAAGGGTTACAGAACATTGCTGCAACTGTAGAAACGATGGCGGAGGCAGAAGGTTTACAAGCGCACGCCAACGCAGTGTCAATAAGATTGAGGAATTAATTTTATGAGCCCGGCTTAAGTTCTTTGGTCATCGTTCCTTGCGTCGCACTCTTGTACAGACGAATATAGCTGAACCTGGATTTTGGTAGATTAAATAGCTTATCAAATTTTTTTTTATCCTTCTAATCCTCAAAATCTTTCTAAATCCAGGTTCAGAAACGTTCCGAACGTACAAGTGAGTGACACAACGAAGATGAGCAGCATTACCAAAGCCTGCAAACAAAAAAATATGAATTTCAATTTACAGCAACTCGTAAGAGAAAATATTAAAAAACTGGTTCCTTATTCCTCTGCCCGCGATGAATTTAGCGGAGCGGCAAAAGTGTTTTTAGATGCCAATGAAAACAGTTTGGGTTCGCCACTGATGAAATGGTATAACCGTTACCCAGATCCCCACCAGCAGGCGTTAAAAAATGCGATCAGTTTGGTAAAGGGTATTGCTGCTGAACATATTTTTTTGGGTAATGGCAGCGATGAATGTATAGATCTTTTGTTCCGCTCGTTTTGTAATCCGGCAATTGACAACGTGATTATTTGTCCGCCTACTTACGGTATGTATGAAGTGAGTGCAAACATTAATGATGTTGAGGTTAGAAAAGCACCGCTACTTGATAATTTTCAACTTGATCTTATCCATCTGGAAACGTTAACGGATGTCAATACCAAGTTGATATGGATATGCTCGCCCAATAACCCAACCGGAAATTCTTTTGTAAGAGCCGATATTGAAACTGTGCTGAACAATTTTAACGGTATCGTTGTAATTGATGAAGCGTATATTAATTTTTCGAGGCAGAAATCTTTTATACAGGAGCTTGCTGAATATCCCAACCTGATAGTAATGCAAACCTTTAGCAAAGCCTGGGGCCTTGCAGGGTTAAGGCTGGGCATGGCTTTTGCTTCATCGGCTATCATCGACATATTAAATAAGGTAAAGCCTCCATATAATATAAATCAGGCAACACAGGAACTTGCTTTAAAAGCTTTGGAAGAAGTTGGTCAGGTTAATGATATGATAAAAGAACTGGTAGATATGAGGGAAGCATTAATAAAAGTGTTTAAACAAATACCTTCAGTGGAAAAAGTCCATCCTTCTGATGCTAACTTTATGCTGGTTAAAATTAAAGAAGCACGACGGGTTTATGAATTTCTGCTAACAAAAGGAATTGTGGTCCGTGACAGGAGTAACGTAAAACTGTGCGACGATTGCCTGCGCATTACAATTGGAACTGAGAAGGAAAACACAGAACTTGTCGATGCCATGGCAGACTGGTTAAAAGTGCAAACACCATAGGTAATCGTTTTTATAAACCATAATTTTAATTTTTAAGTTAACTAATATGAAAAAGAGCCTGATGTTTTTGTCTGTTGTTTTTTCTACGCTGGTATCCTGCGCTAATTACAATAATGATACAGCACAGCATAAAGCTGAAACCGGTGTAATAAAAACAGATGCGGATAATGCCGGTCTAAAGTTACCTCAGGGGTTTGGCGCGTTAAAAGTTGCCGACGGTCTTGGAGAAGCCCGTCATTTAGCCATAACACCCCAGGGTGATATTTATGTAAAACTTTCCGACTTAAAATCGGGTAAAACAATTTATTACCTGCACGATGAAGATGGTGATGGCAAAGCAGAAACTAAAACAGGTTTTGGAAATTTTAAGGGAACAGGTATGGCTATAAAGAATGGCTATTTGTACGCTTCGTCCGATGAAGAAGTTTTTCGTTATAAGTTAGATGCTGGTAATAAAGTGATTGATGCCGATAATCCGGAAAAGATAATTACAGGTTTATTGTCACGCCACGAGCATGAAGCAAAAGCCATTGCCTTAGATAATAATGGAAATATTTATGTAAACATCGGGGCTTACTCTAATGCCTGCCAGGAAAAAGATAGAACGAAAGGTTCACCTGGAATAATTCCCTGCCCTATACTTGATTCTGCAGGTGGTATCTGGCAGTTTAAGGCTGATAAACTTAATCAAACCTATGGCGATGGTATTCGCTACGCAACAGGTTTGCGCAATGTAGTTGGGCTGGATTGGAATTCAAATACCAACAGCCTTTTTGTTATGCAGCATGGCCGCGATCAGCTGCACGATCTCTTTCCAAATCTTTACGATACAAAGCAAAGTGCCGAACTGCCTGCTGAGTGTATGTACGAACTGCACCAGGGTTCCAATTGTGGCTGGCCCTACATTTATTACGATCAGTTTCAGAAGAAGAAAATTCTAAACCCCGAGTATGGCGGCGATGGTAAGAAAGAAGGCGATGCCTCGATACAGGATCCTGTCGTAGCATTTCCCGGGCATATGGCACCAAATGGTTTGCTGTTTTATACAGGAAGCATGTTCCCTGAAAAATATAAGAATGGCGCATTCATTGCGTTTCATGGTTCATGGAACCGTTCACCCGAGCCGCAGAAAGGTTACTTTGTTGCCTTCGTTCCATTTAAAGATGGCAAGCCCAGCGGAGATTGGGAAATTTTTGCCGATAATTTTGCAGGCGGCGATACATTTGTTTCACCCGGTAAAGCAAAACATCGTCCATGTGGCTTGGCCCAGGGCCCTGATGGTTCTTTGTATGTAAGCGACGATTCGGGTGGTACCCTGTACCGAATTATTTATAACGGTAAATAAAAATTAATGCAGAAAAAAAGTCTAATTACAGCGGCAATTTTGATTGCCTGTTTTACAGTTACAGCACAAACAGCGACAAAAGCCTCTATTGAAAACGGCAAAAAAGTTTACGAAACCTATTGCCTTACCTGCCATCAGGTAGATGGCGATGGCGTACCCAAATTAAACCCGCCGCTCATCAGCACTTCTTATGTAACCGGCGATAAGAAAAAACTCATCAAATGGGTGTTGCAGGGTACAACTGAAAAAATAGAAATCGATGGCAAAACCTATTCCAACAATATGGCATCGCAGGCTTATTTAAAAGACCAGGAAATTGCCGACGTACTCACATATATAAGAAACAGTTTTGGCAATAAAGGAACCGGAGTTACCCCCGCAGAAGTAAGCGCAGTAAGGGCTGCAATAAAGTAGTTTCTTTTGGGCCCGGCATTATTGCTACTATCGCCGTTCCTTGCGTCGCACTCTTGTACGGCATAATGAAACTCAACATATACCAACAACTAAATTAAATATAAGGTGGTTTTAAACAGCCGGAAAAAATATATTAATGAAACGTATTTTATTCATAGACCGCGATGGCACACTTATAAATGAAGCGCCTCCCACATACCAGCTCGATTCATTTGATAAGCTTACCTTCTACCCAAACATGTTTGCGTTTATGGGCAGAATAGCAAAAGAATTCGACTACGAATTAATAATGGTAACCAACCAGGATGGGCTTGGTACTGCCGCATTTCCCGAAGATACTTTCTGGCCACTGCACAATCTTGTTATGAAGAGTCTTGAAGGCGAAGGCATCCATTTCAGCAAGGTTTATATTGACAAAACATTTCCTGCAGAAAATGCACCTACTCGTAAACCTAATACAGGATTGTTAACCGTATACTTGAACAACCCAGATTACGATGTTGCAAATTCTTACGTGATCGGAGACAGAATTACAGATATTCAGCTTGCAAAAAACCTTGGCTGCAAAGGCATATGGCTAAACAATGATTCCAGTTTAGGTGGTGGCGAAATAAAAGATAAGGCAGAAGAACTGCGTGCGTCAACAATCGTTTTGGAAACAACGCAATGGAGTGAAATTTATTCATATCTAAAACTTGGTTTACGGCAGGTAATTCATGAGCGCAATACCAACGAAACCAAAATACACATAGAACTCAATTTAGATGGCAGCGGCAAAGCCAGTATCCATACGGGTTTGGGCTTTTTCGATCACATGCTCGACCAGATTGCCCGCCACGGTAAAATGGATTTAAACATTGAAACAAAAGGGGACCTTCAAATTGACGAACACCACACGATTGAAGATACCGGCATAGCTCTTGGCGAAGCATTTGCCAAAGCGCTTGCAGATAAAAGAGGAATGGAACGTTATGGTTTTGCATTACCAATGGATGAAGCCGAAGCTAAAGTATTAATTGATTTTGGCGGCCGTAACTGGCTGGTTTGGGATGCTGAATTTAAACGCGAAAGAATAGGGGAGATGCCAACAGAAATGTTCTTCCATTTCTTTAAATCTTTCAGCGATGCAGCCAGATGCAATTTAAATATTAGATGTAAAGGCGATAACGAACACCATAAAATAGAAGCCATCTTTAAAGCATTTGCAAAAGCAATACGCATGGCGGTAAAACGTGATCCGCTGAGTAATTATTTGCCGAGCACGAAAGGGGTTCTTTAAGTTGATTGGAAAATAAAAGCCCCGTAATAAATACCAGCAGTGTGATGCAGAGATTTGCTGAACATTACCTTGAATAATCAGGCTGTTTGAAAATAAAAGGATTAGAGCCTGCAAGAACAGTTCTAAATTTTTGTCAATTTCGTCAAGGTAGCAGCCAACGTTAGGGTTTACTGCTGTGCTGGAATTTATAACGTCCTTTAGCCTGGAACTGAAGCCGAATAAAATTACGTCTGCTGAAACCGCTGCTGATGACAACCAAAAAGATGATGACTCATTCGTCTGCAAGCATAGCAGCAAACCCCATGTAAGCTGCCTTTATAGTCTGTCCGCAATGCTGTTTTTTGTACGCTCGATGATTAAAGATTAGATTTTGTCACCAAACTTTATTATTTATCCTTTTCAAACATTTCCTTCGCTAGCATTATCGCTGTCATAGCTCTTGGCCAGCCTGCGTAGAAAGCTAAATGAGTAATCACTCCAATTAGTTCAGCTTCAGTCAGGCCATTATCTTTTGCACGGCTTAAATGATATTTTAGTTGCCCAGAATGTTCGCCTGCTACTAAGGCTGCTACAGTTATTAAACTCCTGTCTCGTTGCGAAAGCTCTTTACCTTCCCATACATCACCGAAAAGTACATTGTCAGTATATTCAACAAGTTTTGGTGCAAAGTCGCCTAACATTTTTTGTATGGCCGATATTTTTTCTTCGTTATTCATTTGATTTCTGTTTTATTAAATTATAAATTAAAATGTAGGAAGTATATTGTTAAGGGTGTCGCCAAATAATGGCAGCTTACAAACGTTTGTATTTGCGCAATTCAATGTTACAACTAATTGAATGTAAAGGCAAAAAAGTTCTGCACGTTATTTTCAATTCGCTCCAATCTCCGCTTCAATAAAAGCTGAATAAATATATAACTGTACAAGAGTGCGACGCAAGGAACGATGACTAAAGTGCCTTTTGCCCGGCCCAAAAAAATCTTAAATAGATATTAGGCAAGCAATTGCTTCTTCAAATGAATTATTTATACTTTAAAGAAAATCTTATTCTTATAAAGGAAATAACAAAGCCCCCATTCCAAACCAAAAATGCAGAACGATGAAATAATATTACTTAGCATTTCGGGTGTATTAACTATGCTTAATAAACCATTGCTTATAGCGCTGATATATTCATTGAACCAGCGGGCACCTACAATCTCGAAGAACAAATAAATGAACAGAGAATTCATGCCGACAATAAGAAAAAATTTGAGGTATTTATGATGATCTTTTATATCTATCCACCAATAACAGGTAGCTAAACCCAGTAAACACCAGCCCAATGAAGCAAACGTAAAAGAAGACGTAGCAATACGTTTAATGATAGGTGTAATGCCCGCAGCATCTAAGCCGTAGCCAATAATAAGACAAGCGGCTGCCCATAAAAGCATTGTTTTAAGCTTATCACTTTTACCCAATAAAAGCTTGCCAACCAATGCGCCTGCAATTGTATGTACGGCAGTTGGTATGCAATTGATAGCAACCCAACCGCCATCATTTATTTTATTCATAAGAATGGTATCCATGTAATTGCCAAAGTTGTGCTGGTCTGTAAATGGTTGATCAAAACCCGGCACATTGGTGAACCTGTATAATACTTCTGTTAATAATAATAACCCAATGCATGTTATGATTTGCGAGGTGACGCTCCATTGAAAAATTAGAAATGCAACCAACGTGGTGAACGATAATTGGGTAAGTACATCCCATAATTCAAATGATAAACCTGATGGTCTTACTGCATAATCTAATACGCCCCAAAAGAATAACAAGCCACAACGTTTGAGTATTTTTTTAAATGAGTCACCCCACGCAACGCCTTGCTGCTGCTGTTTATGCAGCGAATAGGCCATTGCTGTTCCAGACATGAACATAAAGCCGGGTTGTATCAAATCCCAGAACCGCAATCCGTTCCATGGATGATGGAAAAATTGTTGCATAAGTCCATTTAGTGCATTGCCTTCTGTAGCCTGTGATAGATGTTCGTAAAGGCCGGTACTTTCAAGGGCCAGTAACACCATTATTAAACCACGCATAAAATCGAGCGATTGCAGACGCCGGGAAACGTTGATATTATTTTGTAAGGCTGTCATTGTTAGATTGGTTTTAAGTGGGTACAAAATAAACTTTTCTAACCGTTTATTAGTAAACCACATCAATCGCTTGCGTAAAGGCATGCGGGAAGAAAAAAACTTTTGTTCATATCAATTTTCTGGTTCATATTCGCATCTCGATGACAAAAAAGTTTATAAATATTGGTTGGTGGTGGCATACAAACTCTATCCGGGGCTTGTAATGGCATTGCCAATACTATTCAAATATATTTTTGAGCCCCGGCAAAATTTGCCGGGGTTTTTTAATGTATTTCACTTTAAGGTGCCAGCAAATTAAAAACAACACAAATCAAAGCTGAGTATGGCTTTAAAGTACAAGTGAGTGACACAACAAAAGTTTAGCAGCGAACGGAAGCTGGTATCATAAAAATTTAAGATTTACAATTGACGAATGAAAAAGATTCAAATTAAAACAACGTACAAAAAAATGCTCGCCGATGTGTATACGCCTGTGGGTATTTATCTGCGGCTGCGCGACCGCTACCGCGATACGGTGCTGCTGGAAAGCGGTGATAACCGTGCTGCAGAAAACAGTTTTTCTTTTATCGGCATCAACGCAATTGGAGGCATGGAGATATCTGGATTTGATTCCATTGAATTTAAGATTCCTGGGCAAAAGCCGGAGAAACAGGATATTAAAAATGTGCAGGATATTCCCAAAACAATCTGGGATTTTATGAATCGTTTTGATGTGGACAAGCCCGCTGATAAGGCAGTACAGCTTGCACAGGGTTTTTATGGTTATGCCACTTACGATGCTGTGCAATTCTTTGAAACTATAAAACTAAAGAGTAATAAAAAGTCTCCTGAAATTCCATTGATGCGTTACAGGTTATACCAGTATGTTATTGTTATCAACCATTTTAAGGATGAAATGTATTTATGCGAAAACAGGATTGATGGTATTGCAAGCGATGTTGATGCGGTTGAGTCTATAATTAAGAGTAAAGATGTGCCCACATACCCATTTAAAATTCAATTTGATGAAGTGAGTAACATCAGCGATAACGGCTACCTCGAAATGGTGAAGAAAGGTATTGCAAGCTGCCTTCGTGGCGATGTTTTTCAAATTGTGTTGAGCAGAAGGTACCAGCAAAAATTTATTGGCGATGACTTTAATGTGTATCGTTCGCTGCGAAGCGTAAATCCTTCGCCCTATCTTTTTTATTTTGATTATGGTGATTATAAATTAATGGGTAGCAGCCCCGAGAGTCAGTTGATTATTAAGAACGGAAAAGCAATCGTACACCCTATTGCGGGCACTTTTAAACGCACGGGCAACGATCAACAGGATGAACAGCTTGCAGAAGAATTATTAAAAGATGCAAAAGAAAATGCAGAGCATACCATGCTTGTTGATCTTGCACGAAACGATCTAAGCCGTTGCTGCGATAATGTTGTAGTAAATCATTTCAGGCAGGTGCATTATTATTCGCATGTAATACACCTCGTAAGCGAAGTGAGTGGCAATGTTCGTGAAAGTGCAAATCCTTTTGAGTTGCTGGCCCTCACTTTTCCGCAGGGAACTTTAAGTGGCGCCCCAAAGTTTAAAGCAATGCAATTGATAGATGAATATGAGCCCACTGTGCGCGGCTACTATGCAGGTTGCATTGGCTTTATCGGTTTTGATGGCACCTGCAACCAGGCCATCATGATCCGAACTTTTTTAAGCAAACAAAACACATTGAACTATCAGGCGGGGGCGGGCATTACTGCAAAGTCGGTTCCCGAAACCGAATTGCAGGAAGTGAATAATAAACTGGGCGCATTAATGAAAGCAGTTGATTTAGCAGAAACTTTATAAAAGAATTTTTTTGAACCAAGCAATTGTGCAAGCATTAAGCTTTCGTTGCGTCGCACTCTTGTACTGAAGAATATATTATGAGCAGTAACCTCCGCATATTAGTGTTCGACAATTACGATTCATTTACTTACAATCTTGTGCATCTTGTAGAAAAGATTTTGCATTACAAAGTTGAAGTGCATCGCAATGACCAGCTACCATTAGAAAAAGTAAAAGACTTTGATAAAATAATTTTATCACCGGGCCCTGGCATTCCTGAAGAAGCAGGATTATTATTACCATTGATAAAAGAATACGCCAGCAGCAAATCCATACTGGGTGTATGTTTGGGGCACCAGGCAATAGGGCAGGCTTTTGGTGGAACGCTTACCAATTTAACAAGTGTGTTTCATGGCGTAGCTACACCAATTCAAGTGAAAAGCGAAAGATCAAAAGTGAAACATGATTTATTTACGGATTTACCCAAAATATTTGAAGTGGGCCGTTATCATTCCTGGGTGGTTGACAAAGAAAATTTTCCTGACGAGCTGGAAATAACAGCAGAAGATGAAACAGGTTTTATCATGGCATTGCAACATAAAACATACGATGTACAAGGCGTACAGTTTCACCCAGAAAGTGTGTTAACGCCAAGCGGAGAAGCGATTATGAGGAATTGGTTAAAAGTCTGAACGAGGATTGTCTGAACAGTGATTGGTGGAGATTGTTGGGATTAATGAGATAAATTTTTATTATGAAGGAATTTAAATATAAAGAGATTACTGAAAAGATTATTGGAGCGGCTATGAAAGTACATAGTAAACTTGGTAATGGATTTCAGGAAGTTATTTATCAAAGAGCCTTAGCATTGCAAATGGAAGCTGATGGATTAGGTTTCCAGCATGAATGTAGCATGGCAATTTTTTATTTAGAAACACAAATTGGAGAAAGAAGAGTTGATTTCTTTGTTGAAAATAAAATTTGCTTAGAGCTAAAAGCACAAACAAAAATAGAACCTGTACATTTTGCACAGGCAAGAAATTATCTTGAAGCATTTAATGTTGAAATTGGATTGTTAATAAATTTTGGGTCCATTAGTCTCGAATACAGAAGGATTGAAAATCCAAAATTTAATTCTTCAATAATCAATCATCCGGCAAACACAATTTTATCCCAAAAATCTATTTAATCTCCCCAAATCCCCGTTCAGACAACATGAAAAAAATACTTCAATACCTTTTCGAACATAAAACCTTGTCACGTGAGCAGGCCAAAGAAATATTAACCAATATTTCGAAAAGTATGTACAATGACCATGAAGTAACAGCATTTATTACTGTATTCTTAATGCGCAGTATTACCATTGAAGAGCTGCAGGGCTTCCGCGATGCATTACTTGAACTTTGCATAAAAGTTGATCTTGATGGTCATAAAACAATGGATATCGTTGGTACCGGCGGCGATGGAAAAAATACATTCAACATTTCTACGCTCTCCTGTTTCATTGTAGCTGGTACCGGGCAAAAAGTTGCAAAGCACGGTAATTATGGGGCATCTTCAATCAGTGGTTCAAGTAATGTAATGGAGCAGCTTGGTTATAAATTTAAAGCAGATAATGATGCACTGAAAAAAGAAATCGAAATAGCCAATATCTGTTTCCTACATGCACCAATATTTCATCCTGCATTAAAAACAGTTGGCCCTATCAGAAAAAATTTAGGGTTAAGAACTTTTTTCAATATGCTTGGGCCAATGGTTAACCCCGCTTCTCCTGCATACCAATTGGTTGGTGTTTACAACTTGGAAATGGCAAGAATTTACAATTACCTGCTTCAGTTGACCGGAAGACCATTCACCATTATTCACGGCCTGGATGGCTATGATGAAATCTCTCTTACCAATGATACCAAGGTTATCACCAATGAAGGCGAAAGGATTATGAAACCTGTTGAACTTGGTAAACGTATGGTATCGGCGGAAGACATATATGGCGGCAATACAACCGAAGAAGCTGCCGATATATTTAAAAGGATTATTACAGGCAAAGGAACCTGGCCGCAGAATGCAGTGGTGCTCGCCAATTCAGCCATGGCACTGCTTTGCACAGAAGCGTATAAAAATTATGATGATGCCTATCAGGCGGCAGTAGAAAGCCTTGACAGCGGTAAGGCCTATCATTCATTACAAACATTAATTAGTTTACAATAATGAATATTCTTGAAAAAATAGTAGCGCAAAAAAAAGAAGAAGTTAAAAGCCAAAAACTAAAAGTAAATATCCAGGAACTTAAACAGTCGGAATATTTTTCGGGAAAAACGCTATCACTTCGGAAATTTCTTTTAGACGAAACCAAAACAGGAATCATTGCAGAGTTTAAAAGAAAATCGCCATCGAAAGGAATTATCAATGGTAATGTGGAAATTGCTAAAGTAACCAGTGCCTATTCAACACTTGGTGCTTCAGGATTGTCGATCCTCACTGATGAAAATTTCTTTGGCGGAACCATGCAGGATCTGAAACAGGCAAGGGTAAATCCAACCCCGATATTGCGCAAAGATTTCATGATAGACGAATACCAGTTCTACGAAGCCAAAGCCTTTGGCGCTGATGTAGTTTTGCTCATTGCAGCCTGCTTGTCTGTACAACAGGTAAAAGAATTTGCGGCTTTATCAAAAGAACTTGGCCTCGAAGTACTGCTCGAAATTCACAACGAAGAGGAGCTTGCTCATATTTGTGCGGATGTAGATTTTGTTGGCGTGAACAACCGCAACCTAAAAACGTTTGAAGTAGATATCAACACATCGTTGCAACTGTTTCCGCATATACCCGCAGATAAACTGGCCATTGCAGAAAGCGGTATCAGCAATGTAGATACAATTGTAACTTTGAAGCAAGCTGGATTTAAAGGTTTTCTTGTTGGTGAAAATTTTATGAAACAGTCAGACCCGGCAATTGCTTTTGCTGATTTTGTAACAGAGCTAAAATCAAAGCAACATGCGCATTAAAGTATGCGGAATGACCAAGCCCGAGCAGGTGAAACAACTCGACGAAATGGGTGTTGAGTTTGCAGGCTTTATATTTTATCCAAGGTCGCCGCGTTATGTGTTTAAAACAATGCCGGCAACCGAAATAAAAAAGATACGTGGCAATATTAATAAAGTAGGTGTCTTCGTAAATGCAGAACCAGAGGAAATTCTGAAAATCGTTGATGCATGCGGGTTGTACCTTGTACAGTTGCATGGTGACGAAACCCCAAGAGTATGCGAAAAGATTTCAAATTATGTATCGGTGATCAAAGCATTTCGAATAAGTGAAGATGATAATATTCAATGGAAAATCCGCGAATATTACGAACCGGTAGATATGTATTTGTTCGATACAGAAGGTGCAGGTTATGGTGGTACCGGAAAGAAATTCAACTGGCAATTGTTGAAAGGACAAAACATACGCAAACCTTTTTTTTTAAGCGGCGGTATCAGTCCGGATGATACAGAATATTTAAAGCTATTTCAAAAAGATCCTGTCGCTAAAGATCTTTTTGCAGTTGATATCAACAGCAAATTTGAAATGATGCCCGGCGTAAAAGATATGAACAAAGTGAAGTTATTTGTCGATAAATTAAAGGCATGAATTTGGAGCCAGGCAAAATTTTTTCATAGCATCGCCTGTTGCGTCGCACTCTTGTACTTTATAACAAAAAGCAGCCATGAAGATAGAGGTGTACCATAAAAAATATGAACAGCAGGTAATTGATCTCATTTTAAACATTCAGCAAAATGAATTCAATGTACCGGTAACAATAAATGATCAGCCAGACTTGTTCGACGTAGAAAATTTTTATTGCAAAAGAAATGGCAATTTCTGGATAGCGCTTGATAACGGTAGAGTAGTGGGCACAATTGCACTTATCGATATTGATAACAACCAGGGGTGCCTGCGTAAAATGTTTGTGCACTCAGTTTATCGCGGCAAAGAAAAAGGAACCGGCCAATTATTGCTCGATACACTAATAGCATGGTGCAAAGAAAAAGATATAAGAGAAATTTACCTGGGCACGATAGAAAGATTAGAAGCAGCAATAAGATTTTACCAACGGAATAATTTTATGCTGGTAAATAAACAGGCATTGCCCGGCAACTTCCCGATAATGCAAGTTGACACACATTTTTTCAAACTGGTAATTACATAAAACTATTTGGAGATGATTGCAATTTGTAGTGCTAGCGTAAATGGTATGCCGCTGAAGAATGGAAACTACATACAATTATTGCAGGCATCAATGCGGATAATAAATGAAGTATTCAGTTTCATAAACAGTTTGGTTTTGAGGAATTGGCGCATTATAAAAAAGTAGGCTGGAAGTTTGACCGGTGATTGGATTTGGTGTTTATGCAGTTGAATATATAATCCAATTGTACAAGAGTGCGACGCAACAGAAGCATCATAGTAATTCAAAAAGTTTGGCTCATAATAAAAATAAAATGACAATAACAAAAGCAACTTATCAGCTTCCCAATTCACAGGGTTATTACGGTTCTTTCGGCGGCGCATACATTCCTGAAATGCTGCACCGCAATGTAGAAGAATTGCGTACCAAGTACCTGGAAATTATGTACGAGGAGGCTTTTCAAAAAGAGTTCCGCAACTTGCTTCACGATTATGCAGGCAGGCCAACGCCACTCTTTTTTGCAGAGCGGTTAAGTAAAGAATTCAATACACAAATTTACCTTAAACGCGAAGACCTATGCCATACCGGTGCGCATAAAATTAATAATGCAATTGGGCAGGTTTTATTGGCATTAAGACTTGGCAAAACACGCATTATTGCTGAAACAGGCGCTGGTCAGCATGGTGTGGCAACCGCTACCGTTTGTGCATTAAAAGGGCTGGAGTGCATTGTGTATATGGGCGTAAAAGATATTGAACGCCAGGCACCCAATGTGGCCAGAATGAAAATGCTAGGCGCCAAAGTAGTGCCCGCCACGAGTGGCAGTCAAACACTTAAAGATGCCACCAACGAAGCCATTAGAGACTGGATCAATAATCCGGTAGATACACATTACATCATAGGCAGCGTGGTTGGTCCGCATCCTTATCCAGATATGGTGGCCCGTTTTCAAAGCGTAATAAGCGAAGAAATAAAGTGGCAGTTAAAAGAAAAAACAGGCAGCGAATTGCCCACGCATGTTATTGCATGTGTTGGTGGCGGCAGCAATGCGGCAGGTGCTTTTTATCATTATTTAGATGAGTTAAGCGTGCAGCTTGTAGCAGTGGAAGCAGCAGGACTTGGCATTAACAGCGGCATGAGTGCAGCCACTTCGCAGCTGGGTAAGCCCGGTATTTTGCACGGCAGTAAAAGTTTGCTAATGCAAACCGAAGATGGCCAGGTGGTTGAGCCACACAGCATTTCGGCAGGTCTCGATTATCCCGGCATTGGACCGCTGCATGCGCATCTGTTCAAAACTGGACGTGGTACCTTTTTAAGTGCAACAGATAGTGAGGCGCTGGAAGCAGCGTTTCACGTATCAAAAATGGAAGGTATTATTCCTGCACTGGAAACGGCGCATGCATTCTCGGCCCTCGGGCAGTTACCATTTAAACCAACCGATATTGTAGTATTGTGTTTAAGCGGCCGCGGCGATAAAGATTTGGCAGCTTATATAAAAGCAATGGAAAGCAATGCGTAGTATTTTTTTTGAGCCAGGCATTTGAATAAGCATTAATCATCGTTGCGTCGCACTCTTGTACGTACAGCATATAATTGAACAATAAAACCTATCAACCAATGAACAGGTTAGAAGATTTATTCCAGAGAAAAAATCAGCATATACTTAACGTGTATTGCACTGCCGGCTACCCACAATTAAACAGTACACTCGCAGTAATGAAAGCGTTACAGCAACACGGTGCCGATTTAATTGAACTCGGTATGCCGTACAGCGATCCGTTGGCGGATGGCCCGGTAATACAAGCCAGTGGCAGTAAAGCTTTGGAGAATGGTATGAGTATCGAAACCCTGTTTCAGCAACTACGGGGTTTTCGTAAAGAAATTTACGTGCCGGTTATATTGATGGGTTACATGAATCCCATCATGCAGTTTGGTTTTGAAAAATTTTGCCAATACTGCGCCGATGCGCCGATAGATGGGTTAATCTTACCCGACTTGCCTGAACACGAGTTTGAAACAGAATACGGCGCCGTCATTCAGCGCTATGGTTTAGATTTTATTTTTCTTATCACACCGGAAACATCAGAGGAAAGAATCAGGAAACTTGATTCTTTAAGTACTGGATTTTTATATGCGGTTTCTTCTTCTTCCATTACCGGCAGTGATAAAGATTTTTCTCCAGTTGAATCATACTTAGAGAGATTGCAAAAGATGAATCTCAAGAATCCAATATTGGTTGGCTTTGGAATTAAAGACAAACACACTTTTGATCTGGCCAGCAAACATGCAAATGGAGCCATTATTGGAAGCGCTTATATTAAAGCATTAGAAAATACCAGCGATGTGGAAGCCTCCACAAAAACATTTCTTGAATCTATTTTGAAATAATGAGTTTAGTAATTATAAAATACAACGCCGGCAATATCCAATCTGTGCTTTATGCATTGGAACGTATTGGCGTTGAAGCAGAGGTAACAGACGATCATGCTCAAATAAAAGCTGCCGGTAAAGTGATCTTTCCCGGAGTAGGCGAAGCCAGCAGCGCCATGCGTTATCTTAAAGAAAGGCGACTTGATAAACTGCTGCGAAACCTTACACAACCCGTACTTGGCATTTGTCTTGGTATGCAGTTAATGTGCAAACATTCAGAAGAAAATGATACGGAATGCCTGGGAATTTTTGATGAGGTTGTTTGCAAATTTTCTCACACTTTGGGGGAGTCAGTGGGGGATATAAAAGTTCCGCAGATTGGCTGGAATAATATTTATAATTTAAAAACTGACTTATTTAAAGGGCTCAATGAAAATAGCTATTGTTATTTTGTGCATGGTTATTATGCGGCTTTAGGAGAACATACTATAGCAACAACTGATTATGTACAACCTTACAGCTCGGCGTTGCACCGCGATAATTTTTACGGCCTTCAATTTCACCCCGAAAAAAGTGCAGATGTTGGAGAGTGTATTCTTAAAAATTTTATAGCGTTGATTTAGGCTTTGTTGAAAAACGAACCAATCGTACAAGAGTGCGACGCAACAGGCGATGCCATAAAATACAAAAGCCTGGCTCAAAAAAATTAATTACCATGTATCCGGTTTTACAAAAAGATATTGATGAATTTTCTTCGCTGCTTCAATCGGTAAAAGATTTAAGCAGCAGCTATCTTGCAACCATTAATCAAAGAGTTACTTCAAAATCAAATCCATTATTTGATATGCCTGCCCTACCAACTAATGGTTTGGGCTATCTACAAACACAACAATTATTTGAAACAGAATTCCTTGAAAATATTGTAGCATCCTCCGGCCCCCGTTACTGGGGCTTTGTAACCGGTGGCTCAACACCAGCGGCCATTGCAGGAGATTGGCTTACGGCCGTTTTTGACCAGAACACACAGAGCGAAAAAGGCAATGGCGATATATCGGCAGCCCTTGAATTACATACCATAAAATTGCTTTTGCAGCTATTTAATTTACCCGATGATTTTATGGGTGCCTTTGTTACCGGTGCCACCATGTCTAACTTTACCGGGCTTGCGGTTGCAAGGCAATGGATCGGCAAACAACAAGGTTACGATGTTGCAATCGATGGAATAAAAAAGCCTATAAAAATTTACACTGCTGTTCCACATTCATCTGCCGTTAAATCGCTAGCAATGCTGGGTATAGGAAGCAGTAATATATCAATCATTCCGACATTGCCCGATAGAGAGTGCATGGATACGGAGGCATTTGAAAATATACTAAGTAAAAATCAAAAGGAGCCGTTTATAATTATTGCAAGCGGTGGAACTGTTAATACCGTGGACTTTGATGACATGCAATTCATTGCTTCGCTAAAAAACAAATATAATTTCTGGTGGCATATTGATGCAGCTTTTGGCGGCTTTGCGGCATGCTCACCCACACATAAATATTTATTGGAAGGTTGGCAAAACGCTGACAGTATTACCATTGATAACCACAAGTGGCTCAACGTTCCTTACGACAGTGCAGTGATATTTACCCGCAAAGAACATGCAGCGTTGCAGGTGCAAACTTTTCAAAATTCCAATGCGTCTTACCTGGGTGATCTGCTCGAAAATTTTACCTATCTAAATTATGTGCCAGAAAACTCGAGGCGTTTCAGAGCTTTGCCTGCATGGTTTACGCTGATGGCTTATGGTAAAGAAGGGTATACCCAAATTGTTGAAGAAAACATAGCTCTTGCAAAGCAAATGGGCGAGGCTATAAGCAACTCCAAAGGCTTTGAACTCGCTGCACCGGTGCGGCTAAACACCGTTTGCTTTACATTAGAAAATACGGCAAATGCCAAAGAAAAAATTACAAAACTGTTGGGGTATTTAAATATAAGCGGTAGAGTCTTTATGACGCCTACGGTTTATCAAAACAGGTTTTGCATCCGCGCCGCTTTTGTGAATTTCAGAACGACGGAAAACGACATAAAAATAGCAATCAATGAATTGATGAAAGCGTTTCAAAAGCTTTAATTTTTTGAGCCCGGCCAAATAAACTCTATTCATCGTTCCTTGCGTCGCACTCTTGTACAGCATAACATTATTGGGCAATATTGCGTCATCAAAACAAATTTTAAAAGTATTCAATTGGAAGAAGAACTAAAAAATACACATGTACATCAAAGTCCCCCTTCAGGGGGATTTAGAGGGTTTATAATACCCGCGATAGATATAATAGACGGTAAATGCGTACGCTTAACACAGGGCGATTATGCTCAAAAAAAAATCTATAATGAGCACCCGCTCGAAGTAGCCAAAGAATTTGAAGCTGCAGGCCTGCAAAGGCTCCATCTTGTAGACCTTGATGGTGCAAAAGCCGGGTCAGTAAAAAACTGGAAAGTGCTGGAGAAACTCGCTTCAAAAACATCTTTGAATATTGATTTTGGCGGCGGAATAAAGCAGGAAGAAGATGTAAAAGTTGTCTTTAATTCAGGAGCGGCTTTGGCAACAGTTGGCAGCCTTGCAGTAAAAAATGAATTTGAATTTGTAAAATGGCTGCTGATTTACGGGGCACATAAATTCCTGCTCGGTGCCGATGTAAAAGAGGAAAAAATTGCGGTAAGCGGATGGCTGGAAACAACAGACATCTGGATATATGATTTCATTCAGAAGTACATTGATCATGGCATTCACCAAATATTCTGTACAGATGTAAGTAAAGATGGAAAACTGGAAGGCCCTTCAGTTGAACTTTATAAAAATATCATCACTGAGTTTCCCAAGCTTCATTTCATTGCAAGTGGCGGAGTAGCAACAATTGATGATCTTTACAAATTGAAAGAAATAGGGTGTAGCGGAGCCATAGTAGGTAAGGCCATTTACGAAAACAGGATTACCTTAAACGATCTAAAACCATTGATACAATGAGCGATGTAAAATTTACTCAGGATGTTTCAGGTTCCCCCTTTAGGGAGTGGAGTGGGTCTAAACATGGCCTCTGTAAACGCATCATTCCATGCCTCGATATTAAAGATGGACGCACGGTAAAAGGTACCAACTTTGTTGATCTTCGCGATGCCGGCGATCCGGTAGAACTTGGTGCTTTGTATGCCCGGCAAGGTGCGGATGAGCTGGTGTTTCTTGATATCACAGCTACCGTAGAAAAAAGAAAAACACTTCGGGAACTCGTAAACAAAATTGCGCATAACATCAATATTCCTTTTACGGTAGGCGGTGGTATTTCTTCAGTTGAAGACGTGAGTTTATTGCTTCAGAATGGGGCAGATAAAATATCGGTTAATACAGCGGCTTTTAAGCGCCCCGGGTTAATTGGGGAACTTGAGAAAGATTTTGGCAGCCAGTGTATCGTACTTGCAATTGATACAAAAAAAGAAGACGACGGCCAGTGGTATGTTTATCTGAATGGTGGCAGAACAAAGACAGATACAAAATGCCTAGACTGGGCGAAGCAGGCTGTTGCCCTGGGTGCCGGCGAAATACTATTGACTTCTATGAATCATGACGGCACTAAGCAGGGGTTTGCTTTGGATATAACTAATACACTTTCTACCCTTTTACCTGTGCCTGTCATTGCAAGTGGTGGCGGCGGCAATATGCAGCATTTTGTGGACGTATTTAATATTGGCAAGGCCGATGCAGCGCTGGCTGCAAGCATTTTTCATTTCAAAGAAATCGACATTCCTGACTTAAAAGCTTATTTGGCGCAAATGGAAATCCGGGTAAGATTATGATATTTATTACCCACTGGTTGATTGCCTTTTAATTGCTGACTCCTGCGTTACAGCACAAGAGTGCGACGCAAGTAAAGCTTAATTCTTAGGCTACAGCCGGGCTCATAAAATTTTTTATAGTAATATTCGTTATGCCTTTATTATACTGAGGGCCAGATAAACTTTATATCCTGTTCAATATCGGGATGAATGCTTTGGGCAACCGGGCAGGTGATAGCAGCTCTTTCTAAAATAGTTCTTTGTTTTTCATCTAATACAAGGTGCACAGGAAAGTGAAACGCAACTTTTATACCGCTTACACGGCGCGGTTCGGTTTTCATAATTTTGGTGATGTCTATGGTGGTGCCGGTAAGGTCTATTTGCAGGTCTCTTGCCTTAATACCCATAATCGTCATCATACAATTGCCAAGAGAAGTAGCCATCAAATCAGTAGGGGAGAACCGCTCCGCTTTGCCCTGGTTATCAAGCGGGGCATCGGTTTCAATCATGGTGCCACTGTGTAAATGTTGTGCCTCGGTTCTTAACTCGCCTTTATAAATTATTTGAGAAGTCATTGTACTATTTTTGCCTAAATTTACGAACTACAAATAAAATCATGCTAAAGAAAATATTTTTTTTGTTTCTGTTTGCCACTGGTTCGGCTACTATCTATGCCCAAACTACTTCTATGGGCAAAGTCACTAAAACAAGGGAACAGGAGAAGCAGGAGCGAAAAGACCGTATTAATAAAATGGCTAAAGAATACGAGGAAGGTTCTCTTGTTTATGCTAAACAAACGGCTTTTGGTGTTAAGCTAAACACAGACGGCTGGAGTCTGGCTTACGAACATGGAAAATATAAAACGATTAATAATACCAATCTTTGGTCTGTGGAATTGGGCGAACGTAAAAATCCAAAAGAAGAGAAAGTTACCCCAACACAGGAAAGCGGCGGTTTTCTTTTTATAGGCAATCCCTATGTGTACGGCAAGCGAAATAATTTTTATTACCTGAAAGGCGGTTTGGGATCCCAGAAACTGGTTGGCGGAAAAGGAAACAAGAATGGAGTAGCCGTATCAGCTATTTACGGCGGAGGTATTTCATTGGGATATTTAAAACCTTATTATATTTCTGTCGCCGACCCAGAACAACCAGGCCAGGCAATCGATATCAAATACAGCGATTCTACAGAAGCTCAGTTTCTTGACACAGATCCCAAAAATGTTTATGGCGCTGCAGGTTTTACCAAAGGACTTACCGAGGGAAAAATTGTGCCCGGGGCTTATGCAAAACTGGCCATGCGTTTCGATTATGGACGTTATAACGAGCTTTTGTCCGCAGTTGAAGTTGGCATAAATGCTGAATATTATTCCAAATCAATGCCCATTCTTATCAATAATCCGGAAAGGAAATTCTTTTTCAATGGCTACATTGCCTTTCAGTTTGGAAAAAGAAAGTAGTTTACTTTTGCACCGTTTATTTTTTAAAAAGTACAGAATTATTTGCCCGGCTCAGGTATTACATGGCATCGTCTCTTGCGTCGCACTCTTGTACGTTCCGAACTAGATTAAACATTTAACAGCGTCTGTAGTTTAGCAATCTCAAACCGCAATCTACAAACTGTAAACTACAAACTAAAAATGCAGGAATTACCAATAACAAGCAATATAGAACTAGTTGGTGCAAGGGTTAAAAAACCCGATTGGTTACGCGTAAAATTACCCATAGGCGAGAGCTATAAACATGTGCGTGGACTTGTAGATACGCACAAGCTGCATACCATATGCGAAAGTGGCAATTGCCCCAATATGGGCGAATGCTGGGGCGCAGGAACCGCCACTTTTATGATTCTTGGTAATATCTGTACAAGAAGCTGCGGCTTTTGCGCCGTTGCCACCGGCCGACCCGATCCACTTGACTGGGACGAACCCCAGCGTGTTGCTGAAGCCATTCATTTAATGAAAGTGAAACATGCGGTAATTACCAGTGTAGACAGGGACGAAATAAAAGATGGCGGCTCCATTATTTGGTACAATACTATTAAAGCGGTGAAAGCCTTAAATGCCGATACTACCCTGGAAACACTAATCCCCGATTTTAAAGGACAGGCAGAGAACATACAGCGCATAATAGATGCGGCGCCGGAAGTAGTAAGCCATAACATAGAAACAGTGGAACGCTTAAGCAAACAGGTTCGCATTCAAGCCAAATACCGACGCAGTATGGAAGTGCTGCGTATTCTTAAACAAGGCGGTATGCGTACCAAAACTGGTATGATGCTCGGCCTTGGTGAAACCAAGGAGGAGATTATACAAAGTATGGAAGACCTTGCCGCAGTTAACGTAGATGTACTTACACTTGGCCAGTATTTACAGCCAACTGCAAAACATTTACCTGTTCACCGTTTTGTTCACCCTGATGAGTTTGCCGAATTAAGAGAGATTGGTTACCAGCTTGGTTTTGATTATGTAGAAAGCGGCCCGCTTGTGCGCAGTTCGTACCACAGCGAGAAGCATGTGTTCGAAGGTTACGGAAGGAGAAAATGGATGGATGAAAAACAACAAATGATTACCTCATAAAAATAAAGGCTGCAAGATATGCAGCCTTTATTTTTTTATAACGTCAATTCAAGGGCTGTTCTGCTCAATTGTACTCCCAATCGTACTAGAGCGCGACGCAACCGAAGCATCCTTCTTATTCTTTTGCCGGGTTCAAAAATGCTTAACAAAAAATAGAACCTAATAAAATTACTTAGCCGCATCATGTAACATTTCTAAACCAACAGAGGTGCGTGGCTTGAAACCTGTCCATGTTTTATCGTTCGATTTTACCGGCACATCAAGGTATTTACCGTAATCTTTTTGTTTGAGATAGATACCTAAAAAGGCTGTAACAAAATGCTGGTTAATATTATTGATGCGCTGTTCTTTCCACGCAGGCTCTGCATAAAAACCGTATTCGTTAGCAGATAAACCTGCTTTTAATGTTTGCGGCGGTGGCGGGTTTGGTGCTACATTATGTCTTGCATTTTCGTAAGTAAGCAGGTAACGGTTTGAGTTGACAACGCCTTTGAAAATAGCTTTGATTCCATCTTCGTAACCTGAAACATCATCCTGGCTGCCAGCTACAAAAAAGCTGGGCACTTTTAAACCCTGCAAACCCTGTGCATCCCAAACGCCGCGCTGCATGCCCCATGGCGCAAATGCCACTACGGCTTTAATACGCGGATCGTGCGAAGCCTTGTAATCAGGATTGTTTGTTAAGCGCACCTGTATGGCTTTGCTACCGCCAGTCATGGTTGTAAAAGTAGTGTCCAATTTTCCACTGTAACCAGCACCTGCTGCATTCAGCACGCCGTAGCCACCCATCGAATAGCCAATGAGCCCGGTGTTGTTTGCATCTGTTAAACCTGAAAGAAAATTATTACTGTCCGTCTTGCTTAAATCAGCCATTTGATCGAGTACAAATAACTCATCTTTTGCCCGGTTGAGCAAGGTGCTTTGAAAACCGGCCCTGTCGGTAAATGTTGATTCGGTATGATCGATTGACACTACCACATAACCTTTGCTGGCAAGGTTTTCCGTTAAGTAGGTGAGTATAAGTCTTGAGCCGGGATAACCATGCGAAACAATGATCAACGGGTATGGTTTTGCGCTTATATCCGGTGCAGCATCGCGTAATGCTCTGCCCATAAAAGTAAACGGTGTTAAGGGCCTCAGTGAATCTTTGTACATACCCATAAACTGGTTGTAAGCAACAAGTTCTTTTTTGCCGGGGGGAATTATGGCGGGGTACCAGATTTCTATTTTTAGATGCCGATCGTAAAAAGTATCTTTTCCATTTTTTGAATGGAGAATATCTACCTGGTTTTTATGCACAAGTTCAAGTGTGCGTACACCAACTTTGTATTCACCACGGCCGGAAAGGGCAGGGGCATCAGGCAAGGTATCGCCTATAATAAATGGCTCAGTTTGCTGCTGTATTTTGTTGCCACCCGCACAGGAGTTAAGTACTGAAAAGCCCGCCGCAATCACCAGTATCTGCAGAAAAAATAAACGCATTATTTTTTAATTTAAGGAATGAAAGCTCGTTAGAATTAATCGTTATTGATTATACCTGATGAAAATAATGAATATTTTTTCATTATCTCAATGCAAAAAATTCGCATCAATAATATTTTTATGATCCAGGCTGAAGAATACAAATGTAGCCTCGGTTGCGTCGCACTCTTGTACGGCAGAATACAAAGCATCAGGGCAAAGAGTCAAGGCAATTCGCGATTTATTAAACGTTATCCAAATATCTGGTTCAGCAGTCCAGCAAGGCGAACGCCTCCTTTTAGCAATTGTTCATTCAATATGGCAATATGATCGAAGTTGTAACGGTAGCCCAGCTTTTGATCGGGTTGGTTAATTTCGTTATATAAATGCATTGCAATCTCATGTGATTCATAAAACCATTTGGCCAAGGCATCGTTTTGCCATGCTGCTCTTTGTACGGGGGTTGTATAGTTAATAGCTTTTGCATATTCGGTAAAACTGAGTTGCTGAAATTGTATCAGGTCTTCATCCCAAACCCGGTGTAAGTTGGTGGAAGTATTAAACCACATCAATTTTATTTTATTACCACCCTGGTCGGCTTCCCGGCTAACATGCATGGGCTGGTGCACATCACCGGTAATATGTATAAGCAAACGCAGGTACATTGATTTTTGTGCTTGCGGTGTTGCTTTATTTTTTAATGCGGTAATTAAAAAATTAATTTTTACGTAAGCATCTGTAGCAGTATCGCTGGTAAGGTAACTTGTAAACTGGGCGTAACTAAGTTGATCCGGTAGGTTAATATAATGCCAGGGGCTTAGGTAATTATAATTGCTGTCGGACTTGATAAAATCTGCCCAGTTTGCCGCCATGGCAATGGACTCGTTACCCAGTATTTTTTTGATATTTTTTTTGGCTTTGGCAGTTAAATAACTCTCTGCTATTTGTGCGGTAACCCTGTGTCCTTCAGGACCCCAGGCCATTGATCTTAAAGGAAGATAAAAAAATAACGAAACTATACAGAGTTGCTTCAGAGCTTTCATTGGTATAAAGATTGATGGTATTGGAAAAAATAAAGGTAGATGCTTTTGCCCGAATGCAATGATGCGTTTGGAAAAATTACAATGAAAATTATAAAAGTTTATAGAAAAAAACTGCAAAATAAAACGAACGAAACATGATAAAATTTTCGGGCTGTTTAAAGCCGAAATATAATCTGGAAGTATAAGTGTGCGACGCAAGGAACGATCTATATCGCAATGCCGCCCGGCCCAAAAAAATAAATCAACATTTGGCGGTTTGCATATTAATTACCTTTATGCAATCTAAAATTTTATAACATGCCAAAGCTTTATTTTTTTGTGGTTCTGTCCATGACTTTGATGGGTGAATTCCGGTCAGCAAAAGCACAGGCAGATACAAGCCGATATTACACTTCCTTTGATAATACTAAAATTTATTACGAAGCAAAAGGAAACGGATTTCCTGTAATACTTGTGCATGGCTTTATTGCAGATGGAGAATCGTGGAAAAAAACTGCTGTGTATAATGACCTGCTGGCTGCGGGATACAAAGTGATCACGCTGGATATGCGCGGTAATGGTAAATCTGACAAACCGCATATAGACGAGGCTTACGCTAACGATGCAGAAGCAAAAGATATAATGGGTTTGGCAAAAATGCTCCATATAAAAAAATATAATGTAGTAGGTTATTCGCGTGGCTCCATTATTACCGCAAGATTACTGGTGCTGGATAAAAACGTAAATAAAGCCGTTTTGGGTGGCATGGGATCTGATTTTACAAACCCCGAATGGCCGCGTCGCAAAATGTTTTACCGCGCCCTTATGGGCGATTCGGTAAAGGAACTTGAAGGAATGGTAAAGTATGTTAAGGAGTCTGGTTTAGATCAGCTGGCACTTGCTTATCTGCAGAAAGAACAGCCTTCCACATCAAAAGAAGCACTGGCAAATGTAAAGCAACAGGTATTAATTATTTGTGGCGATAAAGATACCGACAATGGCTCTGCAACCGAGCTTGTAAAGCTTTTTAATTACGCAGGTTACATGCAGGTGCCAGGTGATCATGGTGCTGCTGTTCTTACAAAAGAGTTTTCAAAAACCGTTGAGCAATTCTTTGATAAATGAGGTGGCAGCAGGCTTAAATTGTATCGCGATGATATTAGTATTCTCAGATATCATGACTTTGGCATTACCGAATAGCATTCCAAAGAAAATAGAGTCATTTCGATAGAGGGTCAATTTGGGTAGATTTTCCAATTCATAATTTTTGGATGGGCACTTTATATCATTTGCAGTACATTATTATTTTGATAGGACACCAGTTTCATTTCACTTAATCATTTTCAAATACCTGCCCATCCAATAAGGCAGCAGCCAGAATACAGGTTCTCTTTCCATATCGGGATTGCCACCAACAGCAGCCCATGGATTTTTATCCCAACGAACAGCTTCCCGAATACTGGCAGGCGGTAATTGATCAATTTGAAGATCATCTAAAACTGGTTGATGAACCAACTTTACATCCGCTCTTTTTGTGTGATCAATATGCCAGTCAATAAGGTCAAGTGGTGTGTCTGTTAAGAAATCAATGGATGCTGACAATTCTTTTTGTTTATTGGTAGTATAGCAATACAGGAAATTGATAAGTGGATTTTTATCATTTCTACGCCGTTCCATCCAGTGCTCCAGATGCTGCTGATAAAAAGCAAGCAGTTTAGGATCTTTCTCACAAGTCATAAAAATAGGATATAGGTAAGCCTGCATGGTTACATCGTAATAAATGAACCATGCAGGATTTTGATCGGTAACTTTTGCCATATTATCCAGGTAATGCTCCTCTTTAATCAGGCGCAGGTATTGTTCCTGGTATTTCATATCATTGGTCATGTAATAGGCCAGTTTTAAAAACGCCAGTAATTCCATCGAGTTTTCACTTTGGTCGGGCAGCCATTCCGGATCACGGTTAAGCGAATTGGGCGACCAGACAGACCATCTGGTATGTGTACTGTCAATATCCATCATATTGAAATCATTGGCGATCAGGTGGTCAACTAATTTTGCAACATGGCCACGTACCAATGCCTTCTCTGCTTCATCAGCAACCAGTTGATAATAGAAAAAATAACCCATCATGTGGCCGCACCATTCGTCGCTGCTGGCATCTCCTTTCCAAAGCCATTTACCATCCTTCGATTTTCTCCACCGCAATTCCACTGGTTTAAAACGTGGCTCCTTTACCAATTCATCGGCTATTTCCCTTTCTGTATAATTGCGGTTAGCATCGTGTATACGATTGGTCCATTCTGCCGGAACAATCGAACGGGCAAAATAGCCATCACCATCAGTTATTTCCTCCAGCTGCTTTAGAAAATTAAAAGCTTTTCTCGCTTTCTCTTTTGCGTCTTCGCTTTTCGTTGCAGCATAACGGAAACACTCCATGCTAAGATAATTTCCACCAAATTCCCCATCATTGTCGTCATCTTCAGGTTGCCAGGAATTAACATCACCTGGTACAGTTAAGTGGCATTGACCAGCTATCCATGGCGCACGAATATGACGTTTCATCAATACATCATAGAAGTAATCCTGCTTATTGGCGAGGTTCATTTTTCTTTTCATAATGGCGCTTACGCCATTGGCCGTTGCTATCCATGCATTGCCACCCGCATCAAATGCAATATCGCTTACATGATCATCTGTAAGCCAGCGCTTACTGAAACGAAGCGAATGGCTTCCGTCGCTCAAAAACCTTACTACGCCTACATCTGTACCAATCCACATTGTTCCGTTTGCGTCTTTATTTACGCAGTTTATATAAAGGGAGGGGCTGCCTTCATTAGGTGTTATCACCCGCTCTCTTTTGTCTTTATTAATTATATTTACTCCACCCAACCCGCCAGCCCACAATGTATCATCCGCACCTATTGCTAAACCTTTTACATACGCACTCAAGAGAAACGAAGTATCCATAAAATGTTTTGTTCCACCTGCATTACAGTGATACAAACCCACATCTGATGCAAGCCAAATGCCATTACTGTTATCAGAAATTATTTTTCTTACAGATCTTGCAACAGCATAATTTTTCCTTTCAACCGCTTTGCCATTGTAGACCCAAATGCCTTTTGGGCCCGCAAAATAGACGCCTTCATTTGATGTACCTATTGCAGCAACCGGTCCGTCAGTTCCCTTTAAAAATTGCAGCGTATTATTCTTAAAAAAAAATACGCCTTTCCACGTACCCATCCACACAGTGCCTTCCTTATCTGCAGCTACTGCGAAAGACGGCCCTTTATCTGCTTCGGTAAATGGCGAAGTCCATAAATATTCATTTACTTTTTTTATCATTACGCCTGCCGCGGTGGCTATCCATACATTGCCTGCTTTGTCTACAGCAATGCTTCTAACTTCATTTTCCTTGGCATCGTTGCCAATGGGGTAAGCAATATGATATTCCTGTAAAAAGTCTGTATCATTAAAAAAAGTTTGTTGTGCAGAAACAAGCGCTGATGATTGCAAAAAGACAAGAAGAATAAAAATGAATTTCATAGAAAAATGTTTATTGATCAAGTTGATTTATTGAATACTTATTTTAATAAATTTTTTGAACCAAGTCAATTGCATGAATTGAACATTGTTGTGTCGCACTTTTTTTGCGCTTCTTACCTCGCAATGACGCACATTGATATGTAGTAAAAGAGTGCGACGCAACGAAAGCCGCTCAAAGCGCCTAAGTACGGTCAACAATGCATTTGTATTTTTTCTATTCTATTACTTTTAAATAACGTGCCATCCAAAAAGGCAGCAGGTATTCATCACCGGCAAGTTCTGACATTCCGTTTTCGCCACCATCCAATTCGAATGAATTTGAATTATGGCGGTTTAATGGTGTTTCGCCTGTTGGTAACAATACTTCGGTTGTTTGTTTCCTGAAATTTGGCGGCAACAAAACAATGTCTTTCCGCTGCGAGTTTTGAACATTCCAGCGAACAAGATCCATTGGAAATTCCTGTAAATGCCAGAACACAGATGCTTCATCATAAGTGCCGGTTGTAGCATATGTAATGAGGTTCCAAAGAGAATTTCTTTCTGGCTTTTCTATCTGCCAGTGATCAAGAATAACCTGCTTGTATTGTTGTTGTAATTCAGGTGTAAATGCATAACGATACAAGACCCAATAAGTTAAAAATGCCATCTCATCATCAGAATGGTTCCAGCCACCCACACCAAGATCAATACCCATGCGAATGGTGCCTGGTGTTTCTTTTATTTTGGTGTAACTCACCAGCATATTTTTTACATAACCAAATTCATTAATCAACCTTAACGCTTCTGTTTTATATTTTTCTTTTCCTGTTAATGCATAGCCCAATTGCAGGCCTGCGATGATATGTGCACTTCCTAATTTTCTGTCTTCCACCGATTCAGGAAATGAATTGATGTACTCCGGGTTCCACCTTCCCCATAAAGTTGGTTTGCCATCCGCATCAACAAAATAATAATTATTGTCAATGATATGTGTTAGAATTTTATCAATAAAGTCAGCAACTCTTTTGTGTTCACTTTCTGTTTCTGCAACCATCTCATTTAATACGGAAGCAATAAATATATAGCCTACAAATTCATCGCTGCTGGTAGTGCCTTTCCATTCCCATTCAGGATCGGGTGAATCGTGCCAGGCCTGTGGATCAGAATTTTTATACCCTTTGCGCTCGAATGTTCTTGAAGGAAATCCTTTTAACTGGTTAATAGAAAGCAATCTTTCATACGCTTCAAACGCTTCCCAGGCATAGCGTTTAGCCGTTTTATCTCCCGTTACAGCATAACGGAATGCCTGACTGCCCAAATAAAAAGCTGACCACAAGCCATCATTATCGGTGTCTGTCATTTCGGCTGTAGAAAGATCGCCGGGTATCTTTAGTGTAACGTTGGAAATAAAGCCATAGCGTATATGGCGTTGTCTTATTTCATCCTGGTAATAAGTTGCTTTTTCTAAAAGTGTATGATTGATAAATTCTATTTTATTTAATCCTGTTGGCGTTAAAATATATACATTGCCCTTGCTGTCTGCAGTTAAATCTGTAACCTTATCTTCATTAAGCCAGCGTTTTGAAGCATAGTAACGGTAAGTGTTTGCGGGTTCTTTCATAAAGGCGCCCATTTCTGTACCCGCCCATATTTTCCCCTCAATTACCTGAAGGCAATTGATGTTTTCAACAGGCAGTTTCGTTTGTAAACTAAAACTTGAATCACCATCGAATTTATTGATTCCGTAATAACCTTGTGTAGTAGCCAGTATAATTTCATTTTCCCTAAAAGCCATAGCCTGCAAGCCTTTGCCTTTATGCAGCGTTATAAAATGATCGCCTGAAAATTGATAAACCACTGCTGCACTTAACAAATAGAAAATGCCATTATTTATTTGCACGGATAATATTTTATCAGCAGGTTTTGCTATTTCTATAAGCTTATCATTTTTACAAAGCGCAACAGCGTTATCGCCAATCAATAATATACTGCCATCTGCCGCTACTGCAAATTGATTATACTTTCCTTTTGGTAAATTTTTATATGGCACGCCTGCATAGCCATTGGTGAGCCATTTGTCTTGGTACAAATAATATAAATGGCCAGTGTTTTCCTGCACCGTTATATCAACAGGAATTTTTTGGGATAGTGGCGTATAGCGTAAATCTTTTATAAGGTCTTTATCATTTATCCTGTAAACACCTTTGTTCGTAAGCACGTAAACATTATCATTATAATCGGTTACTGCTTTTTTAAGTATGCCATCTTTCAATGACTCCGGAAAAGAATATTTTATTGAGATGGCTTGCTTAAATGGTTTATCGGGTACGGGGTTTGCAAAGCAGTTTATTGCAATAACTAAAAAAAATATTGAAGGAATAAATGGCAAATACTTTTTCATGTTTTTGTATCTGTTAGAAAAAAGATTAAATAGAAATGTGGTTGTACATATTTTTGAGCCAAACATAAATCCTTTGTGAATCTTTTCTTGCGTCGCACTCTTGTGCTGTATAAAATTGTGCGTCATTGCGATGACGAAGCCTTGCTGCGCTTCAATCTACGCTGCGATAAAAGCTGAATAAAAAACAAAGTGTATAAGTGTGCGACGCAAGTAACGCTTAATAGCGGGCTACAGCCTGGCTCAAAAATATTTGAAAACTTCCCGACACTTGCTTAGTGCCAGGAAAGTTTATAAAAAGTGTAATCAATCAGCAACGGCCTGTTTGGTTATTGTAATAACCACATTTTGGAAAATTCAACATCAGCAGCTGGAATCAAAGTGGCAACGCCCGCATCGTATGCGTTTTTATTTTGACCAAGCTCAGCACCCGGGTAACGGTATCGTAGAGGAAACTGGTAAGTGCTTAAGTATCCGTTCTGAAAAATATTGGGCAAACCGGTACGCCGAATATCGAGATATGTTTCTGCGGAAACAAGAAAAAGCCCCAGCCATTTTTGATCGGCAATTTTTGCAAGCTTCCCAGCCTGATCTTCGGGTAATGCAATGCTTTCCTGTGCAAGGTATGTGGCAATATCATCATCGGAAATTCCCCAGCGCTGCATGGAAAATGTTATGCCATTGCGATAGTAAGTGTCTGCGTCTCCTGTGATCAAGCCTTTTACTGCTGCTTCGGCAAGAATAAACTGCACTTCATCACTATTCATGATCATGGCCTTTAAAAGCGGGTGGCTATTTTGTCTGAATAGCTGTGAAAATTTTGATACTTTAAAATTACCAACTACACCGCCTGCTGCTGTATTGTAATGGCCATTTCCATTCTTCCAGTCACCAGGCATACCCGCTACAAAGCCTGCATATATTTTGTTTGAATCGAGGATATTTATTGCCTGTGCTGCGATGTCAGGATTTGATCTGTCTATATATTCCCATGTTGAATTATAAGTAAACCCGTTTGGATCTGTAGTAGAAAAACTTACCCCATCTAAGGCAGTGTTACTAGTCCATGGTTGTTCAACAGGTGCTACCCAAACGGTTAAACGGGGATCGTTTAATTCAGTTAATTTATCTACCAATGTTTTGCATGGCCTTCTTTTGTCGAACTCTTCGTTTTCGCCCCAGTTTAATGTACCGCCTTTCCATGAATTGTCTGCAATGGTGCCAATAAATGCAATAGCTGCATTATCCTCTGTTGCAGTAAAGGTGGGCGTTTGCAAAGGATTGCTTATTATTGCGGCCATTCTTGTACCCGCATCAGGGAGTTTAGCAGCAGCGCGCATTAACAGGCGAAGTTTTAATGAATTGGCAAATTTTTGCCATTGCATCTTTTGGCCGGCAAACATTAGATCATAGGTGGAAGAAATGGGCTCAGTGCCTTCCGCGATTAATGTATTTGCCTGATCCAGTTCGGCGAGTAACCCGTTATAAATATCTGATTGATGATCATATTTTGGATAGAGTATTCCTTCTCTTCCCTTAAGCGCTTCAGTATAATAAATATCGCCGTAGTAGTCTGTGATAAAAGAAAACAGCAGCACCCTGAAAACGGTAAAAATTCCTTCATGGGTTTTTGAACCTCGTGATTGTGCAAGCACGATAGAACCATCGATAAGTTTAAGAATATTTAATGCCGAATATAAATCATCTGAAGGCTGTTTAAACCCTGTATAATAATTATCGCCGCCTTGAAAATTTCTTTCCATGTATTGTACAGCGCAGGGTAGCTTACTATTATCGTACCCGAAGCCCTGGTAAAAAAGTGAAGTCTGTTTTATGATAGATGATAACAAAAACGGATCGTTCACAGATTCTGTAGCATTCAGTTGCTGTAGTTTATCATAGTCTCTTAAAACATCTTTACTGCAAGACGCTGCACCAGCTAAGATGATAATTGCGAGTGATTTTATAATTATAGATTTCATGTTATTTTTTTTACACTGAACAATCAATATTAAAACTCAACAGAAAGTTTGATGCCGTAAGAACGGATACTTGGCAATGTAGCTCTCAATACACCGAGCCCGGTGCCTACACCGCTGAACGCTGATTCGGGGTCTTCATGCCGGCCGGATTCGTTCCATTGAAATACATTTCGTCCAATAAGCGAAAGCGTTAAATTGCTAATCTTGTATCTGCTTATTAAATTATTGGGTATACTATAAGCCAATGAAATTTCCCGCATTTTAAAATTGGTTGCACTATACGTTCTGGTAGCGGCAAAATCCCATACTACATCTCCGTAACTGTTATAAGGTATCTGGTAAAATGTATTATTTGGATCGGCGCCATTAACGATATAATCCGCATCACCGGGAATGTCGCCGGTAAAATCCGGATTAACAAATACGCCTCTTGCATAACTGGCATCGTTCCAGTCAGAACTTTGACCATCATTGTTATTATTGATCGCTTCAAATTGGCTGGAACCTTCAGCAGGCCACGGCAAACCCCCATGTTCAGGATCTCGTCCACCATTCCACCATGGGTTATCAGGACCGGAACCTAAAGTAGTACCAACCCTGCCGTTTGACTCAAGGTACTGCTGGTTAACAGAAACATATTTTCCGCCTTTCCGAAAACTGCCAACGAGGTTTAATGTAAACTGCCTGTAACGGAGTGTTGTATTTAGTCCAATAATATAATCGGGATTATAATTGCCTAATTTACCACGGTCTCTTTCATCGCCGGAGGTTTGAAATTCTCCACCGGAGCCATCAAGTATCGGCATACCTGCATACTTCCCTGTCTTAACCCTGAGTATAGGGTTAGCTTCGTAAATATTGCCTATTTCTTCACCCACTGCAATTTTCACCCTGGTCTTTCCATCGTAATCAGCGAATACATATCCATTGGGTGCAAACTGATCTGAAAGCCTAGTGATGGTTGCTTTGTAATGCGTAAAGCTTGCAGAAATATTCCAGTTCCAGTCTTTTGTTTTTATAGGATTTACTGTTAAGCCCCACTCGTATCCCTTGCTGCGGACATCCCCAATATTTGTTAACTCACCTGCATATCCGGTACCCAGAACAGTTGGAATATTATCTATCTGATCTTTCTGGTCTTTTACGAAATAAGTGAAATCAAACTTGATAAGATTTTTCCACATCCAGAGATCAAAACCAACTTCTTTCGTAATGGAATGCATTGGTTTAATATTTGGATCGACCAATGAAGCATTAATACTTACTGTTTTAGCGGCACCCCAATCGCTGGCATCATACGTATAAGTATCAACTGATCTTCTTCTTATTAAACCATTACCCACATCGGCCCAGGCAAGCCTGCCTTTTACAAGATTGAATATCTCGGGGAATTTAAATGTTTCTGATGCTACCCAGCTTAATGCGGCTGAAGGATAGAAATAATGAATTTTTTCTTCCTGTAACGCGCCTTTCCAATCATTGCGACCTGTTACATCAAGAAAAACCTGGTTGTTGTAACCAACAGTTGCACTGCCATAAATACTATACGACTGGCTGGTTCCCCAACCGGAAGAAGAAACATATAATTGCCCCGGCATAGCATTACCTAATGTAAACAATGCAGGAGTAGAAAGCTTTCCTGCCGTCATCTCCAGGCTATTGTTATTGTTAAACTGGTAATTGGCACCACCTGCTGCAGAGAGAGCAATCTTTCCAAAATTTTTATTATAGGTAAGAATAGCATCCGTGTTATAAATGGCACTGCTATTGTTGCCTGTTACAAACTGACCGTCACCAATATTAAACTTGTCTTCTATATTAGTTTGTCCCCATGATTGCCTGAATTCATATTCTTCTTTTACATTTTCCATCCCGGTACGCACCATTAACGCAAGTGGCTTTGATAGTTGCCAGTCTAATTGCAACTTGCCAAAGAAGTTATCTCTGCTGAAACGGTGTATTTTTTCATAGGTTGTCCACCAGGGATTATCTGTGTCTACGTTAATACCATCATCTTTCATTATGGCCCCATTCTGCTGAATGTTTTCATATCCTGTAAGCCAGTAATTCCGCATGTCGCTAAGCGGCTGAAGATTAGATGGGAAATTAAAAAGGAGGTCGTTTAAGATACCATCCGATCCAACGATATTTGCTTTGTTGGGTGAGTAGGTGCGGATATAACTTGCGCTAACAGAAACTTTGATTTTTTCTGTAAGCCGGTAGTCTGTATTGAGGCTTACAGATTTTTGATCTGTTTTTGTATTGGGCATAACGCCCTTATTATTCATGTCAGAGATAGATAAACGAAAAGAGCCTTTATCGTAATTTCCGTGAATACTGATATTGTTAGTAAGCGTATTACCTGTTTGCAGGTAAGCTTTTACCCTGTCCTCATTCGAAGAGGTCATATTGCGGGTCAGCCATTGCTGCTGCTTTACATCCCAGTAATCTCCGGAATAAGTTCCATCCAGTTTTGGGCCCCAGGTGTCTGTATTATCATACTGCCATTCGAAAGCCCTTTCCCCTTGCCCATACTGCATTTGCTCTTCAATAAATTGGTAAGGTTGATCCCAAACGGCAGAACTGTTATATGAAACGCCTATACCATTTTTAAGTCCCCTGCCGGTTTTTGTTGTAATCATAATAACCCCGTTACCACCTTCAGCACCGTACAATGCACCTGCACTACCGCCTTTGAGGATAGTAATATTATCAATGTCTTCCGGGTTTAGCTGAGAAAGTATATTGCCAAAATCTACACCATCTTTCGACGTAAACGTTTGCGTACCTACGGGTATGCCATCAATAACATACAAAGGCTGGCCTTTTAAAGCTACGTTGGCGCTATTTGTAGTTGGTAATGCAGTGGTGCCGCGGATATTAACCAGCACAGAAGAGGTAGGATCACTGCTGAGATTTGTAAGATTAACACCGCTTACCTTACCATCTAGCGATTTTAACAGGTTAATATTACTTGCTCGTACAAGGTCTTCTGATTTTACTTCGCCTACGGAATAAGCAAGTGATTTTTTATTACGTGAAATACCCAATGCAGTAACCACAACAGCAGACAGTTCGCCAACAGAAGATTCAAGTACAATATTAATTTCCGAACGTCCTGCTAATTTTACTTCAACATTTTTATAACCCACAAAACTGAAAATAAGCGTTGCATCTGACGAAGAAACTTTAATGGCAAAGCCTCCATCGGCATTGGTAGTTATTGTATTGCCAGTAGTTTTTACATCTGTTTTTTCTGCAACGGTAACACTTGCCAGCGGGCCATTTTTATCTTTGACCGTTCCTTTTATGATAATATCTTCAGGTGCTGTTTTGTTATTCTTTATTGTGACTTTTTTCTCTTCAGCAGCCTGCCTAATTATATAAACATTACTTACTTTTTCATAAGTTAATCCTGCAGGTGTCAACACTTGTTTTAATATAAAACCAGGATCATCCGGCTTTTTTTCTTCAATAGTATTGTCCAGTACTTTTATTTCTTTCAAGGCCTCAGCCTGGTAGCTGTAGTAGATGTTGTAAATGCGCTGAAACTTTTGCATAAACACTTCCAGTGATATTGTTTTTGCACTCGTATTAGCACTGGTGTCCGGTACAATATAATACTGTACATCATCCTGCGAAGCTTGCGTAATATTCTGTGCTTTGATATCTTTAGAACTTAGCATCAAAAAACACATTGCTATTAGGCAGGCTGGCAGGAATTTTAGAAAAACATACTTCTTTTTCATACCTGTTTTGGTTTGGTAATTATTGAATAACTAACTGACTGTTTACTTCTGATATTTTAAGATCCAGTGTTTTTGCAAGAATATTTATAAATGAACCCAAATCTGTAACCGGCACAACAGCGCTTATTTTTAACTGCTTCGCTTTTCCATTAGTATACACTGACTCAATGCCATAATATTCATAAATAAGGCTTGTGATTTCTACCAGAGTAGTGGAGTTAAAATTCCATTTACCGCCTGTCCATGCTGAATACAAAAGAGTATCAGCGTTAGATTTTACCAACACGTTATGCAGCGTATCTAATTGTAGCATTTCGCCAGGGCTCATATATACGGGGTCAATATTTATTTCGCCAGAACTTACTTTTACTTTGCCGGTAGTAAGTACAATCTCTGTTGCTTTGGTACGCGCATTTACATTAAACTCAGTACCCAGAACGGCAATTGATAATGAGTTGACGGAAACCGTAAATGCCGCATGATCTACTTTTTTCTTAACTTTAAAATAGGCATTCCCTTTCAGACTAATTTCCCGGTTTGGCAAACTCGCCATATTGCTGTTGTAAGTTATAGAAGAGTTCGCATTCAGGATCACAACAGTGCTGTCTGCCAGCATAATTTCTTTAGTTTCCATGGCTCCGGTTCGCTCAACGATCAGGCTTTGCGATGTTGTGTCTTTAGCGAAGAAGTATGCTGGTATAATTATTATACCAAATACAACGGCGGCAATTTTTAGCAGTTGTAAATTTTTCTTCAAAGGAATTTTAAATGATCTTACAGGCTGCTTTATCTGCTGATAGATATTGTTTTTTAAATGCATTTTTTCTTCCTCGGTTAAAGGCTGTGCTGCCGCAGCATTTAATGATGCAAATACCATTCTCCTTGCTTTCAAAATGGCGTGCTGTTGTTCGGGATATAGTTGCAGGTAACTGTTCCAGAATTTATATTTTTCCCTGTCTGTATCTAATACCCATTCCCGAAAATACTCATCGTCGGCAAATTGTGCTGCGGTGTAGCCACTATAATATGAATAATAATATTGCACTTACTCCTAAGAGAACTATTTAATATATTAATACCCATTTTTTTTTAAATATTTTTTGTTTAATAAAAACTAATACAGGCAAGGGTTTTATTGGATAGGGAAAAGAATTATATTCGGTAAATTTTAAAAAGAAATACAATTATTGGCCAGTCGGTATTGCTACTATTATGCATCCTTGCGTCGCACACTTGTACGCCATATCATTGCCCGACTTTGGCAAGAGTGAAGCAAACCATTCTGTCTATAATAATCATTGTGGAAAGCCCTTATGTCAGGGGTTAATTCTGCGACTTCACAATGACGAGCAAAGTGTCTTTAGTACAAGATTGCGACCACCGCATGGTGCGCATTAGTGTCAAGGTAACTTTGAAACAAAATAGACAGAACATAGATGTAGAAATGGTTTCAGAGTTTTTTTTGCGTCTGAATTTTACGCCAGCGGCGTAACCTGTTGGTAGAAAATTATCAAACAAACCATCCTTGCCCCAGCGGGGCAACCTTACAATCCAGTAAATTATGTAAATCATCAGGTCGCCCCACTAGGGCAGATTTTGTTTGGCATATTTATTAAGCTACAAACCGGTTACGCCGCTGGCCTTTAAGTGCGGCATTTAAATGTTATTAAATGAAAATATCGCGGAATAACCTGTTTTGCCAAAGTATGCACCCAGTTTATCACTCAGGCGGCCCGCAAGCAATAAGCATCTGCCCGGCGGTAACCAATGAATATTTTGCCATCCTTATTTCTGATCGTTACCATTTAATATTTCGTTTAAAAATTTAAATGAAATTTATTAAATACGCTGTCTGCATGCCAGATAATAGTTACCGAAAATATCAGTATTGATATTGGGTAATTAATAATAGATCAGTATTAAAAAGATCAGGTTACTCGATTACTTTATCATGCATTTTTACCAGATTTGGAAGAATAAATTTTTGTTGCCCGGCTGCAGTTAATATCGCATCGTTTGTTGCGTCGCACTCTTGTACTTTCTGTAATGCTATTCTGCTTTTATCGAAGCGTAGATTGAAGCGAAGTTCGGCGGTGACAACAACGCCAACGGCGACGATAGCCATTTATCGCTATTGTTTGTACTATTAATAAAATTTATCTTGCATTTGTTTGTATTCTTTCTGATATTGACTTTTAAAATCTTTACCCCCATTTAAACTATACTCGCATGAAACAAACAAGAAAGCAATTTTTAAACAGGCAAGTTTTGCTTTAGCTGGTTCAATGTTACCTTATACTAAATTATTTGCGAAAAATGGATTAGATCCGGTGCCGGACTTAAGTCATCCAAAAGATTGTACCTGGGATTTGACAGAAATCACGGAAAGTAAAGTATTTTTTATAAACTAAAATCAGGCATGAAATACTTGATGATATTTACACGTATAATAAGAGTAAAAGTATTATACCATTGCCATCAGACCCAATAAAAGATGTTTTATAAAACTTTATCCCAACCCTGCAAAGAACAGTTTGCGCATAGAAGGTTTGTCAGCTAAAGAAAAAGCAAAACTGACTGTCATTGATTAAAGCGGCAATATAAAAGTATCTGGTATAACAACAGCAGGCAGCCACACACTAAACATTGCACCAATCAAGCCCGGCAATTATATGCTGCGCATTGAATCGAATGGTAATATGGTAACAAGAATGTTTGTAAAAGAATAAATAAAAGTTTTCTTTGCCAAATACAAAAAACCCCGGCGTCTTTACAAGATAACCAGGGTTTTCTACAAAAATCTTGGAATATACAAATTAAAATTCTTACGCACTTTTATGCCATAATCTACATATATCGGCCTCTTTTAATGCCACAATGACCGCAAAATCATTTCCCGATTCGTCAAATCCATTTCTCCACCACAGCAAGATCATTTCCCTTTCATCTTTGTTCCTTTCTACGCTTCGGTAAAAGCTCCCTTATCATCCAACCGCACAAGAGTGCGACGCAACAGGGGATGCCAAAAGCGCTAATGCCGGATCCAAAATTTTACAAACACTTATTTCAATATCTTGTGTTTTTAAAATGGTTACTATGAAAAGATTTTGTATACTGCTATTTTTTATTTCCGTTACATCGCTTGCAATTGCCCAGCAATTTTATATAGAAACACCCGAAGCAAAACATTGGGTTGACAGTGTGTATAAATCCCTCTCGAAAGAGCAGCGTGTGGCGCAATTATTTGTGGTGCGGGAAAGTATGCCCGGCCCTAAATTTTTTGACAAAGAGATTGAAGGCTACATTAAGAAATACAATATTGGCGCATTGTGTTTGTTCCAGGGAAGCCCAACGGAACAGGCCAATTTTATCAACCGTTTTCAAAGTCTTGCACAAACGCCTTTAATGATTTGCATTGACGGCGAAATGGGTTTGGGTATGCGTATGACTGACAGTGTTATGAAACTGCCCGACCAGCTTACACTTGGTGCTGTTACTGACTCCGCGCTTATTTACCGCATTGGCAAAGCGATGGGGGAACAGTGCAGGCGCATCGGTATTCAGGTAGATTATGCGCCAGTGGTTGACATTAATAATAATCCCAATAATCCTGTAATTGGCTACCGTTCTTTTGGGGAGGATAAATATAAAGTGGCGCTTTACGGAACGCAGATCATGCGCGGTTTACAAGACATGGGTATACTGGCCTGCGCCAAACATTTTCCCGGCCACGGTGATGTTTCTGTTGACTCGCATTTAGATCTTCCGGTAATTAATAAAACAATGGAGCAACTCGATTCACTGGAATTATACCCCTTTAAGAAACTTTTTGAAGCGGGTGTAGGCAGCGTAATGATTGCGCATTTAAGTATTCCGGCAATAGATACTATTTCGCATCAACCCACTTCCTTATCGCAGAAAAATGTTACGGGTTTACTAAGGAATACATTGGGCTACCAAGGCATTTCTTTTACCGACGCACTGGAGATGCAGGGCGTGGCAAAATACTATAAAGGCGGCGATGCTGCACTTCAAAGTTTAATTGCCGGTAACGATATGCTTTGCCTGCCCGGCGATATTGATGGTAGCCTTAAAAAAATATTACATGCCATTAAAACCGGTACGCTCGATAAGCATGATATGGAAACAAGAGTTAAGAAAGTGTTGCTGGTAAAATATCATCTTGGTTTAAGTGATGTAAAGACTATTGAGTTAAAGGACATTACCAAAGACCTTAATGCTGCCGTGCCACAACTGCGTGCAGAAGTAGCGCAAAACGCCCTTACTTTATTACAGTTGAAACAGCAAGAGTTACTGCCGCTGAATAAAAATAGTTCGGTGGCTTATTTAGGTATTGGATTAAGCGAAGCCAATACGCTTGCCGGTCTAATGCACGATAATTTAAACGCCGACTTATATTATTTTAGTTATAAAGATTCGCCCGGTAAAGCCAATACCATTTTGGCGGCATTAAAGGCAAAATACAAAACAGTGATAATTGGGGTTCATAAATTAACCAAAAGCCCCGGCAATAATTTTGGATTAAGCAGTGCAGCCATTCAGCTGGTGATTAATGTGCAGCAGCAGTTGCCGGCCGTTACCTTCGTATTTGGCAATCCATACGCTGTAAAAAATTTCTGCGTTGCACAAAATATTGCAGCCTGCTATGAAGATGATGCCATTTTTCAACAGAATGCCTTTAACTGGCTTACTGGAAAATTTAATGCATCGGGCAAATTACCTGTTACTGTTTGTGATGCATTTAAGTTTGGAGATGGAATAACACAAAAAAGTGTGCCAATGCCTTTTGCAATGCCGGAGTCTGCCGGGCTCAGCAGTGCTGTGCTATGCAAAATTGATTCTATTGCCAATGAGGCTATTGCTAAACATGCAACGCCAGGCTGCGTGGTGCTTGCAGCAAGAAACGGTACCGTTGTTTTTAATAAAGCTTACGGTTATATGAACTACGATAAAAAGCAACCTGTTAACATAAATACGGTTTACGACCTTGCTTCTGTTACAAAAATTTCAGCTACAACTGTTTCAGTGATGAAGCTTTATGAAGAAGGCAAGCTTGATTTAAAAAAGACACTTGGTGATTATCTGCCCTGGGTTCGGGGTACCAATAAAGATACATTGCTAATAGAAAATATTTTATTACACCAGGCCGGTCTTGTACCCTTCATTCCTTTTTATAAAGAAACGATTGATACGCTATCAGGCATTCCAAGACCCGGGTTTTACAAAACCAAAAAAGATGAAATCTACTGTATTGCAGTGGCAGAAAACATGTACATGCGAAAGGACTGGGAAGACACTATTTGGACCCGTATTTTACAAAGCCCTTTAACTGGGCAGAACAAATATGTTTACAGCGACAATGATTTTATTTTTCTTGGAAAAGTGGTTGAACAGATAACCGGAAAACCACTGGATGTTTATGCAAACGAAACGTTTTATGCGCCGCTGCAAATGACCACAACAACATTCAACCCAACTGAGTTGATGGCTGTAAAAAATATAGCACCTACAGAAAGCGAAAAATATTTTCGTTTAAAGTTATTGCGTGGTACTGTACACGATCCCGGCGCAGCTATGTTTGGCGGTGTGTCGGGCCATGCAGGCCTGTTCAGCGATGCATACGATCTGTCAAAATTGTACCAGATGTTGCTGAATGGCGGCGAGTTTAATGGAGTACGATATTTAAAGAAAGAAACCATTGATTTTTTCACATCCTATCACAGCGATTTCAGCCGCAGAGGTTTGGGTTTTGATAAACCTGAAAAAGACAATGCAATGCGCAAAGATCCCTACCCAACTATCAGTGCATCGCCTGAAACATTTGGCCACACAGGATTTACGGGTACCTGCGTATGGGTAGACCCTACAGAAAACCTGATATATATTTTTCTTTCAAACCGGGTTTGTCCAGATGGCGGCAGCAATGGTAAACTCGGGCAATTGAATGTGCGGCCAAATATTCAGGAGACTATTTATAAGGCAATTATTAAGTAAGTGTTTTTTTGAGCCGGGCATTGGATTCAATGGGCATCGTTCCTTGCGTCGCACTCTTGTACTGTTGAAAGAAAGGCAACGAGGCAACCAGGCAACCAGAAATTTACTATTCACTGTTCACTGTTCCTTGTTCATTTGTATTCTACTGCACAAGAGTGCGACGCAACGAAAGCCCAATTAATTTTCCAATGTTGGGTACAAAAAAAATGTATTAAAAATACCCGTTTATACTGCGCCTGAATGTTGAAGGCTGGTAAGTATTCTTGTGTAAGTTTCATCGTCAGTAAGCGATTGTGGAGTAAATTTTTCGCCAATGATATGTTCGTATAATTCTATGTAACGTTGCGAAATAGTTTGTATCCATTCATCGCTCATTTCTGGAACAACCTGGTTTTCTTTACCCATGAAATTATTGGCAATCAGCCATTCACGTACAAACTCTTTGCTTAACTGTTTCTGCCGTTCGCCTGTGGCCTGGCGTTCTTTAAAACCATCCGCATAAAAGTACCGGGATGAATCGGGCGTGTGTATTTCATCCATTAAATAAATATCGCCTTCAATTTTGCCGAACTCGTATTTGGTATCAACAAGTATCAACCCCCGTTTGGCGGCTATTTCTTTACCTCTTGCAAAAAGTTTAAGTGTATAGTTGCAAAGTGTTTCCCACTCTTCTTTGGATGCAAGGCCATTTGATATTATTTCACCTGCGCTTATATCTTCATCGTGCCCTTCGGAAGCCTTGGTAGAGGGCGTAATAATAGGTGAAGGAAAGTAATCATTTTCCTTCATGCCATCCGGCATTTTTACGCCACACAATTCTCTTTTGCCGGAATTATAAGTGCGCCAGGCATGCCCCGTAAGATTGCCCCGAACCACCATTTCAATCTTAAAAGGCTCGCAGCGTTTGCCGATGGCAACATTTGGTGCAGGCGTATCTGTTAACCAGTTGGGGCAAATATCTATTGTGGCATTAAGCATATAGGCTGCAACCTGGTTTAGCACCTGTCCTTTAAATGGAATGGGTTTGGGAAGTATTACATCAAATGCAGAAATGCGGTCGCTGGCAACCATTACCAGCCAGTTGGTACCAATGGAATAAACGTCTCGTACTTTGCCTTTGTAAAAGGCGGTCTGCTCAGGAAACTGAAACTTTGCCATGCTTCAAAAATACCGGATAAAACCTTACAAGTAAATTGTGCCTAAACATTTTCGTACACAGATACGCACATTTGTGTAAAAGATAAATTTCGAAATAAAAGTAACAAGTGTTATTATTGTTAATCGATTAACAAAACTTTAATGCTTTATGAAACAAATAACCCGAATCGTCTTGCCTGTGGTTGCCGTTTTTTTAATTACCGCAACTGCTTTTGCCCAAACAGTTACTACTGTTACTGGCAATGTAAAGAATAGCAAAACAAAAGAATCTGTGGCCGCGGTATCGGTAATGATAAAAGGGGCCACCAGTGGAGCCTACACTGATGAGAAAGGTAATTTCAAATTTACCACTACACAATCGCCACCTTTTACATTAATAATTAGTTCCGTTGGCTTTGAAGCTAAAGAAGTAGCTTATAACACCTCTGGCGCAGCTGTAAATGTAGAACTCAATGTTTCGTATGCGTTAGGTCAGGAGATTGTTGTGGCTGCGTCAAGAACACCCCAGCGGATTTTAGAATCACCCGTTTCTATTGAAAGGGTAAGTGCTGCCAACATCAGGAATGCGCCTGGCGCAAGTTATTACGATGCTTTGGCAAACCTTAAGGGGGTGGATATAACTACTTCAAGTTATACGTTTAAAACGCCAAGTACAAGGGGTTTTAACGGAAGTGGTAGTCTGCGTTTTAACCAGCTTGTAGATGGCATGGATAACACATTACCGGCATTGAATTTCTCTGTTGGTAATGTAATAGGCTTAACCGAACTTGATGTTGATAATATGGAATTATTACCGGGAGCTTCTTCTGCTTTATACGGCTCCGGGGGTATGAATGGAACTTTGCTTATCAACAGTAAAAACCCCTTTAAATACCAGGGCGTAAGCTTCCAGGTAAAGCAGGGCATAATGCATATTGGGGACGACCGCCAAAAAGCTTCGCCTTTTTATGACTGGAGTCTCCGCTGGGGTAAAAAAGTATCGGACAAGTTTGCTTTTAAATTTGGCGCTCAGTATGTAAAGGCCGATGATTGGCAGGCAGATGATAAAACCAACCTGTTGCGCAATAACGTATTAAGTTCTACTAAGCCGGGAGATAGAGGCAGTGACCCTAATTACGACGGCGTAAATGTTTTAGGCGACGAAGTAAGTGCGGATATGTGGAGTTTTTCGCAGGCGGCCTCTTCACAAATACCTGCTTCAGGCAGGGGACTGTTAGACCAGTTAATAGGCGCAGGCTATTCTTATCAGCAAATTCAGGCAGTACTTGCCGGTAATGAGCAAACCCAGCCACTGCTTCCTGCACTTCCTTTTTATATGGGCTACAAGAAAAATATTTATGCGGGCCAGTCCATTAGCCGTACCGGTTACGACGAGCGGGATGTTGTGGATTATAATACATTCAATTTTAAAATTTCCGGTGGCCTCTACTACAACATTACTGATAATATTGAGGCATCTTTAACGGGAAACTACGGTAGTGGTACTTCGGTTTATACTGGTGCAGACAGGTATTCGCTGAAAAACTTCCAGATAGGTCAATATAAGCTTGAGTTTAAAAGTAAAAACTGGTTTCTAAGGGCTTATACCACCCAGGAAAATTCCGGCGATTCTTATGCATCCACGCTTACTGCAATTGCAGTAAACGATACCTGGAAAAGCAATAGTACTTGGCTACAGCAATATGTTGGTACTTACTCCGACCAGTTTTTGCAAGGTAAAGGCGATGCTGCATCTCATGGTGCAGCAAGGGCTGTTTCTGAAACAGGGCGCTTTTTACCGGGATCTACTGAGTACAATGCCGCATTTAATAAATCCATCACTACACCCATCAGCAATGGCGGTTCACAGTTTGCAGATAAATCAGATTTATACCAATTTGAAGGGCAGTTAAATCTTTCTCAATACATAAAAGTGGTAGATGTATTGGTAGGGGTTAGTTACAGGCAGTACAATATCAATTCAAAGGGCACCATTTTCGCAGACACAGACAGTGCAGGTGCAATAAAAATTGGGGAAACCGGCACTTATATTCAGTTACAGAAAGCACTTTTTAAAGATGTTTTAAAACTTACAGCATCTGGCCGCTACGATAAAAATGAAAACTTTGATGGCCGGTTTACTCCAAGGGTTGCAGCAACACTTAAAGTGGCAAAAGATAATAATATTCGGGTGTCTTTTCAACAGGCCTATCGTTTTCCAACCAACCAGGATCAGTGGATCAATTTGAAATCACCGGGAAGTATTTTAATAGGCGGCCTGCAGAATTTTGCTGATTATTATAAATTCTCTACAAGCCCCGTTTATTCCGCAGAAAGTGTGGTGGCCTACAGGGCTTCAGTAAATACAGGGGCTCCAAATCCAACGCTGCTAAAACAAACGGCATTTACTACCGTTAAGCCCGAAAGAATGAATTCATTCGAAGTAGGTTATAAAGGTATCATCGCAAAAAGGCTGTTGATTGACCTTTACTATTACACCAGCAAATACCAGGACTTTATTGCCCGTGTTGCAGTAGCAAGAGGCCAGAGCGGCAGCCCCGATCCGTTAGTAAATTATACAGAACTTGCAAGCCCCTTTACAACCACGAATTATTCGTTTGTAACCAATAGTCCAACACCTGTAAAAGCCAATGGCTTTGGCATAGGTGGCGATTACCAGGTTGGCGATAAAGGTTACAGAATAATGGCCAACTTTTATACCGATGCATTAAAAGATGTTCCAAACGGGTTAATTACTTTCTTCAACACGCCAAAATCACGTTACAATGTAGGTTTTGCAAATGCCAATGCGTATAAAGGCCTTGGCTTTAATGTAATTTATAAATGGCAGGATAAAGTTAACTGGCAGGGTACCTTTGCAGCTTCAGAAATACCCGCATTCGGCACCCTCGATATGCAGGTTAGCTACAAACCCGGCAAGACTAAAAACCTTATCAAGTTTGGTGCTACCAATGTGTTCAATAACTATTACCGCAATGCATTTGGCAATCCTTATATCGGCGGCCTCTACTATATCAGTTTTGGTTACAATGTGTTTTAGTATTTGCCGAATACTCTATAAAACAAAACCCTCTGCATTGCAGGGGGTTTTGTTTTTTTGTGGCCGGGCATAAGAATATGAATGAAACTTTACTTGCGTCGCACACTTGTACTTTTAAGCATTGGGCAACTGTGAACAGCCGCCGGTTTCACCACAAAATATGGCAGTTAATTGTTGCGTAAAGAACAAATCGCACAAGAGTGCGACGCAAGAGACGGTCCTCACTGTACCAAAGCCCGGCCCAAAATGGTATTTATCAATACCAGTCAAATGCTGAATTTTACTTAAAAACGAATTGTATTTTGTAACCATAATCTTATATTTTTGCGGGGCGTTAAACACGTTTAAACCGAATATAATTATGCGACAAATTGCTTTTAGGGAGGCTTTGCGTGAGGCCATGAACGAGGAAATGAGAAGAGACGACCGCGTTTTTTTAATGGGCGAAGAAGTTGCCGAATACAATGGTGCCTATAAAGTAAGCCAGGGAATGCTCGCAGAATTTGGCCCCAAAAGGGTTATTGATACACCCATTGCAGAGCTTGGTTTTACGGCCATAGCCGTAGGCGCTGCACAAAATGGTTTGCGCCCGATAGTTGAATACATGACCTGGAATTTTGCCGTGCTTCCATTGGATCAAATCTTAAACACCGCTTCAAAAATGCTTGCCATGAGTGGCGGCCAAATAAGTTGCCCAATTGTTTTTCGTGGTGGCAATGGCAGCGCCGGTCAATTAGGCGCACAGCACTCTACCGCATTTGAAAGTTATTATGCAAATATACCTGGCCTTAAAGTGGTTTCCCCTTCAAACGGGTACGATGCAAAAGGTTTGTTGAAGCAGGCGATCCGCTACGAAGAAGACCCGGTAATCTTCATGGAAAGCGAAGTGATGTATGGTGAAAAATGCGAAGTGCCGGAAGAAGAATATTATATTCCACTGGGTAAGGCAGAGGTTAAAAAGCAGGGCACCGATGTAACCATCGTTTCTTATAATAAAATGATGAAAGTAGCTCTTGGCGCAGCGGCGGAACTGGAGAAAGAAGGTATAAGCGCCGAAGTAATTGACCTGCGTACCATTCGCCCACTCGACTGGCATACCATATTGGAAAGCGTAAAGAAAACAAACCGCCTGGTAATTGTAGAAGAGCAATGGCCCATGTGTTCTGTTTCTTCAGAAATTGCTTACCGCGTGCAAAAAGAAGGCTTCGATTATCTTGATGCGCCGGTGCGCAGAATTACCAGTGCCGATGCGCCCATGCACTATGCGCCAAACCTTGCAGCACTCGCCATACCCGATGTGGAGAGAACCATAAAACTTATTAAGGAAGTAATGTACCTCAAGAAATAAATAACTGTTTTTGTTATCAATGTAAAGCGATAGAAATTATTTATTTCAAATTTGTTTTATAAGAAAAAATGATCCCGGTGTTATTTATACAGCGGGATTTTTTATGGTGTTGTTTTATTTTTTTTGAACCAAACTTAAGTACTACTATGATACTTTGCTTGCGTCGCACTCTTGTACAATTGGTAACACTATTCGGCAATGCAAAATTGCTTATTTGTTTCTTAGCAGCCTTTGTGCTGTGCGCTGCTTCCTACGCACAAAACGCTGACAGTACAATTGTTTCAGCCGACAGCAGTTCACTGCAAAATGTTACCGTTACGGCATTTGCATTAAACCTAAAATGGAAAAATGTACCAGCTTCCGTAGCCTTGTTATCCAAAGAAAACCTTCAGCGGTTCGATGGTAATTCACTCGTACCCGCTATGAATACGGTGGCCGGTGTAAGAATGGAAGAGCGTTCACCCGGTAGCTATCGTTTATCAATTCGTGGTAGTTTACTAAGATCGCCATTTGGAGTGCGCAATGTAAAAGTATATTTCGACGATATGCCACTTACTGATGCTACCGGTAATACTTACATCAACCTTATTGATATAAACAATTTACAGTCAGTCGAAATTATAAAAGGCCCTTCCTCCAGTTTTTACGGAGCCAATACAGGCGGTGCCGTTATACTGCGTAGTGATGATCGTATGCTCTTTAAAAAGAACCTGTTTAATGTGGCGGTAAGCGGCGGCTCATTTGGTACGTTCAGTGAACTGGCCGGCTGGAAGTACAGCAATAAAAATTTTGTTTCAAACCTGCATCAGTCACACTTGCAAAGTGATGGCTATCGCCAGCAGGCCGCAATAAGAAAAGATGTAATTAATTGGAACAGTAAATGGAATATCAATGCCAGGGAATCGCTTTCTTTTCTTGCATTCTATACCGATCTTCATTACGAAACACCTGGGGGGTTAACGCAGTCGCAATATGATACCGATCCTAAGCTTGCCAGTCAGCCATTGGGTGCTTTCCCCGGGGCTGTTGCAAAAGATGCAGCGGTATTTAATAAGACCTTATTTGCAGGAACTACGCTTCATTCATCTTTTACCAAAGACTTCGGCAATGCAACTTCATTTGTTGTAAATCACTCCAACTTTGTAAACCCAACCACAAGGAATTATGAGATAAGAGACGAATGGAATTATAGCGGTAGAACTGATTTTAGTTACAAAATAAAAGGCAACGGTTTTTTAATACAGGCAAATGCCGGTGGGGAGTTTCAATACAATGATTCTTATATTCGCGATTTTAGCAATGAAGGCGGAAATGCCGACACCATACAGTTGAAAGATAAAATTCACGTAACCCAATATTTTTTGTTTGCACAGGTAAATATGAGTATTGGAACCCGTTTATTAATACAGACAGGTTTAAGCAGAAATGATGTGCGTTACTGGTACAACAGAACCCTCGATCATACGCAACAATACCCTCAAATAAAAAAAGCCGGACCCACGGTTAGCCCAAGGTTTGGCGCTTCTTACGAGCTAACAAAAAAGTTATCTGTTTATGCAAGTACAGCAAAAGGATTTTCTGCCCCTACATTGGATGAAGTACAGCCAACAACCGCAGATTTTAATACCGGACTTAACCCCGAGTATGGATGGAATTATGAGGGGGGCATTAAAGGTGCTGCACTTAAAAACCGGGTTGAATACAATGCATCATTTTACTATTTTAATCTTAAAGATGCCATTGTGCGCAGGAACGATGCCAATGGTGTTGCTTACTACGTAAATGCAGGAAGTACGATTCAAAAAGGAGTGGAAGTATGGCTGAATGCGCATTTAATAAATAACAACAGCCATTTTATAACAACCCTTAATGTTTGGAACAGCTTCAGTTACCAACCCTACCGTTTTGATAATTATGTGGTGGGTACCAGCGTATTTTCCGGTAACAAATTAACCGGTGTTCCCCGCACAGTTAATGTAAGTGGTGTAGATATTAAAACTAAGCATAACTGGTATACAAATATTACCTTCAACTACACGTATTCCATTCCGCTCAATGATGCGAACACCGTTTATGCAAGTGATTACCGGTTGCTGCAGCTAAAACTGGGCAAGCAAATATTAGCCGGAAAAACTACCATAAATATTTTTGCAGGTGCCGATAATTTATTGGATCAAGCCTACAGTTTAGGTAACGATATTAATGCAGCCGGATCACGTTTTTTTAATGCTGCACCAACCCGTAGTTATTACGGTGGTTTAAAGATTGAGTTTTAGTGCAGCGTATTTTCGGGCAATTATTGCAGTCAGTATTTTAATGCGTCTGTATTTTTTATTTCTATACCGTTCTGCACATTTATAGTAATGCGGCAATACAAGAATTGCATGATGAAAAAATAAACCTGTTAGCATTTTTTTTAGGCAAGCTGAATTGAATTAATGCGGTACAAGAGTGCGACGCAAGAAAAGCCCGGCTACGTTATTATGCCGGGTACATAAAACACTACGCTCCAATATTTACTTTCTTATAAATTTGCTTCAGTCAAATACTTCTATCTTAGCAGGTAAACATAAAACGCATGTCGAACATTCTTATCATAGATGATGAAAGGGCTATTCGCAAAACGCTTAGCGAAATATTAAGTTACGAGGGGTTTAAAGTAGAGGAAGCTGCAGATGGTGAAGAGGGCCTGAAACTTTTTAATGAAAAAAATTTCGATGTTGTACTCTGTGATATTAAGATGCCAAAAGTTGATGGTGTTGAGTTTTTAATTAATGCCACCAATAAAAATCCGGATGTGCCCATAATAATGATCAGCGGTCATGGTACTATAGAAACCGCGGTGGATGCAGTAAAAAAAGGCGCTTACGATTACGTGGCAAAACCTCCGGATTTAAACCGGCTGCTAATAACTATCCGCAACGCCCTGGACAGAAATAATTTAAGCAAAGAAACACGTGTACTTAAACGAAAAGTAAACCGGGTGCAGGAGATGATTGGCAGCAGCGAGCCCATACAACGTATAAAAGACACTATAGAAAAGGTTGGCCCCACAGATGCCAGGGTATTGATAACCGGTGAAAACGGCGCCGGTAAAGAACTTGTGGCAAAATGGCTTCACGAAAAAAGTAACAGAGCCGAAGGCCCGCTGGTAGAAGTTAACTGTGCAGCCATACCCAGCGAATTAATTGAAAGCGAATTATTCGGTCACGAAAAAGGTTCTTTTACCTCAGCAATAAAACAACGCATCGGCAAATTTGAGCAGGCCAGCGGTGGCACGCTTTTTCTTGATGAAATTGGCGATATGAGTTTGAGCGCTCAGGCAAAAGTTTTGCGTGCCTTGCAGGAAGGAAAGATAACAAGGGTAGGGGCCGACAAGGAAATTTCGGTTGACGTAAGGGTAATTGCCGCCACCAATAAAGACCTGTTGAAAGAGACGGAAGCTAAAAATTTCAGGCTCGATCTTTACCACCGTTTAAGCGTAATTCTTATTCATGTTCCTTCGCTTAACGACCGGGTAGACGATATTCCGGCATTGGTAAATAAATTCCTGGAAGATATTGCAGAAGATTATGGCCAGGTAAAAAAAGTAATCGATAAAAAAGCCATAGAAGCATTACAAAATCATAACTGGACCGGTAATATCCGCGAACTGCGCAACGTAGTAGAACGGCTGGTAATTTTATCAGGCAAAACAATAACTCCCGACGATGTGAAAAATTATGTAATGCATGGTTAGCTTCTGACACCCGGGAATTTTTTTTGGGCCCGGCGTCGTATAAAATGGCATCGTCCCTTGCGTCGCACTCTTGTACTTTTAATTATAAAGTGAGCAAGAGCGTAACACGCAACTATAAATGCGGCTTTAAAATTTTCCGTTTTAAATAAATTATTGCATTAGTCTTAATAACTGATCAATGAATATTCAAAAGAAAACAGTAATTGTTGTTGCGGGCCCCACCGCCTCTGGCAAAACAGATCTGGCAATACAGTTTGCCAACCATTTTAAAACCGAAATTATCTCCGCCGATAGCCGCCAGTGTTTTAAAGAATTAAATATTGGTGTAGCCAAGCCAAGTCGCGAACAATTACAACAGGTTAAGCACCATTTTATAAGCTCGCACTCCATATACGAAAATGTAAATGCCCAAACTTTTGAGGCGTATGCCCTGCAGGCTGCAGGTAAGATTTTTCAACAAAATGATTTTGTAATTATGGCTGGGGGAACGGGCTTATATATTACCGCATTTTGCGAAGGGCTCGATCTTATACCACAGGTAGCGGAACATATCAGAAAATCAATCATCGAAAATTATCAGCAGCATGGGCTACCCTGGCTTCAGGCTGAAATAAGAACAAAGGATCCGGTGTTCTGGGATGCAGCAGACCAGAAAAATCCACATCGTTTAATACGGGCATTGGAAATATTTACAGGCACGGGCAAATCAATAACTTCCTTTCAACAAAAAAATCGAAAACAACGGCCATTTGGTGTAATTAAAATTGCATTAAATGTATCTAAAGAAGCACTGAAAAAAAACATAGATTGCCGCACAGATCTAATGATAAAAAATGGCTTGTTACTGGAGGCAGAATCTTTGTTTGCGTACAAAGATTTTAATGCGCTGCGAACTGTTGGTTACAGGGAACTGTATGAATATTTGGAAGATAAAATAAGCCTGCAATCCGCTGTGGATAAGATAAAAGCACATACAATTCAGTATGCAAAAAGGCAGATGACCTGGTTTAAAAAAGACCAAAACATTCAATGGATTTTACCAAATAACCCCATTGATTTTAATCAGATAATTTCATCCATAAGGGGTAATTAAATATCCTTCAGATTTTTATTTCATTGTGTCAGGTGCACACAATTGTAATGTGTATGTTTAACACGTTGTATTTTTTTTTGAATTTTTGATTTTGATGAATGCTTTTCCCCTAATTTTAACAGATTTTATAATTTTTTAACAACCATAATTGCTCCCGCTTATGAGACAAAAAATCGACTGCTTGGCTGTACGGGTATGTGCTGCCTTTATTTTTCTCTTGATTTCCGGTTCGCTCCTTGCACAAAAAAAAGTGTCCGGAACCGTTACCAATGCAAAAGACAAGCAACCACTTGCTTTTGCTTCTGTTACTGTTAAAGGAACAAACATTGCCACTGTAACTACTACAAGTGGTGCGTTTGTAATAAACGTTCCTTCCAATAAGAACACGCTTGTAGTGTCTTCCATTGGTTTCGATGACGTGGAAATTGATGTTTCATCAAGAGATAATGTAGAGGTTTCTTTAAAGGAGAAAGCATCTTCACTTGATGAGATCGTTGTTACCGGTTATACTGCTCAAAAGAAGAAGAGTATTACTGGATCAGTTGCAACAGTAAATGTAAAAGATTTAAAATCCGTACCTGCGGGCAGCCCTGCACAAATGCTGCAGGGTCGTGCTTCTGGTTTAACCGTGATCAACCCTGGTCAGCCTGGTTCTTCAAGCCTTATAAGGGTTAGGGGTATTACTTCTTTTGGTGGTGCAGATCCACTTGTAATGATTGATGGCACTCAGGGCGACATCAACAATGTAAATGCTGATGATATCGAAAGCATTTCTGTGTTGAAAGATGCTGGTGCAGCTGCCATTTATGGTGTTCGTGGTTCTGCAGGTGTAATTCTTATCACAACCAAAAGAGGCAAAGGATTATCAAAAATTACCTACGATTCTTATTATGGTACCCAGCAACCGCTTCAAGGAAATGTATATAATCTCCTAAATACGCAGGAGATGGCGGATGTTACCTGGCTGGCATTAAGAAATTCGAATCAGGTTGGTAGCAATGGTAACCCTGTAAGCGCACAATATGGTAACGGTGCCTCACCGGTTATTCCAGATTATATTGTTGCCGGAACTGCAACTGGTGTAATTGGCGTTGATAACCCGGTTGCAAATCCTGATTTGTACAATGTAGACTACAATGCGGGGCCAATTTACCAGATCACGCCTGCTAATAAACAAGGTACCGACTGGTATCATACTTTATTTACACCTGCACCAATTCAGAGTCACACAATCAGTGCCAGCGGTGCAAATGATAAATCTGCATACCTTTTTTCTCTGGGTTACTTTAATCAGCAGGGTACTTTGCTTAACACTTATTTGAAAAGATATTCAGCCAGGATTAACACCGTTTTCAATGTAAAAAATAACATAAGGATTGGGGAAAATGCGTATCTTTTTTATAAAGACAACCCCCAAATAGGTCTTAATCAGGAAAACGATATTAATCAGGTATATCGCATGCAGCCCATTATTCCTGTTTTTGATATTAAGGGCGGTTTTGGAAGTTCAAGAGGTACAGGTTTAGGCAACTCCCGTACTCCTTATGGTGCCAGAACACGTGCGGCAGATGATAAAGGAAATACTTGGGACATAACCGGAAACGTATTTGGCGAAGTTGATTTCCTCAAACATTTTACTGCACGCACGCAGTTTGGCGGAACAATTGACAACGGATATTACTATAATTACCAGTTTCACCAGTATGAAAATGCAGAAAATAATGGCTCGAATGGATTTAGCGAAAACGCATTTTTCAATAGAACCTGGCAGTGGACCAACACACTCACTTATAGTAATGTTTTTGCTCAAAAACATAGTGTAAAAGCATTGTTTGGCTCTGAAGCCTTGTCTTTTTATGGCAGAGGTGTAGGTGGTCAAAGACTTGGATACTTTACAGATGCTGTTGACTACAGAAACCTTTCTAATGGCAGCCCTACCGGACAAACCAATTATAGTTATGCATACCAGTCAACTTTGTTTTCCTATATAGCACAGATTGACTATGGTTATGATGATAAATATTTTGTTGGATTAAGGGGCAGGAGAGATCAGGCTTCTGTTTTTGGCCCGGATAACCGTACAGGTTACTTCCCTGCTGTTTCAGCAGCATGGAGGGTTTCCCGCGAAAAATTCATGAGCGGTGTAAGCTGGATCAATGAACTAAAAATTAAGGGAAGTTGGGGTAAATTGGGTTCTTACAGCAACGTGCCAAGTGAAAACCAGTATACTCTTTTTGGTGGTGGCCCTGGAGATGCCTATTATGATATTAATGGAACCAGCACTAGTATAGTTCAGGGTTTCCGTGCAACCCGTATTGGTAGCCCGGTAACAGGTTGGGAAGAAGATAAACTTACCAACGTTGGATTTGAAGCTGTTTTATTTAAAAATAAATTTGATTTCAGTTTTGAATGGTATAAAAAAGCCATATCTGGTTTATTATTTCAGGATCAACAAGGTATAATTGCCAGCGGTGGTGCAACATTGCCTCAGATTAATATTGGTAATATTGAAAATACCGGTGTTGATATGTCGGCTGGTTACCATGGTACCGTGAGCAAAGATTTCAAATTTGATATCACGGGAACTTTCACTACCTATAATGCAATAGTGAAAGAAATCCCTGGTCAATACTTTGAAGCTGCTGGTACCCGTATTGGTAATTTTGTACGTAACCAGACTGGCCAGGCTATCGGTGCGTTTTATGGATACAAGGTGTTAGGATTATTTCAGGATGCTGCTGATGTTTCAAAGTCACCCACTCAGGACCAAGCTGCACCTGGCCGTTTCAAATACCAGGATGTTAACAATGATGGTAAAATAACTTCTGATGACAGAACATTTTTTGGTGATCCAAACCCAGCCTTCACTTATGGTCTTAATTTGAGTGCTGCCTATAAAGGTTTTGATTTCTCAATGTTCCTTTATGGCTCACAGGGTAACGATGCCATCAATTATGTAAAATACTGGACAGACTTTTTTCCGGCTTTTCAGGGCGCAAAAAGTAAAGACCTGCTTTATAATTCCTGGAGCCCGTCAAATCCAAATGCAAAAACACCAATTGCAGAGAATGAGGCAAACTTTAGTAATGACGGGGTGCCAAACTCCTATTATCTGGAAGATGCATCTTATTTAAGATGTAAACAAATAAGCATCGGATACTCTTTGCCTCAATCTGTGCTTCAAAGATTTAAAGTTGATAAATTTAGAATCTATGTTCAGGCAGCTAATTTATTCACCATCACAAATTATAGTGGTGCCGATCCGGAAATTGGTGGAAGTAACACAGCCTTTGGAGTTGACTTTGGTGTTTATCCAAATAATCAAAAAACATATCTTGTTGGACTGAACGTTTCATTCTGATAATTGTATATTAATTTAAATTTCAACTTTTTAAAAATAGTGAATATGAAAAAAACAAAATTAAAATTCCTTTTACCAGGGCTGTTAGTAATGATGGTTGTTGCTTTTGCCTGTTCAAAGGATTTTCTTAACAAAGCCCCTTTGGGTTCAATTAATCCAGATGTACTTGCAAATAAAAATGGTATCGAAGGATTATTGATTGGTGCCTACTCAGGATTGGATGGTTACGGTGTTGCGGGCAATGGCTGGGAGTCTGCTGCTTCCAACTGGGTATATGGTGGTGTAGCTTCAGATGATGCCTATAAAGGATCTGATGCTGGTGACCAAAATGATATCACCCCTATTGAGACTTATTCCGAAACTTCTGCAAATTATTATTTCAATAATAAATGGCAGGCTGTTTATGATGCCATTCAGCGTTGCAATGATGTATTGAGAACAATTCCACTTGCAACAGATCTTACAGCTGATGATATTAAAAGAGAGACTGCAGAAGCAAGATTTCTGCGTGCACATTATCATTTTGAAGCTAAGAAAATGTGGAAAAATGTACCTTATGTAGATGAATCCATTACCTATGCAGCGGGTAATTACAATGCGCCTAACACTGCAGATATTTGGCCAAATATAGAAGCTGATCTGCAATTTGCGATGGATAACCTGCCTGAAACACAGGGTTCAGTTGGCAGATGCAATAAATGGTCTGCAATGGCTTATCTAGCCAAAGCATATATGTTTCAGCAAAAATATGCTGCCGCGAAACCACTGTTAGAATCAGTAATTGCAAGTGGTACAACTACCAACGGTAAAAAATATGCGCTGGTTAGTTTTGGTGATAATTTTAATGCCGAAACCAAGAATAGTTCAGAAGCAGTTTTCTCTGTGCAGCAGTCAGTGAATGATGGAGCCAGTGGAGCTAACGGTGGATACGGAGATGTTTTAAACTTCCCCTACAACGGTGGACCTGCAGGTTGCTGTGGTTTTTACCAGCCAACACAGAACCTGGTTAATGCTTTTAAAACCGATGCTGTTACTGGTTTGCCATTGTTGGATACTTGGAATGCCGTAGACGTTACCAACGATCAGGGCTTAAAATCAACAGATCCTTTTACGCCATACACCGGAACTCTGGATGCTCGCCTAGACTGGACAGTTGGCCGCCGTGGTATTCCTTATCTTGACTGGGGTTTACATCCAGGTAACAACTGGATAAGAGAGCAAAGTAACGGTGGGCCTTACGCTGCTAAAAAGGCTGTTTATTACAAAAGGCAAACTAATTCTCTAACAGATGCATCTTTCTGGACCGGAGGTGTAACTGCAAATAACTATACTTTCATTCGTTTTGCAGATGTACTCCTTTGGGCAGCAGAATGCGAAGTTGAAGTTGGAAGCATAGATAAAGCTAGAGATTATGTAAACCAGGTTAGGGCACGCGCTGCAAATCCGGCAGGTTGGGTTAATACCTATGTTGACAATGCAGATCCTTCCAAAGGCTTTACAAATACGCCTGCTGCTAATTATAAAGTTGGTCTTTACCAGTCCTTTCCAGATCAGGTATATGCGAGAAAAGCAGTTCAGTTTGAAAGAAGGTTAGAGCTTGCAATGGAAGGCCATCGTTTCTTCGACCTTGTACGTTACGGCACTGCTGCGTCGGTGCTTAATACATACTTGTCTGTTGAAAAAACAAAACGTCCTTACCTTGGTAACGCGGTATTCACTGCGGGTAAAAATGAGTACTTCCCGATACCACTGCAGCAGATTGACCGTGAGAAGGGTGCGCTGGTGCAAAACCCAGGATATTAATTTATTTTAGAAAGTTGGTTTTAAAACGGGCAGGCTGTACAGCCTGCCCGTTTTTGTATAATATGGCGTAGTTACCCAGTGGGTTTCATTTAATTATTTTCTTTATTTATTACCAGGCAATCGTTTTTCATTGCATCGGCTGTTGCGTCGCACTCTTGTACTTTTAGTTCAGGTAGGAGCAGTCAGCGGAGACTTGCGGGGATTTGAGTACGGTTATAATAGTGCAAATCTGTTATCGGATTTTTACCTGAATGCTTTGCGTTGAGTGCTGAAATATTTGCCTTAGTACAAGAGTGCGACGCAACAAAAGATGCCCAAAGACTTAAAGCCAGGCTCCAAAAAAAATACTAAAACATCGGGTTATGCACTTTTTATTTCAGTTAACATATTTGCATTTCTAAATAATCCTATTTTGCAAAAGCAAATGAAAAATATTTCCACTATAGCCGGCTGGCTTTTTTTTATAAGCTTAGTTTTTTGTTCCTGTGGTCAAAAAAACTTGTTTGACAGGGTAGCATCTTCGCACACCGGAATACACTTTAATAACAGCATTCAGCAGAACGATTCTGTAAACGTAATGGATCTTTCCAACGTTTACAATGGCGGTGGCGTTGGCATTGGCGATTTTAACAAAGACGGCCTGCAGGATATTTATTTTACCGGCAGTCTTGTTGAGAATAAACTTTATTTAAATAAAGGTAAACTGGAGTTTGAAGACGTAACAGCTGCGGCTGGCGTAACTGGCGAAGGGCGCTGGTGCCGCGGAGTTTCTGTTGTAGATATTAACAACGATTCATGGCCGGATATTTACGTATCGTGCACGATGAGTAGGGATGGAAACAAGCGGGAAAACCTTTTGTATATTAATGAAGGGCTGGGTAAAGATGGCAATCCGCATTTTAAGGAAATGGCTGCAGTATACGGTTTAAATGACAGTAGTTTTTCGACAATGGCAGCTTTTTTTGATTATGATAATGATGGTGATCTTGATATGTATCTTGCCGTAAACCAGATTTTAACCGGGGAGTTTCCTAACAGGTTTAGAAAAATTATTACCGATGGATCTTTTCCCAGCACCGGGCGTTTATACCGCAACGACTGGAATGATTCATTACAACATCCTGTGTTTATTAATGTATCTAAAGAGGCGGGCATAGGCATTGAAGGCTATACCCACGGTGTTACCATTGCAGATATTAATAAAGATGGATGGAAAGATATTTATGTAACCAATGATTATCTGTCTCAAAATATTCTGTACATCAACAACCATGACGGCACTTTTACCGATGAGGCAATAAAATATTTTAAACACACATCTGCCAATGCAATGGGGCAGGATATTGAAGATATTAATAATGATGGTCTTGCAGATGTATTTGAGCTTGACATGAACCCCAGGGACAATTACCGGAAGAAGATGATGCTTAACCCCAGCAGCTATCAAACTTACCAGAACAGCGATTATTTTGGCTACCAGTATCAATACGTTAGGAATACTTTACAATTAAATATGGGACCGCGTGTGGGACAAAATGACTCTGTAGGCCCACCTGTTTTCAGCGAGATTGCTTTTCTTGGAAACGTGGCTGAAACTGACTGGAGCTGGGCACCGATGATTACAGATTTTGATAATGACGGCAATCGAGATATTATCGTAACAAATGGCTTCCCGAAAGATGTAACCGATCATGATTTTATCGCCTTCCGTGATAAAGCATTTTATGTGGCTACAAAAGATCAGTTGCTCTCGCAAATGCCGGAGGTAAAAATTAATAATTACGCTTTCCGTAATAATGGTAATCTCACCTTTTCTGACGTATCAGCACAATGGGGTATTTCCGATCCATCATTTTCAAACGGAGCCGCCTATGCCGATTTTGACAATGATGGCGATGTAGATTATGTAATAAATAATATTAACGACGAAGCATTTTTGTATGAGAACCATTCGGCTGGTAATCGAGCGAATAATCATTTCATAAAAATTAATTTTTCCGGAGCAGCGCCAAACAAAGATGGAGTTGGCACCTGGGTTGAAATCTATTACGATAATGGTAAACAGCAGGTTTACGAAAATACTCCCTACCGGGGGTATCTTTCTTCAATAGAAACTGGTGCTCATTTTGGTCTTGGAAATATTTCTGTAATTGATTCTGTAATAATAAAATGGCCTGCCGGCACGATGCAATCGCTTAAAAATATTAAGGCAGATCAGGTTATTACAGTTTACCAACAAGATGCAAAAGAAAATTATACCTGGAACCAGCCTGTATTTGCAGCCAATAATCTTTTTAGAGATATCTCCGATTCAGTTGCACCAAATATTGCAAATAAAGACGATGACTTTGTAGATTTTAATATTCAAAAATTATTGCCTCATAAACTTAGTGAATACAGCCCGGGTCTTGCTGTAGGAGATATTAATAATGACGGGCTCAACGATATTATTATGGGAGGGTCTTTTGGTTACAGCACCCAGATAATTACCCAGCAGAAAAATGGAAAATTTACTGCCAGCCAGTTAATGCCGGCAGCAGACAGAATGAACAAACCATCCGAAGATATGGGACTGCTCTTATTTGATGCCGATGCAGATGGCGATAACGATCTTTATGTAGCTGGTGGTAGTTACGAAAGTGATGCGAATACTTTTCATTATCAGGACAAAATATTTGTAAATGACGGACATGGTAGCTTTACTTTAGATAGCTTAGCATTGCCGGTGAATTACGACAGTAAATCATGTGTACGCTCTGTTGATATTGATAATGACGGAGACCTTGATATTTTTGTTGCTGGCAGATGTTTACCGGGCAAATACCCGTCTCCGGTTTCCTGTTTCATTTATAGAAATGATTCGAAACCGGGTAAGATAATTTTTACAAATGTTACAGATGCGGTTGCTCCGGGTTTAAAAAATGTAGGGATGACCTGCGACGCAGTTTTTACTGATTTTGATAATGATGGGTTTAAAGATTTGATAGTTGCCGGTGAATTTATGCCATTAAAATTCTTCAAAAATTTGGGCGGAAAATTCGATCTAATTAAAACAGACCTTGATTCACAGGTAGGTTGGTGGAACAGCATAGTGCCTGGAGATTTTGATAATGATGGCGACATAGATTATATAGCAGGTAATACCGGGCAAAATTCGTTTTACAAGGCATCAGATCAGTACCCGGTTCGTATTTATGCCAAAGATTTTGATAGTAATGGAAGTTTCGATGCGATTCCGTCTGTGTATTTGCCGGCAAAAGATGGTAGCTTAAAGGAGTTTCCTGCCCAAACCAGAGACGACCTTATTAAGCAGATGATAGGGATGCGTAATAAATTTCAAACCTATGCCCAGTTCGCCGTTGCTCCTTTTAATGAGTTGCTTACAACTGATCAGCTTACTAATGCTTTGATACTGACAGCAAATAATTTTAAAAGTTCTTACATCAGAAATGATGGTAATGGTAGATTTACAATGATGGATTTGCCGGTTGACGCGCAGTTTTCCTCGGTTTATGGCATGATAGCGGAGGACGTTGATGGCGATGGTAATCTGGACATTGTTATGAATGGCAATGACTATGGCCCTGAAGTGACTGTTGGCCGTTACGATGCAATGAATGGTCTTGTGTTAAGGGGCGATGGCAAAGGGAATTTTAAACCCCTTAGTATTCTTGAGAGCGGTATTTATATTCCGGGTAACGGAAAAGCATTGGTAAAATTTTCCAACAGCAACGGCACTTGTATGTTGGCTGCCTCACAAAACCGCGGGCCACTCAAAATTTTTGAGTTAAAGCAAAAAGATAAACTGGTGCCCTACCAGCCAACTGACAGTTATGCTTTGCTCACTTTAAAAGACGGTCGCACCAGAAAAGTTGAATGTAACAACGGGTCGGGCTTTTTATCGCAGTCGGCAAGATTTATTAATGTAAATCAGTCAGTAGCAGGTATTGTAATTGTAGACAAAAAAGGAAACAAAAGAATTGTTCAATAATATAGTTAATAAGTATTGTAATTTGCTGAATATAGCTGCGTTAGTACAAGAGTGCGACGCAACAATGACGCAAAATGGACAAATGCCCGTGCCAAAAATTAACCATTTTATTTAAACGGGAATGAATAAATATTTACCGCAGATTATTGGTTTAATCGTACTATTCGCCACCGGGTGTACCAATAAAGTAAACTTCAATCCTAACAATGTGGAGATACTTCATCAGAATGAAGATAAGCTCACCCAAACCATTATTTACGATATTTTTTCACCGCCCGTTGCAGGCCGCATTTATGCCTATACTTCGCTTGCCCAATACGAGGCTGTGCGTTTTACAGCACCTGGCATGCCTTCGATAGCAGCCAGATTGAATGGCTTTCTTCCCATGCCGCAGCCTGATACCAGTGAGCCTTACAATTACCTGCTTGCCGCTACCAAAGCATTTTGCACGGTTGCCTACAACGTGCGTATTTTTTCGGACCCACTCCTGCGCAGTTACGAAGATTCGCTGCTTAATGCCTATAGAAATGTATTATTGAAAGACGTGTACGACCGCTCTGTTGCATTTGGCGATACCATTGCCCGGGTTATTCTGCAGCGTGCAAAAAATGATCGCTATTTAGAAACCCGCGGCATGCCAAAATACCTTGGCAGCAATGCCGATGGAAAATGGCAGCCAACACCGCCAGACTACCAGGATGGTGCCGAACCATACTGGCATTTAATAAAGCCATTTTCACTCGATTCTGCCGCCCAATTCAGGCCGCTGCCGCCGCCAGCGTACAGCAAAGATTCTACGAGTCCGTTTTATAAAATGGTGAAAGAAGTTTACACCGCCAGCACCAATCTTTCAGATTCGCAACAGACTATTGCCCGTTATTGGGATGATAATCCATTTGTAATGGAACACAGCGGTCACCTTAGTTTTGGCAATAAAAAAATTACTCCCGGCGGTCACTGGATGGGTATTACATCCATCGCCTGCCACAAGGCAAATACTGGTGTGGCAAAAACGGCACAGGCATACGCCCTAACTTCCATATCGCTGCTCGATGCATTTATCAGTTGTTGGGATGCAAAATATACTTACGAATATATACGCCCAATCATGGTAATAAATGATTGGTTCGAGAAAGGCTGGGATTCTTTTTTGCAAACACCAGCTTTTCCCGAATACACCAGTGGCCACAGCACTATTACGGGTGCTGCCTCCACTGCACTTACTGGTTTATTCGGCGATAATTTTAATTTTCATGACAACAGCGACTCTGCCTATATTGGTATGACGAGGGATTTTACCTCCTTCAACCAGGCAGCAGCCGAGGCCTCTATCAGCCGCTTCTACGGCGGTATTCATTATAGAGTAAGTTTAGATACCGGTTTTTCTAAAGGCAAACTTATAGGCGCCAACCTCTTGCACAAACTTAACATCCGCGAATTTTAAAAATACATTTTTTTAACCTGGATTTTAATTCTTTGCGCATCGTTCCTTGCGTCGCACTCTTGTACGGTTGGTAATTCTATTTAGCTTTTACTTTAGCGTAGATTTAAGGCGATGATAAGGGCAGGTTTTTTCTCCGCAGAATCTCCCAACGGGGACTCTGAGGCTTCGCTTCGTTAAAAGCTGAATAGCTGATCCAGCAGTACAAGAGTGCGACGCAACAGCCGATGCTATGAAAAATTTAGCTGGGCTACAAAAAATGTATTTACAGCAATGCCCTTAAACTGGCACGGCCAATATTAATGGTCTTCCCTTGGCCGGGTTTGCGGCCTTCGTACTCGAAACTTAACTCGAGGTTGTTAATGAGGCGCTTGGTAAACTCAATGTTCCATAGATAATTTTGTCCGGGCAGCAATGCTTCGAGCATAATGTAACTTACTGTGGTATTTGTTTGCCCCGTAAATTTGATATTGCTGAATGTGAATTTGCCCGTTATACTGGTGTTGGAAAAAGTGTTGTAACGGGTCTCAATATTTAGGGCATTAATGGTTGCTTTTTCCCCTCCGTATTCCTCCCTGTTTGATTTTTGCTGATACTGGTAACCGGCCATTAAACGGAACAAAGTGCCTGAAGTAAAAGTGACCCGCGGCTCGGTTGTAACTGTTTTTATAGCGTAATTGCGGTTCTTGAAAGACGGTGTAAACAAATTAATGTCGCCGGTTTTTTGCAGTAGTTCGAAAGTGTATGCTTTTGAAAAATTAAAGCGGGTTTTTAAGGTCCATTCTTTAAACTGAGTAGTTTCTGCACCGTAGGTGAGCAGCGATTTGTTGAAATTGGAAAGATTGGTAAGATCGATACCCCAACGGGTGCTGAAGCGGTTGAATGAAAGGGTATTGTTGAGTATATAATTAAGATTGATTAAAGCTGTATCGCTGATATTTCCTTTAAAAGGATTGAATAACGGGTGGCCGTTTGACAGCTGCTTTTTAAATGTTTGTAATGAAGACTGCAGCATAAACCTTGTAATAAAATTCTTCCATTTTAAATTGTGTATAGTAGTAGCAAGTGCCTTTGGATTTAGTGCCAGCGAATAATTGAACTGTGTATAGTTGGCTTTAATATATGTTGCGGTGGGTGTATAAATGCGGATGTACTTTGCCTGATCGGCAAAAAGAGCTATTACAAATTCGTTGAGTTGAGGAATACCATCCGCGTTATAATCAATCCAGGCAAATTGCCCCTGGCCAGCTGGTACTTCCACATAAGTAAAATTGCGTTTTGACTCCTGGCCGGCACCCAGCTCGTATAGAATATTCCCTTTAAGAAAACCATTCCATTCATTCACCAAATATTCTCCCCGACCCAGAATACTGTTGTCGGGTTGTTGTGTGGTAAGTGCAGAATTGGTAATAAATAATTGACGGTAAGTTACATTCAGGCGCAGCTGATGTTTTTGATTTTTTAGCAGTTCTGTTTGAAAATTATAATTGTTGCTGCGATCGCTTTGCACCAGACTTTTGCCAAATGGCAGCTTATCTTTTCGGGTGAAATAATTGAACGACCAATGATTTGTTTTGGCAGCATCGGAACGGATGTAAGCGGTAATATTTTCAAATGCAAAGCTTAGGGGTGTAATGGTATTAGTAAGTTTATTACTGATCTCATTATGCTCCAAAGCATAGGAAGCGCCTAAAGTATAATTGTGTAAGGTGCTAAATGTTTTGCTGATGTCTATTGCAGGGCGCAGGTAAAATCCTTTATCAATTGGCGTATTGCTGTTTGTTAAACTAAAGAGGCTGTTAAGTTGAAATCCATTTAGGTTTTGTGCATTGCTAACAATATTCCGCGTTCCTTTAAAACCGTCGCTGCGTATATAGCTGTCGAATTTATATTGAAAAGTGTTGCCTTTTGAATCGGCTACATTCACAGAAAAGGAAGGGAGTTGTTCATTGGCAGACTCAAGCAACAAAGGTAGTCCCCAATCTCGCGCAAACTCAACTGAACGCAAGCGTTCAACCGGGTTAAAGCGCTGGTTTACATATTCATAACCGGCACTCGTATTCATCTGTAAAACTTTTCCTTTGCTGGTTTTCAGGGTATCAATTCGCTGGGCAGAAAACTTGCCTGCAATGCCCCTGTTATCATTTTTATTTTTTTCTGATAAAGTATTTACATCGTAATTACTTCCTGCAAATTCGGCTTTCAGCAATGTTTTACTATTCAACTGATAGGCAGCGCCAACACTGAAGACCTGCTGCTTTTTTGGTGTAACTAAAAATGCTGCAGGTTCAAAACTTCCCTGCAGAATTCCATTAATGGGCTGCACCCATTGAAATACCTGTCCGTTCGCCGCACTGAAATACGGTAGATAATTTCCTTTATTTAATCCAACTTCTGCAAAGGATAAATTATACTTAGCGCTATCTCGGTTGGTTGAGTAAACATAGATTGAATCGGATATTCCATTGTACAGCGTATCAATTTTTTTATACAGAATTGTTGAAACAGAAAAAGAATCAATCGACGCGTAAGGGTAATAGGCCTGCTTTATACTATCACCCAGGTTTGCCAGAAATTGTTTCTGAGGATTATCAAGCGTCTGATTAATGGGAGAATTTTTAGCGTCGCCGTTATTATAAAGCGAAATATTTAGTTTTAATTTATTTCCAAATCTGGTTTCATTTGAAACGTACAGCATGGAGTTTAGGTAATTCCTATCCGCATATTCAAACTCTACCTGTATGCGTTTATCCTTCGTAATTAGTTGCTTTGGCGTAAAGGTAATTTCTGCGGTGTTATAGTTAATTACATAATCCTGGTCTTCGCCGCGTTGTAATTGCACACCATCTACAAATACTTTTTCTGTACCTGCCAGAATAATAAAATAAAATTCATTGTTGTTGCCCTGCAAGCGGTAAGGTCCCTGGTTTCCTTCCAGCCCCTGAAAAATATTACGGGTAAATTTTCCTTTTGCAATGGCACCACTCAATAATGTTTTACTGGTTACGTTGTTATTAATGTTCACTTGTTGCTGGTAAGAAACACCTTGTAACCTTTTGTAAAATTTTAAAAAATAAGCATCATTTTGACGAAGGTCAATATCGCCAAGATTTATTTCCCAGTTTTTCTTTCTGAACTGCAGCAAAATGCGGTCAAATTCATTTAACTCCTGGGTTGTTCCATCTGGCTGAATAGGGATATTGTTATCGGTAATTGCTGCGGCAATTTCAATACTATCACCCAGGTAACCGCTTAGCTGCAAATTGAACTGCGAGTTAAACACCGCATCCTGACTGTTCCCAAAACTTAGACTGCGCCCAAAGCTGCCGTTATAGTTCAACTTGCCAAAGTTGAACAGGTTATTTTCATTGGCTGCGTTTTGTTTGTTTACGTAATCAGGTGCAGCAATAAAATTATTACGAATGCTGTCATACGAAAACCTTTGTGCAACGGCATTTAATTTAAAAGGAAAAACGCGGTAGGTAATTTCTGTGCTATCTGCCGTTAACTGCTTTCTCCAGATAAGCGTTGCATTAATAATGTCAACGGAAAAGTAAGCGGTATCAACAGCTGACATATATAATGTGCCGGGAACAATGCTCAGTGAATCAAGCTGAATAAAACCAAATGTTGCTATCTTTTTCTTTCGAATGGAAGATACCTGTGCCTCTGCGGTAAGACAGGAAAAAAAAAGTGCAATAAAAAATATAATGTGTATCCCTCTCTGCAACTGATTGTTTTATAAATAACAAGTTTCGGACAAAATTTATTGTTACGAAAATTTAAAGATAACCAGTTTTAGTCACGGGCAATTTATCGTTTGAGATCTGCAGGCTAACAACTTATCAGTTCAGCATTTAGCTTTTTTGCCAGACCTTCAGCTCCCCAACGCATCACCACATCATGATTGTATTTAAATACGGGTCTAAGCATAAAAGACAGGTAATTCATCCAGGTTTTATTGGTAAATACATTCCAGTTGTACTGAATAAAAGTTATATCGTTCTCCTGTTTAAAAAGCCAGGTGCCTTCGCCTTCCAGTTCGCCAAAAGCCACGCCATGCAGGTATTCCAGGTCAATACGTTCTATAAGCCGCATATTAAAAGCAAGCTTATAAGGCAGCACACTTTTCCATATATATTCGCGTACGCCGTTCACGCCGTTGGTTTCGCCTTTCTCAATTATTTTTACATCAAGCACGCCGTTCCACCAACTGGGCCAACCAGTAGATTCGTAAATGGCATCCCAAATCTGCTGTACAGGCGCTTTAATTTTCCAGTTTGTTATAAAAGAATATGTCTGTTGCATAATATAATTACATACGTATAACGAAATAATGGAGATTTAAAAAAGTATTATTTTTTTGAGCCCAACTAAAGAACAGGAATGAAGCTTCTGTTGCGTCGCACTCTTGTACTTTGGGGAAGAAGGGCAGCAAGGCAAAGAGGCAACAAGGCAAGAGTAAAGCGCACTCCAATTTCTAATTCACTTGTTACCATTGACGATTCACGTTCTAAACGCACAAGAGTGCGACGCAACGTAAGCCTCAATAAAGAATCGATGCCGGGCCCAAAAAATGTATTGCTGCTTTCTACTAAAAGCCAAGTCTTTTCTTTGCATTGTTATACAGTTCCATAGCATCGGGGGTTAGCTTAAAAATATAAACACCACTGATGATAATGAGGGAAAAAATAAAGCTGCGCATTAGAATAGGTATCCAACCAAACTGGTGTTGGAATAAAAAATACGGAACGCAGTAGGCGACAGCTGCCAGCAGCAGTGCGTGTAAGGTTTTAATGGTGAATGGCTGCATACCAAATTTGCGGCGCAAAAATTCGAAACGGATAAAATTGTACACCGATAAAGAAATAAGATCGCTGTAGGCAGAACCCATAATGCCGTAAGTTTTTATAAAAATATAACTGAGTGGTATGCGCAGGGCGAGCATTACTACACCGCTTAAAAATTCGAAACGCCAGAAGTTGGAAGTGCCGATAACCTGCGCATTAACACCTGTGCCGGAATCTATAATGCGGATTAACCCGAAAATCAATATCAGCGGAATGCCTGAAGTGTATTTATCCTGTATGTTTAAAACGTTTAAACCATCTTTTATATTCAGCCACATATTACCAAAAATGAACAGTGAAATGAGAAGCATGTTTATAGATGAACGCTGATAGATGCGCTCAATGTCGCTTAATTTTTTGTCTTTCCATAAACGGCTGAGAACGCCTGTGGCTATAGATTGTATACTGCGTTGCGGTATTTGTAACAGGTTGGCGGTATATAAAGCAAATGTGTAAATACCTGTTGCAAGCAGTCCTTTTAAACTTGCCAGAATAAGGCCGTCAATTGTTTGGCCGACTGTGGTAATAATGATGCCGCCAAAAATAAGGGCCTGCATGCTGTACATTTTTTTACGGAACTTTTTTGTAACACGGCTGGCTTTGAAATTGAAATGAAATTTTCCGGTGTGGATGAGGTAGGCAAGCAAACACAGGGCAATAATTAGGTACATGCTTGAAAACAATATCATGAACGAGTGAAAGCTGATATACTTAAAATAATACAGCAATATAAATAAACTGGTAATAATGCGTAAACCGGTTTCTTTTAAAAAATTAGGCAAAATAGTTTTTTGCAAAACCCATGCGTAACCTTCGAGCAGAGAGTAAAAAAGCAAGCCAAACGCAAATGGAAAAACCCAGAAATAATATTCTAAAAACAGAGATGAATTAGCGGAAAATTTTTTAATAACCAACGGCTCAAAAATAAAACCTGCAATGGTAACCAATATAAAACCTACGAGTGCTTTTGCAAAAGCCCGACCAAGCAGGTCGTTTTCAGCATCGGATAAATTGTCTTTGTAATAAGGATAGAACTTATAAATAACTGGAATTACACCCAGCGTCGAGAGCACAAAAAAGTTTTGACCTACATCAAAAAACAAGCGGGTAAGTCCGTACTGTTCAGGGGTAAAAGCACCGTCTTTTACAAACAGATAAGTATTGAGCGCACCGAATGCCACGCCAATGTAAACCAGTATGCTCGAAATGATAGCCTGTTTGCGAATGCCTGACATGTAATTTTTTTACCCTCCGCAAATTAACCCTTTGCGCTCACTTGCTTTGTACCTATATAATAATTCTTTTGTAAATAATCGGTATCAAAAAAGGTGGAGTCAATGCCTGTAAGCTTCATGGTCTTCCACTTTTGAGAGGGGTAAATGGTGAGCTTTACATTCTTTGCGTGCATAACGAGTGGCATTTTAAAACCGTTTACACAATTGGCCCACTTAAAGCTTATAAACTTTTTATCGGGCGAATAATAATATTGCAATTCCGGTATGGCAGTATTGCGCAGGTATTGGTCAAACACTTTGCTAAAGTCAATCTTAGCCTTTTTGCTTATAAATGTTTCCACCTGCTTGGTTGTAACTGTCTGGTGATAAAATGTTTTATTAAGGCCCCGTAGAATGCTGCGGAATTTTTCGTCATTATCTATCACGTGGCGAATGGTATGTATCATGTTGCTGCCTTTGTAATACATATCTCCTGTTTCAGATTCTTTGTTTACGCCATAGCTGGAAATAACCGGGTTTTTGTTAGCAATTCTTTTTCTAATGCCGTAATTGTATTCATTGCCGGCTTGTTTGCCGTAATAATATTCCGTAAAAAGTGTTTCGCTGTAATTGGTAAAACTTTCGTGTAGCCACATATCGGCAATATCTTTTGAGGTAATATTATTTGCAAACCATTCGTGGCCACTTTCGTGCACAATAATAAAATCCCATTTCAGTCCCCAGCCCGTGCCGGAAAGATCATTGCCGCGGTAGCCGTTTTGGAAACCGTTGCCATAGGCAATTGCACTTTGATGCTCCATGCCAAGGTGTGGTGCTTCCACCAGTTTATAGCCATCTTCATAAAAAGGGTAGGGGCCAAACCAGTATTCAAATGCACGCAGCATGCGCTTTACATCAGTAAATTGTTTTTGGGCTTTTTCTAAGTTATAATCCAGCACCCAGTAATTAAGATCGAGTGTACCTTTTTCGCCCTTTAGTGTATCGCTCCAGTTTACATATTTACCTATGTAGGGAATAATGTTGTAATTGTTGATTGGGTCTTTTACCTGCCAAGAATAAGTAGCCAAGCCATTGGCGGCAGTTTTGTTTACCAGTCTTCCGTTGCCAACAGCCATTAGTGTATCGGGAACTGTTATAGAAAGTAATGCACCGCTATCCGGTTCATCGCTTTGGTGGTCTTTGCAAGGGTACCAAACACTTGCGCCCAGGCCCTGACAGGCAACGCTCATCCATGGCCTGCCGAGTGAATCCTGTCTCCAAATCCAGCCGCCATCCCATGGCGGCCTTACCGCTTCGCGGGGTTTGCCGTGGTAATAAATAGTTATAAAACCTTTAATTGCTTTTTCTAAAGGTGCATTAAAGTTTACAATGGCGATATTATTCTCCCTTGTAAACTGATAACGCGTTGTATCTTTTTTAATGGCGTTCTTTTGAAAAAAAATATCCTCTGTTTGAATACTGTCAATAACAAGGGGCTGTTGCAGATCAATCTGCATTTTAGATCCTGCAGCTAAAGTTTTAAAATAAATGGTTGTTTTCCCTTCAATCGTTTTGCTTTCAAAATCGGGTTTCACTTCAATATCGTAACGCAGCACATCCCACCAGGTTCTGTTGGGGTTGAGCGAACCACGCAATGTATCTGCATGGGTAAACGCTACTTTTGGTTGGCCTAACTGTGCAAAGCCAAATACATTAATCAATAGCGAAATCACAAACAAAACTTCTCTTTTATACATAGTCAATCACTGTTTTAGGTAATACAAATTATTTTGAGCCCGGCATTTATTTTTCATAGCGTCTTCGTTGCGTCGCACTCTTGTACTGCAAACCAGCTATGAGCTTTTAGCTTCGGCTTCTACCTCTTATTTTTGAACGCAGCTAAAGGCTCGCAGCTTGCTCAATGCTGTTCCGAACGTACAAGAGTGCGACGCAAGTAAAGCTAAATAGAGGTACCTCAGCCCGGTACATTATAACAGCAAATATCAGCCTAATTCTATTAATTGGTAAGGCGTATTTAAAGCTTCGAAAGCCTTTGTCAGTCTGTCTTTGTGGGTATCAGTTATAAATACCTGGCCATTTTCTGCAACACATACTTTGTGCAACAGGTTTTGCATTCGGGTGGCATCGAGTTTTTCAAAAACATCGTCTAACAAAAGAATGGGAGCAAAACCTTTTTGCTCTTTAAGTATGGCAAACTCAGCCAGTTTTAATGCAAACAAAAGGCTTTTTCTTTGCCCCTGCGATGCCATATTTTTAAAAGCCAGTTCGTTCATCTGTATCTCCAGATCGTCTTTGTGAATACCGGTTCCCGTGCGCTGAAGGTGCAGGTCGCGCTGCCGGTTTTGCAACATCAATTCTTTAAAACTCACCTGGTGCAGCTGGCTGAAATAGTTTATTAAAACACCGTCCGTACTGCCCGCGATGGCCTTATATTCTGCCAGCACTTTGGGCAGAAAGTTTTTCATAAAATGCTTCCTTACAGTAAAAATATATTCGCCGTTTTTTATAAGCTGTTCGTCAATTGTTTCCAGTAAAGTGCTATCATAACTGCCGCGTTCTGATGCTGCTTTTAAAAAGCTGTTTCGCTGATCAAGAATTTTTTTATAGTTGATGAGGTGCTGCAGATAGGCAGCATCAAGCTGCGCAAGAATGGTGTCTATAAAATTTCTTCTCGTTTCGCTGCTGCCGGTTATCAATTCCACATCATCTGGTGCAATCATTACACAGGTGTATTTACCTATATGCGCCGAAAATTTTTTGTACGCCTCATTGTCTATCAAAAATTCTTTGCGGTTGTTTTCCCGCAAAATACATACAAGTTTTTGCGCCACTTTATTGTTCGTGGCTTTTCCTTCAATCCTGAATCCTTTACTGCCAAGGCTAACGCTTTGCACATCGGGCCTTGAAAAATAGCTTTTTGTAAAGCATAGAAAATATACGGCATCAAGAAGGTTTGTTTTGCCCGATCCGTTTTTGCCACTGATGCTAACAATGCGTTCCGAAAAATGAAAGCTTTCTAAAGAATAATTACGAAACTGCGTAAGTGTTATATCGGTAATGCCTGTCATGCTGCTGCAAGATAACAATACCTTTCTTTTGGTTTCAAATTGATAAAAGGTAAATAAATTTCTGGTGTATTTTTTTGGGTCGGGTGATTTACTACTATTAGTTTTACTGGCGTGGCAGGCCTGTACGTTCAGAGTAGTATTAGACAAGGCCGAACTAAGATGTTGCGAAAAACAATGTTTCGGCTCCGCTGAGCACCCGGATCCGCAAACCACGGGGCTCTAAAAATCCTTACTCAATCAGCAGCTTACATTCCTGGAGGAGCTTTTCTTTATTAACAGCCACGGTACCTACTTCCTCACATACGAGCCCGCCGGCAAGGTTGGCTACCTGTGCAGCGAGGGTAATATCTTTTGTGGAGGCGTATACCAATGAGGCCACGGCAATTACAGTATCGCCGGCGCCACTTACATCGGCTATATTGCGCCTGTGCGAGGGAATAATTTTCGTGAAATTACCTTTCTGAATATAAACGCCTTTCTCGGAAAGTGTGATCAGCGAAATGCGGTGGTTTAAAATGGCGTGCAGCTCCTGGTGAATGTTTTTTAGGGTTTGCTCAGTTACTTCTTCGAAAAGCATATTGAGGCCATCTTTTACCTCTTTGAGATTGGGCTTAAAAATATCTACGCCTTTAAAGGAAAAGAAATTTTTTCGCTTGGGATCTACTGTTGTTACAATGCCGTTTTCTTTGCAATAAGCTGTTAATTTGTTGATGAGGCTTTCTGTTAGTACGCCTTTGTTGTAGTCTTCGAAGATAACAAGGGCGGGCTGATAACGCTTTGCAAAAGAAGTGAAATTATTGTACAGCAGCTGTTCATCTTCGCTGGATATATTGCTGATAATTTCTGCATCGAGGCGCAGCATTTGCTGGTTACGGCTAATGATGCGTATCTTATTGGTGGTAATGCGTTCACTGCTTTTGATGATGTATTTTGTATCTATATGTTCTGCCTGAAGCAAGCTCATAAGTATTTCTGCATCTTCATCGTCGCCTGTTACGGAGAATAACGTGGTTTCTGCACCGAGAGATACTGTGTTCAATGCAACATTACCGGCACCACCTATACGTTGTTCTTTTTTATCCATTGCTACAACGGGTACGGGGGCCTCAGGGGAAATACGGTCTACCTTTCCCCACCAGTAGGTGTCGAGCATAACATCGCCAATAACGGCAACTTTGAGGCTGGTAAAATCTTTAAATATTTTTTCGAAATTCATAGTTCTGTTTTATTGACAGGTACCGGCTGTTAAAAGCGCCAATAAATTACTGAAGTACAAGTGTGCGACGCAACAGGTGATACATTTATGTACTGCTGCCGGGCTCAAAAAACACTACTTTGCCTTATTTGCAACTGCAATATAATAAAGTGGAATGCCAATTAATGTGATGATGAGCCCCGGCCAGGTATAATCGCTTTTAAAAAATATAAGAAGCGTGCAAAAAGCTATACCCATTACAATATAAATGGCGGGGAGTACCGGGTAACCAAATGCTCTATAAGGTCTGTCTGCATTGGGCATTTTTTTTCTTAAAATAAAAATTCCCACGATGGTGAGTACGTAAAAAATTACTACCACAAAAGAAACCATATCGAGTAGATCGCCATACTTGCCACTTAGGCAAAGTATAGAAGCTACCACAAACTGCGCCCATAGCGACCATGCAGGTACACCATTTTTATTTAGTGTACCGGCTTGTTTAAAAAATACGCCGTCTTTTGCCATAGTATAATAAACCCTTGCACCAGCAATGATAAGCCCATTGTTACAACCAAAAGTGGAGATCATAATAAGAACAGCTATAACGTAGGTGCCAATGCTTCCAAAAATAGTATTTGCCGCAGCTACAGCTACCCGATTTTCTGGGGCGTAGGCAATATCATTAACCGGCAATACGGCAAGGTACATCAGGTTGCAGGAGATGTAGATGACGGTAACAATCAAGGTTCCAAGGAACAGGCTCAGGCCAATATTTTTCTGCGGGTTTTTTATTTCGCCTGCTATGAAAGTTACATTGTTCCATGCATCGCTGCTGAAGATGGAACCCACCATGGCGGTGGACATTGCGCCCAACATTGCTGCACCCATTACCGGCTGCCAGGAAATGATATCCGTACCGTTTGGTGTGCTTGTTTTGGTAGCTTTCGCCATGCTCCACGCATCGCTCCAGTTCATGTTCCATATTTCTGCTTTGGCTGCAAAAAAACCAAAGACAATAAGTCCAAACAATGCGAGCAGCTTGGTGGAAGTAAAAATATTTTGTATCCACTTTCCTCCTTTTAGTCCTTTGGTATTGGTGTAAGTTAAAAACATAAGTAGCAGAATGGAAAGCAACTGAGCCGGGTAAATTTTAAATGCGCCGAGTGTAAACAGAATATTCTCGTCTTTAAGTTCTAATACAGGAAAAAAATACCCTGCAAACTTGCTGAAAGCAACGCCCACAGCGGCCATCGTGCCGGTTTGTATAACAGCGAAAAAACTCCACCCATATAAAAAAGCGATCAATGGGTTATAAGCTTCTTTAAGATAAACATATTGACCGCCGGCTTTAGGAAACATGGCACTTAGTTCGCCATAGCTCATGGCTGCGGTAAGCGTCATAAACCCCGTAAGGCCCCATGCGAGTATGAGCCAGCCCGAACCTCCGAGGTCTTTCAACATATCGGCGCTTACAATAAAAATACCCGAACCTATCATGCTGCCGGCAACAATCATGGTTGCATCCATTAGGCCCAGCGATGGTTTAAAGGAAGTGGAATTCTCAGACATTGTTCTTTTTGTTTTAAGGCTATTGCCGGGCAAATACCATAGCCATTATTTATAAAAAACCCCGTTGATTTTTACAACGGGGTTTGAAGATATAAAATATGTTTGAAGTTTACTTGATCTTACTTTTTTTGTATGCTTCATTTAGACCCGCGACCAGGTCCGGCGTAATATTCCTGATGGTATCTTTATAATAAAGGTAGTCGCTTTCGTTTGAAGCAAATACATAAGCATAACCTTTGCTGGCACAATAGGTTTTTAAAAAATCCTGTATTGCCATTTTTACGCCTTGTAGTTTTTCTGCAGAGGCTGCCTGCATCTCCTGCGATAGATTGTTTTCTGTTTCCTGGTAGTCGTTCTGTAGCTTCATTAAAACCTGCTGGTACTGGCTTTGCTCGTTTTGAGAAAGGTTGGCTCCTTTCTGCTGGTATTCTTTAGCTTTATTAAGGTAATTATTTTTTATTTTATTAAGCTGGTCAGTATTGGCCTGGTCTTTTTTGGTAAGAATATCTCTTACTTCAATATAATATTCATAATTGTTCTGAATAGTATCCAGTTCAAAATAGGCAATCTTTACGGAGTTCTGAACAGCGGCTTTGTTATCGTCCAGTTTATGTTTGTCAGATTCAATATAGCTGTAATGCAAATAGAAAAGATATGCTACAGCGCCCACCAGCAAAAAATTCAGTATTATCAACGCTTTTTTCATCAACAGGTTTTAAAGCGGTGAAGTTAAAAGGATGCTGAAAAAAAATTTGTTAAAAAAAACAAAATACCAGATACAGTTAGGCTTATGTATCCGTCTTCAGTTTTTCATAGCGGCATGGTTGCGTCGCACTCTTGTACTGCCTATCTTTGGGAAACATCTTCATTTCATTCAACTTTACAAAATGCACGATTTAACTTTTCCTGATCCTTTAACCGGAAACACCTGGTACGATATCAAAAATATAGATACCATTGATTCACCGGCACTGGTTATTTATAAAGAGCGGGTAATTGAAAATATTCGCCTGCTGAAAACGATGGTGGGCGGCGATGTTAGGCAGCTTCGTCCGCATGTAAAAACAAATAAAATAGCCGAAGTGTGCAGGATGATGTTAGATGCAGGCATTACAAAATTTAAATGTGCCACCATAGCCGAAGCAGAAATGCTGGCATTAATCAATGCACCGGATGTATTATTGGCTTACCAGCCTGTTGGTCCTAAAGTAAGCCGGCTGGCACGGCTTGTGAAGCGGTATCCTTCAACAAAATTTTCATGCCTGGTAGATACTATACATGCAGCGGAACATTTATCAAATGTTTTCACCGCAGATAATTTATTACTTGATTTATATATTGATTTAAATACCGGCATGAACAGAACCGGTATTCTTCCATCGCATGCAGGACAGTTATTTGAAGCTGTTGAATTGCTGCCCTCAATAAAAATTATTGGCCTGCATGCTTATGACGGGCATATACGGGATACCGATATTGCCCAGCGTAAACGCAATGTGGATGATGCTTACAGCAAAGTGATAATACTCGCAGAAACCATTGAAACTATTTCAAAATTACCGCTGAAAATTGTAGCAGGAGGTTCACCAACTTTTCCAATACACGCACAGCGAAAGGGTGTTGAATGCAGTCCCGGGACATTTGTATTTTGGGATTGGAGTTATAAACATGGTATGCCTGATGAGCCTTTTGATTATGCCGCTTTGGTAGTTACAAGAGTGATTTCAATCGTTAATGAAACAACGATTACAACTGACCTTGGCCATAAATCTGTTGCGGCCGAAAATCCATTTCCAAGGGTGTATTTTTTAAATGCGCCGGATGTGTTACCGGTTTCTCAAAGCGAAGAACACTTGGTGGCAAAAGTTGCTGATGCATCTTTGTTTAAAGTAGGCGATGTGCTGTATGGCGTGCCTGTGCATATTTGCCCAACTGTTGCTCTGTATGAGAGAGCGGTTGTTATTGAAGCGCACAATGCCGTTGATGAATGGAGTGTAATTGCACGGGATAGGAAGATAAATGTCTAAAAGAGGATTTTTGGGCATTTATTGGATGAAGCGGAAAACGATTATAGTGTATCATTATAATGATCATAATTGTGCAGACCCCGTTCAGTTTTGATCCGAATGTACAAGAGTGCGACGCAACGAAAGCTTAATAGTAGTGCAAAAGACGGGCAACAAAATGTACTTATTTCTACACTTTAAAATTACCTAATTACCATGTTTATAATAGACGCCCATTTAGACCTTAGCATGAATGCATTGGAATGGAACCGCGACCTTCGTAAATCTGTTTTTGAAATCCGTGAAAGAGAAAATGGATTAACTGATAAGGCCGACCGT